>CAYWGR010000001.1:0-40590 GCA_964458015.1 uncultured Planctomycetaceae bacterium
CAGCACAAAAAAATAGCCAGTCAGCCGTTGACACACGGCCCCTACAGAGATAAAGCCGTTTTTACGACATTTACTATCCATTTTACCTGACCTTTAGGTGATCTGATGATTGGAATTAAACCTTTTGCTTTTCGCAAAACTATCTCGGGGCAGAACTCGCTGCCTTGTTACAGATTCTTCGGAGTGCGTTGAAACAACGAACTCGCCATGCGTAAACCAACATTCCGGCGCATCCGCTTAGCAGCATTCCGCAAGTTTTCGGTTCCGGGATAACTCCCATTCGTTCACTAAAGTTCATCGTGATGTCAAACTGGGCGGCGGCACTCGTTTGATAAGGAGTCTTTGTATCGTATGGCGAATACACCTTGGCATGAATGACCGAATTTGCCTCGTCGAACTGGAGCAGACGAAGATAGCCGTCCCCCCAATTAAAACCATCCGTTGCCGAATTGCCCTGATAGTCGGTCATCAGCGTATAAACAGACTGTCCATCGGCATTGGTTTGAGTCATGTTTTTCGGGCCCTGACTATGATGATGCCCGCATAGAATCATGAAAATCTGCGAGTTGTCCTTCACCAATCCGTTCCAAAGCGTAGTGCCATACGTGGCGATGGTGCCGTTGGGATTCAAGTATTCATGCGTATTGATGATCGTGGGCAGATCCGAATGCGAGTCTAGCACTCCTTGCGCCCATGTACGAACCGTCGAAGACGCCTCGTACTCCAAATTCAACATAAGATATTGCCGCCCCCCGCCATTAAAAACCTGGTAAGAGCTATGGCCACATGTGGATTCGCCGTACCAACTTTCCCCGGCGAATTTTGTCGGTCCGAAATAGGCGTCATACTTTGCGCCTTTGTCGGTTCCCAGATCATGATTCCCCATGCAGGTGCTCCAAAGCATCCCGGCATCATTCATGCGATACAGTTCATTCGATGCCTTTGTGTATTGAGTCGTGGTGGCGCTGTTTGTAAGGTCGCCTAGTTGAGCCACAAATGCAATATTCTGGTCCGTTTTGTTGTTGATGATCCAGTCGACTTGGCTTTTCAGCATCGCAGGTGCATAATCCACCTCGTTCTGGATATCGGGAATGGCAACGATGGTGAACGGTTCCGTCGCGGCTTGTGTGATGGACGCACACAACACAACACTGGCGATAATTGCCGCCGTCAGCCGCATGTTGCTACTGTTTCTTATGTGAAATCTCAAGTTGCCGTCTCCCCAATGGAAAATTGTAGATTAAAAACTGAATCGAGGCCTGCCCATCACGGTCAAAGCGACGGTTCCCTCGCCGCTTTAACCGGGGGCAGGTCCTATTCTCGCAAAAAACGATTTATCACCTTTCCTATGTGGTCCGTAAAACCGCGACTACTTGCGCTTGCGCCATGCATACGCTAGCAGGGCGACGACTGCCATTCCGCACAATGCCATCGACGAGGGCTCCGGGACTACGGTGGCGGCGTTATACAGAGCGAGAGCTTGCGTGGAAGTTAGCGAGGTGTCCCATAGCGCGATTTCATCAAGTGACCCCTTAAAACTGTTGGCGTAGTTGCTGCCGCCACTTCCGATCCGTCCCACGGTAGCTGGGTTGCCTGTAGAATATTTGCCGGTATTGGCGGTTAGCGATTGGCTAACCCCATCAACGTAGAGTGCGGCGCTGCTGGCATTGTCACCGTTGCGAACGATGATTACATGGTGCCACTTGCCGTCATTAAGGGTTACGCTGCTTGACGCGGCCCGATTGCTGGCAGTGTCGCTCTCATTTGTGATAATCGTAATGCCTTTCGATGTCGTAGCGGTGTATCCGTCCGCGGTGCCCAATAAGACGGAGAAGTCATGGGCACTGTCGACATGTCTGTCTTTGAGAATGAGGTTGGATGTTGACGTATTGGACTCCGTTGTTTTGATGAAAAACGCAAACGTCAGGTTATTGCTGGCGAGTTTAGTGTCCACGGCATTTCCTGCGGCCGCACCGTATGCCGCGCCAACCTGGAGCATATCCGCACCATCGGCACCCGATGTCCCCGTGAACTTGGCGCACGTATTACTGCTGGACAATCCGGCGAATCCGTCGGCAGCCGTTGGCCCGGCGGTGCCGCTAGTGGGAACAGTATTGGGATAGCTGCTGCTGGCTCCCCACTTGGCATCATAGGTGCTGCCGGTCGCCGCACTATTGACGGCCGCGGTTCCTCCTGTTACGCCAGTCTCATTCAACTGCCAGTAGGCCCAAAGGTTGGACGATGCCGTGCCCTGCACGGTCGACAGATAGTCTGCCGAAGCATATTGTGCAGTAAAGCACAAGACCGATACCACGATCCATACTGCTAAGCAAGATAAGCGAGACATCGAACACTCCTTTTCTCCAGCATCAACGGCTGGACATAGAGATACCAAGGCGAAGATTGGGCGACATGCCGTCACTCGCCAGCCTAGTAAACGAACAAAATGCAAACGCATTACATTCAGCTTCTTCATGGCAAACATCGCCTTATTGGCGGAAAACCCCCTTGTTGTTATTCCTGAACGATGTAGGGCTTGTTCACCTTTTTTTTTGCGGCTGATACAAATCGGTCTTGATGAATTCAGAGTTTGTCGCATCATCATTGCCCGTCGGCAACATTTCCAACAATGGATCGCCGAGAATCAATAGGTCCCACGCCTGGGTATCGCCTCCGTCCGTGCCGACAAGCGTTAAAAAATGATCATGAGGCCCCAATGCAATGTCCAGGGAAACAGGGGCGTCCTTATCCTCAAGCCGCATCTTGTTCAATTTCAGTTGACCATCGACAAATACCCAAATATCCGACCGGCTGCGCTGCCAATCGAGTTGTGATTTTTCGGGAATCGCCACGGCAGCTAAAGCACGGAATCGCGCAGGCCGCTCGCTTCGATGCAGCTTTCGGATAGCATCCAGATTGAACGTAATTCCCACATTGGGATGCAAAGCAAGCAAGCCTAGCCGCTTGGGCATGTATTGACGGCCTGAGCCCATCGAATAGATCCAGTAGTCGCTCGTCTTCATCTGTTCGGTCAATGAAAACGGTACTCGCTTGAGATCCGCGGTCCTCGGCCAGATCGACCCCCATGTCATTCCCGATGTTGCCGGAAACTGATCGAAAAAGTGCCCTGCCGAATCCAGTTGTACGGGGCCGTCTTTACCATTGGGCACAAAAACTCCATCAATCAATCCCCGCCCCCAGGTAATTGGTCTATAGCGACTATCGCTTGTCAAACGACTCGACGCAAACAACGGATCCTCCATGCCGGTCGTCGGGTCGATGCCGCGTTCACGTAGATTCCCCCGGCCGGTTCCGCCTGCGACGATATCAAGCAAGTCGATTACTTGAAGAGGCCCAACCAACCGCCGTGCAAACGATTTCTGATCCACATTCACACGGCTGAGAATAATGGACATTTTTTTGGTGTTCTGCAATTTCTCCGCCCTAATCGATTCATCCTTATTAAGCACTACCGCGTTGCTTTCGTCCTCAACGCCATCTTTCACCGCCGCGAATTTGACCGTGCCCTGAAAGACATACGACGTGGTTGTTCCATTCTTGTCTACCTCGACCCCGAATTCCGTGCCCAAATCGGTCACGACAGCCGTCGGTGTTTGCACAGCAAATACGGGGACGTGGGATTGGGGATTGGAAATTTGGGATTTGGGATTTTCTTCACTAGCCACTGACCACCGGCCACTAGCCACTAATTGCTGGCCACTAGCCACTTTCTCTGACCCCTGACCCCTGACCTCTGACCTCTTCTCCTGACTCTCCCCTCTCCCCTCTCCTCTCTTCTCTAATTTCGCGGTGAGTTTGCCAATCGAAAGAAAACCGCCATCCCGGGAATCGACTTCATACGTGACAGGCCCCTGGAGGATGACTTTCGCTCCGGTGTGGTAGGTAATTTCCATCAAGCCGGATGAAAGGGCATACTTGCGACCGAGAGGAACGCCGTTGCCGGTCTCGGTCGAGGTGTTGATGTCCGCCCACTTCACATCGACCATGCCGGTGACACGTCCGACAAACTCTAGTTCTTTGGATCCAAGCGATTTGTTCGTATTGATGCTAGACCGTCCGGACCGGGCAACCGGATGCGGGATGTCAACTTGATAAAACCATGCCCCCAACGCACCAATGCCGATCACCAACAGCGCAAAAAGGTTCGAGAACACAAAAGGATGGCTGATGTAGAAAGGAAGTGAAGAGAGTGGAGCGGGAAGCGTCGAATCGTCAAGAATAATTGAAACGGCGGGCGGGAGATTTGGAATTTGGGATTTGGAGATTTCGGGATTTAGGGATTTCATGTCCGATTCACCAGCCACCGACCACTGGCCACTGGCCACTTCCTCCGCCCGATCCTCTCGCATCATCCACTGCATCTGCGCGTGCAGATCGAGATAGGCAATGTAAAACAGTTTGGCATCGCGGTCGTTTTCCAACAGCAATTCCAGCCGGTCGCGTTCGGCAGGCGAGATCGCGCCGTCGCACATGAGCTCAACAAGCCGGACAAGCTCGCTATCGGCCGGCGGAAGCTTGATCGGATTGCGATTCATGGCCGATCCTCCTTGACGGCCGACTCTTCCTGCAAGCTTCGTTCAACGCACTCCAACAGATCACGGCGAATGCGCCGCAACCGCAGATAGAGCGCATTGGGTGTCATGCGGAACTGCCGGGCGACGGCCTTCATCGACGTACCGGCCGCATAACACCGTTCAAGCATTTCGCGGCAAAGGAAATCGAGCTTCTTCACGCAATCGACCATCGCCTCGTGGCGTTGCTCAAGAACCGGCTGCGTTTCGATCCGCAAATCCGCCAGATCGTCCATCATCTTTTCGCTGAGCAATACCCGATCATGATTCCGACGGCGAAGAAAATTGCGGACCTCGTTGTGCGCAATGCCGCACGCCCAGGCCACAAAATCCCGAGTTGCGTCAAACTGCTCCCACTTCTGCCAAAGAATCAGGCTGGTCTGCTGAAACACATCCTCGGCGTCCGGCCGATGGGGCAACATCGTCACGACATAGCCATAGACCCTGTCCTGGTGCAGGATGAACTGCTCGGCGAATTGTTGATGCCGTATCGGGTCCATGGAAGTAAAGGGATCAGGGGTCAGGGGTTAGAAATCAGAGGTCAGGGATCAGAAAACTGAAATTCATCCACTTTTCACCAACGCTCGCTAGTCGTAACGATCCGTGGGCGCTCTGTCGCCGATACACTTCAAATAGCAGCCCCAAAACCCCCGCTCATCGTCCTAACCTTCCATAGTAATTAGAGTTGGAACGACAAGCGAAAATTTTCCTCGTCGCAACCAAAAACCCCACCTATGGGCCACTTTCACCAAAAAGGACGCCTTAATTCGTTTCTGTTGCGGAAGGTCGTTTTGTCATCCTGAGCGCAGCGAAGGATCTCAAAAACCACGGCGATTCTTCGCTGCGTTCAGAATGACTGCTCCTCGGTTAGCCTTTCCGCAACAGAAACTAATTACCCTTGGTCAAAATAGATAAACTGCGAAGGAAACGGATTTCCCCGCTGTGTTTATCAGCGGTTGTATACGTGAAGCGAGCGGGCTTGCCCGCTGTGTCTATGGGCAATCGCATACCGTGAACATGAATAACCCGTTTCACATTCGTTCCCGCAAGCCCACACAGCCGGGAAATGCGACCTTGACAGGTGCCCTAAAATCGAGACAATCCCGCAACTGGATTTTTTAGGGGGCGGTAACACGTCTTTGTTAAGCCGGCCCCCAAAGGCGGGCAGGATGCTCGCTTTCCGACGAAATCTTCCGGCATGGAGGCCGAGTGTCGATGCAAGTTTGTCCCGAATTAGGGCGTCTGCCAAGTTTGCGACGACTGCTGCCCGAGGCCCAAATCCTAGGCGCCGACGACATCAGCCTCTGCGGCTGCGCGTGCGACTCGCGGCAAATCCGCGAGGGCGAATTATTCTTCGCTCTCACCGGCAGCCGGCAAGACGGCCACTCCTATATCGCCGAAGCAATGGCGCGCGGCTGTGCGGCCGTGGTCAGCCAACAAGCCCCAACATCCGAAACAACGGTTCCTTGGTGCGTTGTTCCCAATGCACGCGAGGCCTATGGCCGACTGTGCCAGGCCTTGGCCGGCAATCCAAGCCGGCAGTTGAAATTGATCGGCGTAACTGGCACGAACGGGAAAACAACCACGAGCTGCTTGATCGCCGGCATATTGACGGCCGCAGGCCATCAGGTCGGCATTCTGGGAACTCTAGGCTATCTCGACGGCCGCATCATCGAGCCGGCTACGCATACCACGCCGCCGTCCGACAAATTCGCGTCACTTCTAGCTCGCATGGTCAGCAACGGTTGCACCCATGCGGTCATGGAAGTATCGAGCCATGCCCTGGCACAATCACGTGTGGCGGGGGCCGAGTTCGACGTTGCTTGCATAACCAACGTCACGCAAGATCATCTCGACTACCACGCCAGTTTGCGCGATTATCGCCAAACCAAAGCGAAACTTTTCGATCACCTCGCGGCCGAAGGCTTCACCGTGCTCAATGCCGACGATCCCGGATCGGCCGATTTCTTACGGCGTCTCGATGGTCCGACGTTGACGACTGCTATCGATGCAGCGGCCGAAATAACCGCGATTCCCTATGAACAGTGCATCAGCGAGCAGACATTCCTACTATCGGCCGGCAGCGAGACCGTACCGGTGCGAACGCAGATGATCGGTCGGCATCATATCTACAACTGCCTGACCGCCGCCGCCGTGGGCCTTGCCTACGGCATCGAGCTAACCACCGTAGTTCGCGGTTTGGAATCGGTCGGACACGTGCCCGGCAGATTGGAACGTATCGAGTGTGGGCAGCCTTTCGGCGTGTTTGTCGACTTTGCACACACGCCCGCAGCCTTGGATAACGTATTAAAGACGCTGCGCAGCGTAACTCCTCATGGCCGGTTGATCTGCGTTTTCGGCGCAGGCGGCGAGCGCGACAGCCTGAAACGACCTTTGATGGGGCAAGCCGTCGAACAAAACGCCAACGCCGTTATTCTGACGAACGACAACCCGCGTCACGAGGATCCCCGCGCAATTTTCCGCGACCTTTTAAGCGGTTTTTATTGCCCCGGCACAGTCGAAGTGATTCCCGACCGCGTCGAAGCAATAGGCCGCGCGTTGAATCTCGCCCAACCGGGCGATTGCGTGCTGATCGCCGGAAAAGGACACGAAAAACAACAAATCATCGGCAACCGATCGATCCCGCATAACGATGCCGAAACGGCACGCGATTGGCTCTATAGCAATCAGAGCTGCCAGGATCCCTTGTCATGAAGAAATCTAATCCCTAATCCCTATCCTCTAATCCCTCTTATCATTCCCATGTCTACCATCGGCGAACTCAGTCGCGTGATCGGCGGCCGGCTGCGTCGAGGCGTCATGCTCGATCCGGCAGACGATACGCCCTTGGGGCCAATACAGAGTGATAGTCGGCAGGTCGAGCCGGGCGATATTTTCTGGGCATTGCAAGGTCCGAAATACCAAGGCGAAAAATTCGTCGATGAAGCATTCCGACGTGGCGCGGCCGGCGCGATCGTCTCCCATGAGGTCGCCGTGCCCGATTACCACTGGACCCTTTGCGTCGATGACACGCACAAGGCTCTCGTCGATTGGGCGCGTTGGCGGCGCAAGCAATTCTCCGGCGTAGTGATTGCCGTCAGCGGCAGCGCGGGCAAAACAACCACGCGTCAGATGATCCATGCCATCCTGCAATCACGATTACGTGGAACGGCCAGTCCCCGCAATTTCAACAACCATCTCGGCCTTCCGTTAAGCATGACGGCCATCGAGCCGGACCATGACTACGCAGTCTTAGAATTGGGCGCCAGCGCGCCCGGCGAAATTGCCGAGCTTAGCGAGCTTGCGTCGCCGCAAATCGGGGTCATCACATGCATCGGCGATGCCCACCTGAGCGGTTTCGGCAGTCGGCGGCAAGTTGCCGAGGCAAAGGCCGAACTGTTGGAAGCTCTGCCCGCAAATGGTCTCGCCGTACTGGCCAATGATCCTTGGCTGTACAACGAATCCTATCGCTGCCCCGCAAAAATTGCATGGATCGGCTCCGACGAAAATTGCGATCTTCGCGCCACGGCCATTCATAGCGATCGCGGGCGATTGTCGTTCCGCATCGAAGATTGCCAATTCTGCGCACCCGTATGGGGACGGCACCATTTGGCCTCGGCCTTGGCTGCCGTGGCTGTCGCACGATCTTTCCATTTTGATCTTGACGCGATTGCCCGAGAACTCTACAAGTTCCAACCCGTGCCGATGCGATGCCAAGTGCAGGAATTACACGGCGCGACGATTATCAACGACGCCTACAATTCGAACCCGACGGCCATGCGCGCGGCGCTCGAACTGCTGGGTGAATTTAATGTTCGCGGTCGGCGTATCGTCATAACCGGCGATATGTGCGAACTGGGCGACCAATCGGCCGATCTGCATCGAGAAATCGGTCGCGAGATCGTCGATTCGGGCAAGGCCGAGTTCCTGATCGCATGTGGAGAGTATGCCGGCTGCGTGGTCGATGGCGCACGCGACGTCGGAATGCCCCGAGGCCAGGCAATACCCTGTCCCCACGTGGAAGACGCCATACCTTATCTGGAGCAAGCGATATTGCCGGGCGATGTCGTGTTGATCAAAGGATCACGCCGCATGGCAATGGAACGCATTGTCGAAATGCTGGAACAAAATTCGCACTGACTCGTTGCGTAATTGCGGATCGGAAAAAACAACCCCTTAAGGAACCATTGGCAAGACTTCGTTGCCTGTGTCGGATTTGCGGGAATTCGGCACATACCCCTCCCTCCTTGGGTAGGAGCAACAAACCCGCCGATACGCGGCTAACTGGGTCGGCCGCATCGGCGGGTGCTTCGCAACGAGGTCTTTGACTGGGCGCCGGGGCGGCGCAACAACGCCGTCCCGGCTGCTCAGGGATTTTTGAAAATGACGAATGTCGCATTCTTCCGTCCGACATCTTCATGCCGACATTGGTCATCGCCTTGACATTCTGATCTCAACATTGGTCCCTCATGCTCCTCTGGCTGTTTCATCATTGTGCTTTGCTCTCCGACTGGTCCGACGCATTCGCTGCGTGGGAAAAAATCACGCCGCGCGCTGCACTTGCCGCCGGCTTGAGCTTTGCCGTGGCCGTCCTGCTGGGCCCTCGGTGGATCGCATGGTTGGCCAACCATTTTCGAGAACCAAATAAAAGCGACTCGGCGGAAATCTCCCATCTGCACAGCAAAAAACACGCCACGCCGACCATGGGCGGGCTGTTCATCGTCGCGGCGTTGTTCGCCTCGGCACTGTTGTTTTGCGATTGGAAAAACGGCTTCGTCGCACCGGCCCTAGTCGTGGTCGGCGGCATGACGCTGCTCGGCATTATCGACGATCTAGTGAAATTGCGCACCCCGGCCAAAGGCGTTTCCGCCCGCGGCAAACTCACCGGCCAAATCCTCGTTGCAAGTATTGCCGCCCTGATGCTTTACCGCGTCCAAGCAGCTTCGCCCGACGGCCTGCTCCTCCATATCCCCTTGATGGCAACGCCGCTTCATCTCGGACTATGGTTCGTTCCTCTGGCAATTTTCGTCATCGTCGGAACATCCAACGCGGTGAATCTCACCGACGGCCTGGACGGTTTGGCGGGCGGTTGTCTGATCGCGGCAACCGTTGCCGTGACCGCGCTGGTCTATGCCGCGGGGCACGCGCAATGGGCCGCCTATCTCGGCGTGCCGCGCATTCCACAAGCCGGCGAAATGACCGTCCTGGCCGGTGCCATGATCGGCGGCGTCCTGGGGTTCCTCTGGTTCAATTGCCATCCCGCCCAAGTTTTTATGGGCGATACCGGCGCGCTGCCGTTGGGCGGCCTGCTGGGCTTTTTGGCCGTTGTTGCACGGCAAGAACTACTGCTGATCATCATTGCAGGCGTTTTCGTCGTCGAAGCCCTGAGCGTAATTCTTCAGGTCGGTTACTTCAAATGGCGCCGGCAACGTTTGTTCCGCTGCGCTCCTTTGCATCACCACTTCCAATTGCTCGGTTGGCCTGAAAACAAAATCGTCGTTCGCTTTTGGATCGCCGCCGCGTTGTGTGCCTTGATCGGCGCATCCTCGCTTCGATTAAGCATGACCGATAGCTCGCATTCCCCGGGAAACAAGGAATTATCGAACCTTTTGGACGAAAATATCGTCTATAAAGTCTCGGAGCTGGAAAGTCGAAACTTGTCACCTTGCAGCAACAAAACCAGATAAGTCTTAGTGACAAGTCAAATTACTATGACCAAAAACAAACCATTTCATATCGTTTTTTCCGGCGGTGGCACGGGCGGACATCTGTTTCCCGGCCTAGCCGTCGCCGAAAAACTAGCCGCGTCCCTTCCGCAAATGCGAATCACTTTTTGCGGAAGCGGAAAACCGTTTGAACGGAAACACGTAGCCCAGGCCGGCTTCGACTACTTCGCCTTGCCCGCACGGCCCATGCCGCACGGCCCACGCGAAGCCGTGGCATTCGTGATCGAAAATCTGACCAGCTATCTTACCGCCCGGCAGTTTCTGCGCGACGAACACGTTTCAGCCGTCGTTGGCCTGGGCGGATATGCCAGCGTGCCGATGGCTCGTGCTGCCGCGCGCCGTCGCATACCGTTGGTGTTGTTGGAACAAAACGTCGTGCCCGGCAAAGCAACGCGATGGCTTGCGCGTCATGCCGCGTTGGTCTGCACATCGTATGAAGAAACCGGCGACGACTTGCACTGCCGTTGCCCCATTCGCGTAACCGGCAATCCCGTGCGCGCAGGATTCACCGCGCAACGTTCAGGGTTCAGCGTTCAGGGTTCAGATGCGATAAATCAGAAATTAGAAATTAGAAATCAGAAATCACTATCCACTAGCCACTATCCACTAGCCACTTATCCCTTGCTGCTGGTTCTCGGCGGCAGCGGCGGCGCTCGTTCACTGAACGAAAACGTGCCGCGTGCGCTTTACAAAGTCCGCTCCCAACTGACCGGATGGCAGATTGTCCATCAGTCGGGCGAATCGGAACTCCATGCCACGCAAAACTTGTATGCCAAGCTCGATTTGTCGGCCACGGTCGTTCCCTTCATCAGCGACATGCCTGCCACATTAGCGGCCGCGGATCTGGCCGTCTGTCGAGCCGGCGGCACTTCGCTGGCCGAACTGGCCGTTGCCGGCGTGCCGGCCATTCTGCTGCCCTACCCCCACGCCACCGACGACCATCAGGCCGTCAACGCCCGGGCCTATTCCACGGGCGGCGGTTGCGTTACAATCGACGAACGTGAAGCGGCCGGCCGGCTAGACGACCGAATGGCCGACCTACTGTGCTTCCTGCTGGCTAACGACTCGCTGCGAAGCCAAATGTCAACGGCCATGCTCGATATGGCACGCCCCCGCGCTGCCGACGACGTGGCCGAGCTGATCTGGTCGATCGTCAGCAGCCGGTCCTTGCGCAACGAACTGGCCGCCGTCGCATAAAATTGAACCCTCTAAATAACGCACCATGCTTCGCTGGCGATTACTTCTTGGAACTCTGATTATCGCCGCGATGGTTGCGCTTTGCTGGCTCGACTACCGCGCCCCCATGCCCGGTATGTATTTGCTTCCACTAGCCATGCTGGCCGCCGTCATGGGAACGCAGGAAATTCTGGACCTCGCCTCGCGCGCACAACTGCATCCCTTGCGATGGACCGTCTACGCCGGCAATATCCTCTTGGTCTTGGGCAGTTGGCTGCTCATGCTTCAAGCGACGATCCAATACGGCTTGAATCTCAAGATTCTCGAAGATCCCGTCGTTCAAATCGGTACGGCCCTGGGCATACTTCTGGCCCTGGGCGTAAGCATCTTGCTGATTGTGATCGGCGAAATGTGGCGCTACCAAAAACCGGGCGGCAACATGGCCAACATCGCAGCCGGTGTGTTTGCTGTGATCTATATCGGCTTGATGCTCAGCTTCGCCGTGCAGATGCGGCTTAGCTGCGGCATCGGAGCGCTCGCCGCGTGGGTGATTGTCGTCAAGATGGGCGACACCGGCGCGTATACCGTTGGACGCTTGATCGGCCGCCATAAAATGACCCCGCTCATTAGTCCCGGAAAAACCATCGAAGGCGCCATCGGCGCATTGGCTTTTTCCTGCCTTGGGGCCTGGATTGCCTTTCAGTATATCATCCCTTTCACAACGCCCGCCTATGCCGGCCGCGGACCGTGGTGGGGCTGGATCGTTTTTGGGCTGCTGGTTGGCATCGCAGGCATGATCGGCGATCTTGCCGAATCGCTTTTGAAACGCGATGTAGGCGTCAAGGATTCCAGCCCCTGGCTGCCCGGCTTCGGCGGCGTGCTGGACATCCTCGACTCGCTATTGCTCTCCGCTCCCGTTGCCTGGATTTGTTGGGCAACCGGCTTGGTTTGAATGCTTGCCATCCGCATTTTGGCGCGGTACGATGGTGGTGTGTGCTATTCACCCGCCTTCGGAGTCACGCCTCATGCAATATTGCTTGCCCTTCGTCATCGCCCTGCTGACAGTATGCTCAAAACCCTTGTTTTCCGCGGAAATCACCGCCGAGCGTTCGCCAAACGGCGTCGTCATCAAGGTCGACGGCCAGTTGTTCACCGAATATCTCGTCAAGTCGGGCAGCAAGCCGATCTTGTGGCCCATCATCGGCCCCACCGGAAAGTTAATGACCCGTGATTACCCGATGCGCGATCGTCCCGGCGAAAAGAAAGACCACATCCATCAACGCTCGCTCTGGTTCTCACACGGAAACGTCAACAGCGTGAATTTTTGGGCCGAGCCGCAAAGCGCGCCCAATCTGAAAAACCTGGGCGACATCCAACACGTCAAATTCCTGAAAGTCGAAAGTGGCAATCCTGCCGTCGTTATTACACAAAACATCTGGATCGGTCCTCGCGATAAAAAGATTTGCGAAGATCAGCGGACCCTGCGATTTGGCGCCAACAGCGACGCACGCTGGATCGACTTCGACATCACCGTCAAAGCCGGCGAGGGCCCCGTAACGTTTGTGGACGATAAGGAAGGCGTGTTCGGCCTTCGCATGGCCGAATCCATCACCGTCGATGCCAAGCAGGGCGGCCAAATCATCAACAACCGTGGGCAGGTCAATGGTGCCGCCTGGGGACAGACCGCCGCCTGGGTCGATTACCACGGTCCTGTGGATGGCCAAACGGTCGGCCTGGCCGTCATGAACCATCCGAGCAGCTTCCGTTATCCTACCTATTGGCACGTTCGCACCTACGGCCTGTTTGCCGCCAATCCGTTTGGAATCCTCGAATTCACACACGGCAAATCACCAGCCGGCAGTTACACGATCCCAGCCGGTGAAACAATGACTTTGCGATACCGTGTACTTCTCCATCGCGGCGACGAAAAGGAAGGCAAAGTGGTCGAAGCTTTTGAAGCCTATTCAAAAGATGTAAAATAGGCAATCCACGTTGAGATGAATGGTTATTCGGTTACCTCCCGACTTAAATAAATCTTTGTCACAGCTCCCCAACGGTGCGACATATTTGTCGCATCTCCTTTTCTTGACTAGACTAGCGACACCTTGAAATTTCTCCTATTTGCAAAAGCGCCCTAATAAGCAAATAGACTTAGCCGAATTTCTCATCGCAAATTGCCGATAGTTTTCTTTGTCGGCATCTAACCCATTTTATCCCACCTGTGCGTCCAAGCTATCTTTCTCAGGATGCGCACTTTTACAGGAGCTGCCTGCCTATAATGTTGACTCGTTTTCAGCAGATTGAAAGCATGGAAGATCTTCGAGAATACGTCAACACAACCCTTTGTAATAATTCCCAACTTCAGATGGGAGCCTTTCGGATGACGGAGCGAATCCTCGTCCGTGGCGGTGAACCCTGCGGAATGTTCTTCTGCCTGCATGGTCCCCGCGAAACCAAATTCACGGCAATTTGGGAAACCGATCGTAATCAAGTTTTGTTCTACGGTTCACGCGGTGAACGTTTTCTCAAGATCCAATTGTTGGAGGCCCCCGTACTAAATTCCGCGGCCGCCTAGCCGAACTGCGGAAATGGTGAAAACGCGTTAACCCCGACCGTTTTTTCCTTGCATGGCTTTCCAGGGGTGCTCCGACAGACCCTTTGACGGGTTTACAGCGTATCAAAAACTAGGTATACATATTTATATCATCACACGGAGGTTGTTTTCATGCTGGTATTATCCCGACGCGAGAGTGAACGAATCCGGCTCGGGGATTCGATTGTCGTAACGGTTGTCAAAGTCGCGGGCGACCGCGTTCGGCTAGGGATCGAAGCCCCTTCAGATATCTTAGTCCTCCGAGGCGAGCTTGAGCAGCGCCCCACAGGCGGCCCCATCGCCCTGCCGCTCTCCGCTTAAGAGATTGCCGCTCTCCGCCTAAGAAATGATCTGCCCAACACCCCCTCTCTCTCGCCAAGGGAGAGGGGGCGGCAGTTTACGACCCCATCTTCGCCGTCAGGGCTTTCATCTTCTCCGGCAAACCGTAGGGCGGGTCAAGCGAAGCGATGGCCCGCCATTTTGCGAGAAATCTTACCAAGGCAGCGCGGACATAAGAAAACCGTAGGGCGGGTCAAGCGAAGCGATGGCCCGCCATTCTGCGAGGAATGCCACTAAGGCAGCGCGGACATAAGGTTTACGACCCGATCTTCGCCGTCAGGGCTTTCATCTTTTCCAGCCCCGTTCGCGCCACAAGCAACGGATCTTGCTCATTGTACTCGTTGTTGAAAACCTCCAACGAGAGGAAACCCCGGAAGCCGATCTCGCGCAAATCGCGTAACAACTCTTCCAATGGCAAAATGCCGTCGCCGGGATACACCCGGAATTCACTCGGCTTCTGGCCGTGAGCGGGCTTCGAGGGATAATCGTTCATGTGAAACACATGCAGCATCCGGCCGTTAAACGCCCGAACGCCTCGCATGGGCGAGCCGCCCGCATGAATGTGATACGCATCCAACAAAACGCAAGCGTCTGCGTCATTGGTTTCCGCAATCACATAAGCGATTTCACCCAACCGATGCAATGTTTTCGAGAATGCCCAAAGCTCTAACTGCGGCGTCACTCCAAACGTGCGCCCCAGCTCCAACAGACGGCGATAACGCGACGCGATTTTCAGCAGGTCTTTCTCTTCGACCTTGACCAAACCGCTGGGCGGAGCACAGATCCGACGGCCGCCGATCTGGGCCATCATGTCGAAATCGCGTTTCCAAGAATCAAGACCGTTCGGCGCTTGTTCGGCACTGTCGCTGATCCAATCGCTAAAACCGATGGCGCTTTCCACGGTAAGGCCCTCGTCGGCGATCCTTTTTTTCAGATCCGCCAACTTGCCGCCTTGTTGCACATATTGCTGAATTTCGGAAATCCAAGGCTCGATGGCCGAATAACCGGCCTTCGCTGCAATTGCCGCCGTCTCGGGCAGCGGACGCTTATTGACGCCGAGCGTTGCCGTGTTGAGACAATAGCGAAACAGCTCCGGCCGAGCCGTGGCCGGTTCGTTGCCGCGTGCGGTTGTAGTTGCTCCCGCCAGAAATGCCGCGCCAAGACCGCAACCCGCTTGCAACAAGGCATCACGTCGCGTCAGCCGGCTTGATTTCATCGGTTGAACCATATCAACTATCCTCATTTACCCATTACATTCTCATACCAAGCCACTTTATTGGCATTGCCGCCCACAACAACCAAGTCCGGTTTCCCGTCGCCGTTAATATCGGCCACCAAGGTACAATCGGCCGGCATGGTCGGGTCGAGGTCGATCTTCGTGAAATTCTCGCCCGTTGCATCGGGATCGTAGATCGCAACCCCGTGGTTCGTCGCGCCGCGCCAGCCAAATACGATTTCGCTTTGACCGTCGCCGTCAATATCGGCCACGGCCAGCCCATGCCCCTGCTCCAATGTAGAATTCAGCACGCGGCGATTCCAAAAGCCTTCCTTCTCGGGCGATGTGTAAACCACAAGTTGATTGCCGTGCCACGGTTCGATGGCGGCGTAAAACGGACGCTTGCGGTCGGCGGTCAATTGGCCAAAGGCCACTTCACTGCTGCCGCGCGGCGAATTCACGTCGTTCGGATTGCCGGCCGCGGCGCCTGCCGAAACATGCAGCTTTTTCCATTGGGACGAGGAGCCCTGTCCTTCCCAATCAAAACGGTGGATTCCCTCGAAACTGGCCGTCACGACTTCCGCCCGACCGTCATTGTCGATGTCGGCCACATAAACGCCGTGCATCCCCGTCAGCGTTTCATCAATCTTCCATGCCGGCCAAGTATCGGTCGCCGGATGGGCTGGAATGCGGAACGCCCAAAGATGGCATGGCGTAGGCTTCGCAATGCCCTTCGATCCAGGGCCGAAGAAGGGCGCATGCACAAGTTCCATCCGTCCGTCGCCGTCAAGATCGCCCCAACGCACGCGATGCGTCACCGGATCAACAGCAATGGGATGCGATTGCCAGGGCAGATTGAAATCGCTCTGGGGCTTAAGCCAATGCAGGTCGCCGCCCTTGTCGCCGTCACCAAAATAGAAACCGTAGGCCAATGCAATTTCCGGCTTGCCGTCACCGTCGATATCGTGCGGAGCCATGTCGATGTCTAAAGTCGTCTTTGCAATAGGATGCTGTTTCCACTTCGCCTCGGGCGAGCCTGGATTCTCATACCAAACGACATTGTTCCCGCCGATCGACAACACAAGCACATCGATCCGGCCATCGCCGTTCACATCGGTTACCGTCGCTTGATAACCTCCTTGAAAATCATCAATATCGTGCCGCTGAAATTTCGGCGTTCCAGAAAGTGCAACAACCGCCACGAGTGCAATCGCAAAATTCATCGGCAGCAACTCCCGCAATTGGTGTGAACGATGCCTCTCCCATAAAGAATAGGCAACGCAACGAGGGGTGGACAAATCGCAGTATGAATCCCTTCACCATACCACGCTTCGACCGCGTTTTCAAGCATTTTCACGATATTACTAACCCCAATAATCGTGACGTTTTTAACAATGTTTAGCGACCGACGGGAGCGAATCGAAGCCGACCGAGCGGTAGCGCGTATTGGTTGGCGGCCCTGCCGCCCTATGGGGATGCAGTATAAGATTAAGGGAGTTTGTCCGCAGACCATAAAACACCACAACAGTTTAGCTCGGAGCTAACTCGCAAACCCGAAATAATAGCCGGGAGCTAACAGCTCCCGGAATGTGCCCCAGATTGCACAACAGTTTAGCAGCCGTCAGTACAACGGCCCTGAGTTTAGCAGCCGTCAGTACAACGGCCCTGAGTTTAGCAGCCGCCAATACAACGGTCCTAAGTTTAGCAGTCGCGAGTACAACGGTCCCGAGTTTAGCAGCCGCCAGTACAACAGTCCTGAGTTTAGCGGCCGCCGGTACGGCGGCCCTGCTGCCAACCTGCCATACCGGTGACAGCTAATCAATATAGCTCATCCCACTTAACCACAAGAAAATACTTCGCCCACCATGGGAGAACAAACATTTTCGCTTGTGGGAGCAGGAGAACTGAAAATCACATTTTTATCATTCTGAGCGTAGCGAAGAATCTCATCTACCATTGCTAACTATTTTGGTATCACCGTCATTCTGAGCGCAGCGAAGAATCTCGTAGCGTATCGGCACTTCAGGGTGTCCCGAAATTCAAATCCCAGGGTCGTTCACGACCCTTGTCCGCCGCAGGCGGTATTAGGCCCGGCGTTTACGCCGGGATAACGACCACCAAACAAACCCTTTTCCTCCAACCGTGTCTCATCCCAGGGTCGTTCACGACCCTTGTCCGCCGCAGGCGGTATTAGGCCCGGCGTTTACGCCGGGATAACGGCCACCATACAAACCATTTTCCTCCGACCGTGTCTCATGTCAGGGTCGTTCACGACCCTCCTGCTCCCCCGATTTCTTAACGACGTGTAGATGCCAATGTCAGTATCAATAAAAAAAACGGGAATGGGTGCGAATCTCTCCGCACCTCACTCCCGTTGATTATTGAAACAGACGATTTCAAGCCGCTTCAGAGGATGGAACGTTTTTTATGGCCAACGACACCATGATCCAGCTCCAGCCGTGAAACAGCATTTCCAAGCCGATCAACAGCCCAAGAACCCAAACCGAGCTTTGGGGAAAGTGACGGTAAATGATCACTCCAAGCAGGAACGTAATCACGCCGTTCAATAGCGACCATCCCCAATACGGGAATCGAATGACCATTGCGGCGACGCTTCGAAATATTCCGACCACGATAAAAAATGCGGCGACAAACAGCGTCATCGTGATGGCCGATTCAACCGGCGTGTCGGTAATAGCAATTCCTACGACCAGATAGAGAATGCCCACCAACAAATGAACCAACACTCCGCTCCATTTGCCGGCCCAAAGCGCCGTGATGATCGTTGCAACGCCGCCGATCATCAGAGCGACGCCCAATATAACCATCGCGGCAAAGGTCGTGAGTATGGTCAATGCCGGAAAGATCACGGCCGCCGTGCCGCAAACAACCAACAAAACGCCATACAGAAACAACCACCACCAGTCCGACTTCAAATGGCCGAACTCCTGAGCCACTTGTTTGCTGCACATGCACCCAACATTACCTTCGCTCATGGTCTTAACCCCTAATTAAAAAAAACGGATTTCCTCTTTGCCAAGCAGAGATAGCATCGGGGCTGACAATAACTCATCGCAACGGGCAACGAATCATCGGGACTGCCAACAAATCATCGCAACGGGCAACGAATCATCGCAACAGGCAACAAATCCTGGCAACTAGCCATGAATCATGGCAACTGGCCATCAATCATGACCAACAGTCATTCTGAGCGGAGCGAAGAATCTCCGCGATTCCATCGAGATTCTTCGCTCCACTCAGGATGACGGAACAGCCAAGAAAAATTGCCGCTCCCCTAGCATCTCCAATCGAGGATAGGTTAGTTTGCAACCAGGGGGGATCAGAACGCCGGCAAGATGGAAATTATCACCTATTTCCAAGGTGATACATGAGCTATTTCCCTTACAACCCTCCTAGAACGCTTCTCAAACACCCCAAGCGCCCTCTGGTATTACTATAACCCCAAAGATCCGTGATTTTTTCACAAAATCTAGCGACCAGCGGGAACGAATCGAAACCAACCGATTGGCAGCTCGTATTGCCACTCGTTCCCAAGCTCCAGCTTGGGAACGCCCATCCCGAAGCTCCGCTTCGCTCCTCGTCCCTCTGCGTCTTCGCGTCTTTGCGCGATTATTGTTTGACATCCCAACACCACCGGCTCTAACAGCAGTTGTGTCCCTGCCTCATCCGTGTTCATCTGTGGTTCTTCATGTCTGACCAGGCAGCACC
The DNA here is from genome assembly GCA_964458015.1 of uncultured Planctomycetaceae bacterium. GTDB lineage: Bacteria > Planctomycetota > Planctomycetia > Pirellulales > Thermoguttaceae > CAYWGR01. Next base: position 19,372 of record CAYWGR010000001.1, read on the forward strand.
ACTATTCGCGTTCATTCGCGTCCATTCGCGGTTCCTTTGCGTCTTCGCGTCTTTGCATGATTTTTGTTCGACATCCCAACACCATCGACTCTTACAGCGTTTACACCTCCTGCCTCATCCGTGTCCATCTGTGGTTCCAAATTTCCGGCCAGTCAGCACTGCTATTCGCGTTCATTCGCGTCCATTTGCGGTTCCGAATTTCGCTCATTTCGACCCCAATTTAACCCCGCGCCTACGCGCTAATCAACCTGGCGTTCCACCGTAGTGAACCTCAGTGCAAATAGGCTTTACGTCAATTCTCCGGCAGCGCTGTTCGAGCGTTAGCGAGCCCCACCAAAGCACTTACGCCGATCCTCCGTATCCCCAAATTCGACGTAACCCTAATTCCGCGTTTTTCTGAAAATTTCCACAGTAAATTCCCTCCGGAAAATCGCTGGAAGCCATTGCAACAGTAGATGTTACGTCAATATCTTGCCAAGCTTATGCAAAACGGCCTTTTTCCAGTTATCAGCCTCCGTCGCCAATTATACTTGCCGTAACTGCTTATCTGAAGACAGCTTATTAGCCAGGCCTTAGATTCGACCATCAAAATTGCAAAGGCTTTCTATTGGTGCAAAATCTCTTTTCGTGCGTAATTAACGTATTACCGAGCCGACTTTGAGCTCGATCCTTGGATTGGCCCTGGCATAAGGCCCGCCGAATTCTTGACGCGGCTACCAGCGACATGTAGGTTATCCAATACGCCCGCCCACGACCTTCCGCTGCCAGAAAGACCCTCCGCATGTTCGTCGCTTACCTGTTCTCGGTTGCCCTAATCTCCGCAGCCCCCGCGTCTGCCATCGAGGCCGACCGGGCAGCCGAGGGCAAGCAAATTACCTGGCGCATGGTCGGGCCGGGCGGCGGCGGCTGGATCGAGTCGGTCGCCTGGGATCCTTCCGACCGCAACGTGCTCTATGTGGGCTGCGACGTTGGCGGGTTCTACTTCTCGGCCGATGGCGGCCGAACGTATGAAGTCCGCAATCGCGGCCTCCACGACTATTTCATCGAGTCGATAGCGGTCAATCCTCGCGATTCCCGCACGATTCTCATCGGCACCGAGAGCGGCATCCACCGCACGACCGATCGCGGCCAGACCTGGCAGTGGATTCGCACCAGCTTCCCTCCCACGCAGTCGCACGGCCTTTCGGCTCCGATTGGAGCGGTCTGTTTTGATCCGCTTCGGCCCAACGTGGCCTATGCCGGCCTCGGTCGCCCGCGTTGGCAGAAGGGGCCGGCAGGCGCAATCTACCGCTCCAGCGACACTGGACGCTCGTGGCAGCCGATCGCCGCAGGGCAACTTCCAGCGGGGGCAATCGTCGGCGGTCTACAGGTCAAGCCCGACGACAGCCGCACCCTGTTGGCCGCGACCAGCGAAGGCGTCTTTCGCAGCGACGACGAGGGCCGCACGTGGCAGCCGTCGGGCAAAGGGCTCCCGCACCTCAATGCTCGCTACCTAACCTTCGCACAGTCCGACCCGCAGGTTGCCTACGTCTGCCTGACCACCACAGCCCGCGACAAACAACCGTTCAACGGCGGCGTCTATCGCAGCCGGGACGCGGGACGCACGTGGCAGGCAGCCAATGGACCCGGCCTGCCGAACACCGTCGGCCAAAGCAGCCAGGACCCGCACATGACCTCGAACATCGTCCGAATCGCCGTCGATCCTCGCAATGCCGACCTCCTCTACGCGGCCGACGAGGCGTGGGTGTCAGCCGGCGTCTACAAGACCATCGACGCAGGCGGACATTGGCAACGGGTAACCAATAACGACCGCACGTCAGGCAATATGCAATACGGCTGGATTCGCCAATGGGGGCCGTCGGCCGTGTCCCTCGCAATTTCGCCCGCGGAACCCGATCGCGTCGCTTTCGGCACTTCCGGCCATGTATTCACAACCGAGAACGGCGGCCAAACATGGCAGCAACGCTACGGCCGTGAATTGCCCGACGGCCGCATTGCCGGCACGGGCCTGGAAGTAACCTGCCTGAATGCCGCCGTCTTCGATCCAGTGCGTCCGCAGCGGCTCTATTTCTGCTACGCCGACATCGGTTTGCTGATTAGCGACGATCTGGGCCAAACATTCCGCCACAGCGTTCAAGGCATGAAATACCCCAATAACTGCTTTACGTTGGTCGTCGATCCGCAGTCGCCCAAGACCCTCTGGGCCGCCACGGGACAATGGGAGACCAACCTGGGCGACATTTGCCGCTCCGATGATGCCGGCCAGAGTTGGCAGGTTGTAGGAAAACCCGAGTCCGGTCTGCCGGTCGGTCAGGTGCAGTGCCTGCTGCTGGATCGCTCTAGCCCCACCTCCAAGCGTCGGCTCCTGGCAACCTCAAAAGGCAACGGCATCTATGAATCGCACGACGGGGGGCAGTCATGGCATCCGATTCACGGTGATCTGCCCGCCGACGCACGGAAAGACCCGCGTGGCTTGGTGCTCAATCCGGCCGATCCTCGCCGCATCATCGCCGTATTGGCAGGCGGATCGGCCAACGCAGGCCTCTATCAAACCCGCGATGGCGGCGCCCATTGGCAGCGTCTCTCGCAACCGTCGTGTTCGCCCGATGTTCAATGCTTCATCGCCGACCCACGTCGTCCGGAAGTGCTTTACATGGCTACCCGCCAGTTCTACGATCAGGCTGCCAAGCAATACTATCCCGGCGGTGTGCTAAAGAGCACCGACGGCGGGCTGTCGTGGCAACCGCTATTAACGCACCGTTTCGCCACGTCAGTGGCCGTTAGCCCGGCCGACAGTCAAACGCTCTATGCAACCACCAGCGACCATCCCTACCATGACGATTCCGTGGCCGAAGGCGTGCTGAAGAGCACCGACGGAGGTCGAACCTGGCAGCACGAGAACACCGGCCTATCCGTGCGGAACGTCAAATCCCTCGCCATCAGCCCCCACGATCCCACCTTGCTCATCATCGGCGTTCAAGGCAACAGCGCCTTCGTCGGCAGGGAAAAGGGCGATAAGTCCAATAACTGAACTTGTCCCCTTGGAAAAAGTCGGGGCGAAGGGACGCCAATTGAGCGTTTTCCTCGCGATGCTGTCTCCATTAAATCGCACATCCGAGGCCTCATCGTCGTTTTGGACTGCCGAGTGTGCCGAAATCAGAGATGTCCCCTTTTGCAGTCTTCTTTTGCAGTCTCGGGGTTGTTCGGGTTTCTTGAAACGTGTAGGATTTGGGCCTCTGGTACGCGGTAGACATCGCTTGCGTTTGACGTGCTTAGATATGCTCTATAGGAGACGCAGAGAATGGAAATCTCAACTCATAGTGTGCGTTCGTTGAAGGCCAATCTCTTCATTGTGGCTCTTGTGCTCACGGTAATCGGCCATGCCGTTTCAGCGTACTCTCAGCAAACGACACCTTCGCCTGTAGCAGAGGAAATTGACATTGCGCAGTTGTGCCCCGGCAAGTGGTGCCAAGTATGGATGAAGACGCCGTCGCAACCCGGTCCTCGTTCCAATCCCGATGATGGCGGGACTATCAAAGAGGTCACGAAAGACGAGATCGTGGTCAGCCGAATCAGTGAAGGTAGGAGTGAGTACAAGACGCCGATTCTGGGAAATCTCCCGTATGTCGGTAAGTTCTTTACTAAGGTATCCATCGGACGTATGGAGACCACTTCGCGCATCCCTGTCGAGAAGATTGCGAGAATCAAGATTCTTGAGCCTGACCAACCGAATACACTACGCCGCTAGCGACGAGGAACGGAAAACGGGACATCACTGATTTTCGGTTTCCCTTGCCGTTTGAACTCTCGCCTTGGCGACGCAAGTCTATGCCTTATATGGAGAAAGCCGTTCGACATTCTTGCCGAACGGCCTTTCTGTCCCGTTGAGTCGGGGCGACAAGACGCCAATTGAACTTTTCCGACGCGGTGCCGCGTCGATTGAGCCGTGTATTCGGCGGCTCATCATGGTGTTCTTAACCTCTTATACCTGACACCCGTGGCGATGGATTTTGCAACCTCACAACTTCAGCAATCTGATCGCACCTTCGCATGTAGATGTGGCCTAAGAACGTGTTTTGAAAATCAATTTTTTGGTTTTGCGAGGCGTTTGGACATCAGGGCGATCATGGCGATGTAGGTGAACGCCTCGCTGGATGCTGTGGTCCTTTCATAGTCCTTGCTGTGCCGACGATAGCGGCCAAGCCACGCAAACGTCCGCTCCACAATCCAGCGTTTCGGTAACACGACGAAGCCCTTCAGGCCCACCGGACGCAGAATCGTTTGCAGAATCCAACCAAACGTGTCTTTGACATAGGCCGGCAGGCTCTCTCGGCCATAGGCGGCGTCGCCGAAAATCACCTTCAGACGGTGGAACTTCTCTTGAAGCACTTCCAATACCCAACAAGCCCCGTGCTGATCTTGCCAATCGGCTTGGTGAACCACCACGGCCAAGATCAGTCCGAGCGTGTCCACGGCCAAGTGTCGCTTCCGCCCGGGAATCTTCTTGTTCGCATCGTATCCTCGCTGCTGTCCGCCTTCGGCCGTCCGGACCGATTGGCTGTCGAGGATGGCCACCGTCGGCGTCGATTTCTTTCCGGCTCGTCGTCGAGTCTTTTCTCGCAGAGCATCGTGGATCTTTTGCCAGAGCCCTTCGTTTCGCCATCGCCAGAAAATGCCGTAAACGGTGCTCCAATTGGGAAAACTGGAGGGCAACATCCGCCATTGGCAGCCGGTCCTCACGACATAGAGGATGGCGTTGATAACACGTCGCCGGCAGATCGGTCGCCGACCACGATGATGCACTGGCGGTAAGTAGCGTCGAATAATCTGCCATTGTTGATCCGTCAAATCGCTGGCATAATGCCACATAACTTCCATGCTACGGCTCCTTCTTGAGGTTGGTCCCAAAAGACAGGAGCCGTAGCAACTTTTCTCGATCTACGCAATTTCAAAACACGGTCTAAGAACGTGTTTTGAAAATCATGTTTGGGGTTTTGCAAGGCGTTGGGACATAAGGGCAATCATGGCGATGTAGGTGATCGTTTCGCTGGAAGCCGTGGTCTTTTCATAGTCTCGGCTGTGACGACGATACCGAGCCAGCCAGGCAAAGGTCCGCTCCACGATCCAACGTTTCGGCAACACGACAAAGCCCTTTAGCCCGACCGGCCGCAGAATCGTTTGCAGAATCCAACCGAACGTGTCTCGAACATAGCTCGGCAAACTTTCTCGGCCATAAGCCGCATCGCCGAAAATGACTTTCAAACGATGGAACTTCGCCTTCAGTTCTTCCAAGACCCAACAGGCCCCATGTTGATCTTGCCAATCGGCTCCATGCACGACGATGGCCAGAATCAAGCCGAGCGTGTCCACGGCCAAGTGCCGTTTTCGACCGGGAATCTTCTTGTTGGCATCGTATCCCCGCTTCTGCCCACCTTCGGCCGTGCGGACGGATTGACTGTCGACGATGGCCACGGTCGGGGTTGGTTTCTTGCCGGCCCGTCGCCGGGTCTTCTCTCGCAGAGCGTCGTGGAGCTTTTGCCAGAGCCCCTCGTTTCGCCATTGCCAAAAGATGCCGTAGACCGTGCTCCAATTGGGGAAACTGGAGGGCAACATACGCCATTGGCAACCGGTACGTACGACATAGAGAATGGCGTTGATGACCCGACGCCGACAGATCGGTCGCCGGCCCCGACGATGCACCGGCGGAAGGTAATGCCGAATAATTTGCCATTGGCGATCCGTCAAGTCACTGGCATAATACCGTCTAATTTCCATGCTACAGCTCCTGCTTGCGGTTGGTCCCAAAAGATTGGAGCCGTAGCACTTTTCTTCAATCTACGCAATTTCAAAACACGTTCTAAGCCTCCTGTATTGCCGGGCAGTCGCTGACTGGCTCCAACATCGCCATCAATTCAGTCAGTCGCTCTTGAAAATGAACCACATGTCTGGTGATTGACGGTGTGCGCAGGAGTTGCTCTATGACTGACCGTGAACACGCTTGGTACTTTGCCATGATCCAGACAAACTCGACGGTATAGTCGGGGATGAGCTTCAACAGCGACTTGCGTGCGTCATTGATCTCCGAAGTGTCTTTGGGCACCCAACGCGCTCCGTGCTTAACGAGAAGATGGATCAGTTTGATTTTCTCTCGACAGTTTTGAGAATCGCCTTGCCTGCTGAAGTAGTCCCGGTGATGCAAGGAAGCGTCGAAGGCCATGCGATTGAGCAGTCCCAGGATTGCCGAGCAACCGCCCGTCTCCTGGTCGTTGGGGTCCATGCCCTTTTCCAGCAGGCCATGCAAAACGTCAAAACCCTCCTCGCAGCCGATGTACTGCATGACTTCTTGTGCCACCGGATGCTTTGGGTCGAGACGAATCTTCTTGATGCGAAACACCTCGAAGTGCCTCCACAACGCTGCATAGCCAAGCGCAGAAAGACCGCCATCCTCATCATCTAGCGCCGCCTGATAGTCGTCCGAGCCTGGAGCGTAAGGGTCGGCCCCGGCCCACAGCAGCAACGATACCCATTTCAAGTTGCCCTCTTTGCATTGGTGTCTCAGTGCAATGTTGGCCTGCTCTTGAAAACTGGGAAAGCGGTCCTTGTACTGCTTGAATATCCCCAAAACCGAGCGGTTGCGGCAGCATAACGCCCAGGCCAGAGGATTACCGGTCTCAGCGTCCGCCCCTTTCTCGATGAAATACTCCATGATCTTGGGGTCCCAGGTGGCAAACACACGCTCCATGCTGACCGACTTCACATCGTAGCCACGTTCGATGAACAGTTGGACCATGTCGAGCCGGCGCATGTCCAGGGCTTTTTCCATTGGGCCATCGTAGCCGGTTGACTCAATAGCGGCTCCGCCTTCCAGGAGAACCTTGACCAAGCTGTGAAATCCGCGTTCAACCGCCGTTTCCAACGGGCTTCGGCGACTGACCCGGTGATTCGGATAGACGGGCGAGTTGACCACTTTGCCCGCTGCAATCCACTCTTGGACCTCGAACAGCTTGCCGGCTTTGCACAATCCGATGAGAGGCTGAATTTCCTCCTGTGTCGCTGCGCGGCGAATTGCTGCAGAGTGGGCTTGCATGGTTTTTACCGCAACCAACTGTAGGATTTCGGTTCTTCGGGCACAGGTTCATCCAAGATAGAATGTGGACTTTCGGTCAATGGGTCAAGACGATCAGCCTGTTGGGTTGCCCAGACCAGCCAAGCAGCGAAATCGCCGTCGGATTCAATCTGTCCGTGGCTGGCCAAATGTTTGTGCTTTCTCGCCTCGATGTAAGCTCGTACATTCTGGCTTGCTTGCCAACACTCTGCCTGTTGCATCAGCAATTCAACACGTTTTTGTTCTGTTTGAAACCGTTGCCGTTTCTCGGCACGAAGTTTGGCCTCTTCCTCACGACGCCGCTCTTCTTCACGCCTTTGTTGCGCCAATCGTTCTTGCTCCGCCTCGTGTTCTTTCATACGAGCAGCAAAACTTACCAACCCGGCAACGAATTTGTTCAGGCGATCTTCGACCTTGTGTTTCTCGGAGTCACGCCATGATTTTCTGCAGCCGCTGGCCCAGTACGCATTTGCATCGCTAATGTGCAATACCAAGCAACCGGAGGGAATCCGCTTCACATTGAATCGGCTGTGACCAAATTCATAACGGCCATCCAGGTCATGGTCCTTGGGCTGTTCACGCCGTGCGTCAAGCGTCTCCGTAATGCTAAAATGAATACACACATCGAGAATCTGGACGCTTGGCCCCGATGCGACTTTGTATCCGCGCTGCTCCAGGGCTTTGAGCAGGGCGTCCATAATCAGCAAGGACCGCCGCAAGCTGGCCTTCGACACGCGAATGTCTAGCGGCGTCTTTTCTGGAAGAACAATCAAGTTGTTTTCGTCAGTCTTTGCCGTCTGTAATTCTTGATTCGCGTCACTGATGAGCTGGTGCGCCCCTCGCAGGCTCTCGGCGACTTCGATCTTGGCTTCCAGCTTCTCTTCCTCTGCCTTCTTCTGCTCAACCGTGTCTCGCAAGACGGGTGACGAGACGCGGCATCTGTCTGGGTCGCGCAACGGAATCTTGCACTCATCGCCTGGGTTCGGCAGTCTGGCCTGAGGCGGAGCCTTGCCAAACTCCTTCTTCGCCCAATATCCTCTCGGCGGTCGGGGAATGTCGTGCTTGCGGCAAATCTTCGCCAAGCCGACATCCGAAATGCCATAGCGAGTTGCCAGTCGGCGCATGGGTTCGGCCCATACCAGATCGTAGAGTTGCTTTCGGGTGACGGTAGTTGTCTTCATTTCCTCCCTCCGGTTGTCCGACATGCCTGTCGAACACAAGCATTCACCGGCCGCAATCAAGCGGTTTTCTCATTGGTCTCCTTGCGGTATGATAGCTGACAGAGGTTGTGGGAAAAAGGGACTTGCCTTTTGAGTAAACAATGAATGAAAGCCAAATAACGTACTTTAATCGTGAAGGCTTTTTTGGGCGAGAGTAGACATATGCGTGAAATCATCCCAGGCAAACTGTGGCTCGGCAATGCAGGAGACGGACGTGACCCTGCGCGTCTGTTGGAGGCTGGAATTGTCGCGGTAGTCAACGTCGCTGTGGAAGAACCGTCGTCCAGCCTGCCTCGCACTATGATTTACTGCCACTTCCCGATCATGGACGGCGCACAGGAGTGCGAAGGCGTTCTCGCCGCTGCGATCCAAACACTGGTATCCTTGCTGAGGAACCAAGTCCCCGTCTTGGTCCACTGCGGTGCTGGAATGAGCCGATCCCCAGCAATCGCGGCCGCTGCCCTCGCCATCATTGAAGGCGGAAACCCAGAGGACCGGCTACGACAGCTCGTATCGGGGCACCCTCACGACGTCTCACCGCAACTGTGGGAGGCTGTCCACAGGATTTGCTGTAAATGAACCATGCCCACTCTTGTTAAGCTGCCGCTTCGTTTCCTCGCCATGCTTTGGGCTTCGCCCTATTACCGAATCATCGCATATCGCCTGCTTGCATGGGGGGATTCCCAAACCCGCTGCAAATCCTTATGATGGGGGGATTCAAAAATTGGCATCTTTCACGGTCATTCGCATGTTTTTTCATCTTGGTCGCAGCAGACCAGAAGATACTCCTGCCAACAGGGGGTGAATCCGTGAAATGAGACGATAACTGCCGCCTCGCGCCTGCTTTGGGGTACAGAGATGAGCATCCACGACATCCTGAATCAGATTTCCGAGGGAACAATTCTCGAAGGCCCACACTGGACCGAGCCAGTCAAGGTGCTGACCGTTAAAGTTCGAGCGAACCGAATTGAGATTCAAGCGGTTGGAATTCATACGAAACGACTGTGGAACAAGTTGCTGAATGCGGAGGATTTCGGCAAATCTGTCAAAATCACCAACGCCGGCCAGTTGGCCATTCTCGATGGCAATCCCACGCACTTCCGGCTTGCTGCCGAGGCTCATCGGATTCGGCTGGCGTATCAGTATGACCCTCACTTCGCCGTTTCGGTCTCGCAGGTCGATCCGCTGCCGCATCAGATGGACGCTGTTTACGGCCATTTGCTCACCCAACCCCGCATCCGCTTTCTGATTGCCGACGACCCTGGGGCCGGTAAGACCATCATGGGTGGGTTGACGATCAAGGAACTCAAGTTCCGTGCCCTGGTCGAACGTATTCTCATCGTTACGCCGGCGAATCTCACCGACCAGTGGCGGCGCGAACTCCACGAGAAGTTTGGCGAGAGCTTTTGCGTCGTCAACCGCGCCACGGTCAGTGCCGCCTATGGCCGTAATGTCTGGGAAGACTCACCTCAGTGTATCACCTCAATCGACTTCCTTGCTCGGCAAGACGATATATTCAATCTGCTGCGGGACGTTCATTGGGATTTGGTCATTGTGGACGAAGCCCACAAAATGGCTGCCTACAAATACGGCAACAAGATCAACAAAACCCAACGGTACGAATTGGGCGAGTTCTTGCGTGAGCATACCGATCATTTTCTCTTTCTAACAGCCACGCCGCACAAGGGCGATCCCGATAATTTTGCCTTGCTGCTGCAATTGCTCGACCGTGACCTCTATGCGACGGGCAACATCCTGGCCGAAGCAACGGCTCACAATGAAAACCGCATTATGATCCGTCGCCTCAAGGAGGACATGAAGAAGTTCGACGGTTCGCCGTGCTTTCCGCCCCGGCATGTCAAAACGCTCTCCTACCGGCTTCGTGGCGAAGAGTTGGACCTGTATGATGCGGTCACTGAATACGTACAGAACAACTTCCAGCGTGCGATGGCAGCCGAGAACCGCAATGTCGGCCTCGCATTGACAGTTCTTCAACGTCGGTTGGCGTCGAGTGTTGCCGCGATTCGGCTATCATTGGAACGTCGCCTCAGAAGGCTCAAAGAACTTCGCAAGTTGGGCAAGCTCAAGCAGGAATACGGCGAAATCCCCGACGATCTCGACGATCTCGCCGAGGCCGACCGCTGGCAGTTCGAGGATGAATTGGTCGAACGCCTCACAATGGCCGAGAACATGGCCGAATTAGAGGCCGAAATCGAAGAGTTGGACCGGCTGGTTCGTCAAGCCAAGCATACTGAGAAGAACGTCGCGGAAACCAAGTTCGAGGAACTTCGCAACGTGATTTCCGAACACCTTGCCGGACGAGCCGAGCGTCTCTTGGTGTTCACCGAACACAAAGACACGCTCGACTTCCTGGTCGGCAAGCTCACCGACCTCGGGTTCTATTGCTGCACGATCCACGGCGGCATGACCTTGGAAAAACGCATCGCCGCCGAACGTGAGTTTTTCGAGCGGTGCCCTTCGGTCATGGTGGCCACCGAAGCGGCGGGCGAAGGCATCAATCTCCAGTTTTGCTCGCTGATGGTCAACTACGACATCCCGTGGAACCCAAACCGGCTCGAACAGCGCATGGGCCGCATCCACCGTTACAAGCAGCAGCAAGAGGCGATGATCTTCAACCTCGTGGCCGAAAACACCCGCGAAGGCGAGGTCATGCAATGCCTGCTCCGAAAATTGGAAGACATGCGTCGGGCATTGGGCAGCGACCGCGTATACGACGTGATCGGCGAGATTGTTCCTGCCCCAAAGTTCGATGCGTTGATGAAGGATTGGCTGGCCCGCCGCAAAACGATGGCCGAGATTCTCGCCGAAATCGACCTTTCGACCGATGAAGAGCAGGTTGCCCGCATCCGCGCCGACATGCAGGACCAGTCGCTTGGCTCACGCTATATCGACATGAGCAAGCTGCTGGCCGATCAGCAACAAAGCAAATGCCACCGGCTCATGCCCGAGTATATCGAGAAGTTCTTTATCGAGGCGTACCGTTCGTTCGGCGGTGCGATCGCGCCGGTCAAGGATCGGAAAGGCATCTGGTCGATCGGCCGCGTGCCGCCCGACTTGCGAAAACTGCCCGAGCGCATCGAACGCCGTTGTGGCAGGATTGGCACCACCTACCCGCAGATTACGTTCGACAAAGAGCAGGTCGTCGGCTACACGAATCTGGAGTTCGTTGGTCCCGGCCATCCGCTTTTCGAGGGCGTTGTCGAGCGAGTGCTGACGGAATACGGTTCGTCGCTTCGTCAAGGCGCGTGCTTCTTCAATGCTGACGCCACAGAGCCCACGGTTCTCTGGCTCCTAAAATGCGGTGTGGAAGATGGTCGCGGGCAGATGGTTGGCCAACGGCTGTTTGCCCTGCATCTGTCGTCCGAGCAATTCCGAAAGAGTCAGCCGTATGCCTTGCTCGACCTCAAATCGCCCGAAACCGCACTGGAAGTGCCTCCGCCGATTCGTCAGGCCGCCACTGACCAAGATCGCGTCATCGACTGGTCGCTGGATGGGGTTACGCCCGAATACTTCGACGAAATCAAACAGCGGCGAACCCGTGAATTGGGCATCAAGGAGAAATACGTCCGCAAATCGCTCCAATTCCTCATCAGTCAGTCGAACAAGAAGATCGCCAAGTACGACGGCCAGTTGCGACAATTGCGGCTCGACGACGATCCGAATCGTCTGAGCATCCAGGGCAATCGTGCGAAGGAGGAGGCCCGCCGCGCCGAGATTTCCCAGCGTCTCAAAGATCGACTGGCGGAAATTGAGCAGGAACGTCATCTCTCCGAAAAGCCGCCGGAGATTTTGGGCGTGGCGGTGATCTTGCCATCTCCACGCGACGTGGTGGCTTCGGTTGAAGGCATGGAGAACGACCCAGAAGTGGAAGCCATCGCCATCGAACACACCAAGCAACACGAACTCGCCGAGGGCCGCAAGCCGGTATCGGTCGAGGAGGAGAATTGCGGCTGGGACATCACCTCGTTGTGCGACGGTCAGATTGCCCGATACATCGAGGTCAAAGGCCGTGCCGGCGTTGGTGGCGTGGCGCTCACGCCCAACGAATGGATCAAGGCCCAGCGATTCGGCCGCGACTACTGGTTGTATATCGTGGTCAACTGCAAAACGCAACCTGAACTCCACCTGATCCAAGACCCGGCGTCGAAGCTGAATCCCAGGGAGGAGGTCAGCGTGGTGCGGTACATGATCGGGCAGGCAGACTGGAAGAAGGCTTCGATTTGCCCCTTGGAGCCGAACTGATGAACGCTGTGCGATCTCTCGGATCGAACGATACGTCGTGTCCACGCTGCAAGAAGCAAGGGGCGCTGAGACGGTGCATGGTGAACCGCCACAACATCGTGTATCGGTGTTCCGCTTGTCGAACTATCGAGATGGAACCGTTGCCGAGATTTCCTAAACAGATCGTTTATCTCGACCAGTGCGCTTTGAGCAACATTGCCAAACAGAAGGACACTTTCTGGGCAAAGTTGCACAAGAAGCTCAACGACCTGATTGGCCTCCAACTGATTGCTTGTCCTTGGTCTCGCATTCATCGTGAAGAGTCGATGCTCACTGTGCAATGGCGAGACCAGTTGCAGACGCTTTACAAGCAACTTGCTGGCGATGACCAGTTTCGGTCGCCGGACGAAATCGAGTTGGCTCAGTTGCAGAAAGTCCTGCACTGCTACCTCGGCCAAGCGGAAGCCTCTAAGGTAGACGACAGGTGGCGCGAGGCGTTGAAGGAAGACCCTCATCGCTTTACTGGCGATATGATTGTCACATGCCACTTTCCAGCAAACGAGTTGGTCGTTACCAGCGTCAGCCAACGAAAACAGTCTGCCCACAACGGGATGGAGGAAGTCGGCAACTATTGGAAGCAGAATCCGCAGTGCTTTCGGAAAGCGGTAGAGGCGGAAATCGAGGGCTATGGGCGGAACCTGATCGCTGCCTATCGAGAACTCGCCAATGGCCCGAAGCAGATTGAAGGAATGCTTTCGGGGGAACTCCTGGAGGTCTATCGTTCCTTGGTGCGTCCCGGTGAGTTCAATCCCAAAACGCCACCCGGTCTCCAGTCCGGTGTGCAATTGGTTCATTGGCTTGCGTGTGAGGTACAAAAGGTTCGGCTAGAGGAAAACGACCCAGTTTCGATCGTAGAGGACTTCTTCAAGTCCAAGTTTATGTCTTTTGTCCCGTTCATCGACATTCAGAGTCGTCTTTGGGCAAGCATTGCCATGCAAACGCAGAGCGACAAGCACCCCCGCAATCCGAAATCCAGTGACGGCTATGATGTAGACGCCGTTTCCTACTACGCCCCATACTGTGATGCGATGTTTCTCGACGAAGAGTTTCGTGGCTTGGCGTCAAAGGGAACCGTGGATGTGCCGGGGCGATACCATGTCAAGTTGTTCTCCGCGAAGCACCGGAACGAATTCATGGACTACCTTGAGCACATCCGTCAGTTGAGCCTGGTACCTGAACACATCGAGCGTCTGGCTCTTGTGTATCCCGAATGGGCTGCCCTAGTGCCACACATTGCTGCCCGCAGGGAAATGGCAAATGCAGGAGAAGGAGATAATGGCTAGTTTCTGGCAAGAAGTCTTCTTCGAGAATCTGGTCGAGGCGTCACGGCAGACGGGCGATGCCCGACTGGCGACGGCCACGGTCCGCCCTCGCAAGAAGACTGCCAGCTACCAGCACCCACAATGCCAGCGGGTCGAATGTGTCTTCGGGGACAATCGAATCAGCGGTAACGAAGATTCCCAGGTGCTGATCGTCGAGTGTGAACCCAAACGCGGCACCGAAATCGACGAATCGGCCTTGCGCAAGGAACTGTCCGATGCCGGGGCAGGCGGCGACATGCGTGTGAACGATGGCATGTTGTTCATCCAGTACCGCTGGGGGTTCGGGCGCGAGACGCCATTCCCCATCCATGATCGGCACCAGATTGAGCAGGCTACCCAATGGACCATCGCGGCGCTAAAGGCGATGTTCGCCCACATGGAACGCCGGCAGAAGGTTGTTAGGGCATCCGCCCCCAACCGACCTAACGGCTGTGCGTCTGACTTCACTCTGGCCGTCGAGCAGTACCTCGAAGACCTCCTGGTAGCCCAATGGCAGTCGCTCGGCTGGGCCACCGACCTGGAGTATCTTGGCCGGCAGGTGCCGTGTGGAACTCTCGGGCGCATCGACATCCTGGCCAGAGATCGCATAACGAGCGATTATGTCGTCGTCGAGTTGAAACGCGATCAGACCAACGATGAGGTCATCGGCCAATTGTCCCGTTACATGGGCTGGGCTGCCGAACACAAGACCTCGCCTCATGGCGCAACTGTCCGGGGTATTGTTGTGGTTCACGAGCTTACCCCCAAATTGCGGGCAGCGGCTTCGGCACACCATAACATTGACGTTTACGAGTACAAATTGACCGTGGCTCTCAGTCTCGCTCCATTGTGCAACAGAGGCGTCGAGGTATAACATTGCTTTCTGTGCCGAATAGTGAGAAAAAAGTACATAATGGAATCGGATAAACTGCGAGAATACCTGAAGACCTTAGATGCTGCACTTGGGCAGCGAGCAGACATGCTTTGGTCGCTTGCGGCACCAATTCACGCGCGCCAGTCGCGCCCGGATTCAAATGAAAACGGGGCTGCCCATTGCCAGATGGTCTCGTCCAACATCTGGCGTCTCCTGCACGACAGTGGCACACTTGACAGGTTTTCACCAACAGAACTGTTCTTGTTATCCTGCTGCGCGTGCTGCCATGATTTTGACAAAGGACTGTCGAGCGCGATTCCCGTGAAAATGGACCACGGTGAGGCATCTGGAGTATTTGTTATTGACCACTCTTCACCGCTGGTGATTACTCACCCCGAGTCTATCGCCATTAGTCTAATAGTGAGCATTCACGACAAGAATGGAAAAGACCTCGTCCAAAGTGTGGGGAAGCTCCCTGTTAGATTTCCTCTACCGGGCGATGTAGCAGACCTTCAGAAACTAGCTGTGGTGCTGAAGGCTGCGGACGTGCTTCACACGGACAATTCGCGTGTTTCGGATTTGGCAGTCGATATGAATAAACTGACAGGATTTGAGAAGGCAAAACACCTTGCACGTCAATGTATCACTGGCTGGTATGTCGATGGAACTCGCATCATCGTCACAGCCTACCCTCGCTCCAGTGAGCAGATGGACGCTCTTTCTAAGTGTATCGAACACATGAAGAAGCGAGAGTGGCCGGTGATACGTCGCATCCTTCGCAATTACTGCCTTCCGCACAAGCTGCAATTTGAAGTAGGCAGGCGGTTGTTGCAGGAGGCTGCAATGACTGCTACCACGAAGCCACTGCCGGCAAGTGTGGTGACACTACGCGATGTGTTTCAGTTCTACTGTAATGTCGTGAAACCTCTGTACACGGCAACTCAATCAAGGGATTGTTTCCCTCTTGACTGGCTATCCGAGATACATGCGGCTTTCGATCACCTTTCGAGGCACTGGTGCCAAGGTGAGGCCGAGACAGCAGCGGCGCGAAGTGCATACCAGCACCTTCGGCGGGCCTGTTTTGACATGTTCAAGTTGGAGATGGTTGACGCCATGAATCAGTACAGGAAGTTGGCCGAGATCGACACGAGCACAATTGATAACGGGCGGTTTGACAAGAAGCTCCACCAGATGATCGCTCGCATTAGAGAAAGGGCCATTCAGGCGCGGCAATCTGAGGGCCAGTCGGCAACGGTCTCGCAGGCGTTTGACCTGTGGTCGTCCGTGTACGCTGACTGCGTGGCATTGCAGAAGGACTTCTTCCTCCATCCAGATGTTTCATGGTCAAGAAAGCGACGTAGGTGGTTTCGATGGTAGTGTCCAGAGGCCGTGGGCCAGGGCTGATCGGAATGTGGATGGAAACAATGGTAGCGATGCACCGTTCTTGGTTGAAACATGCTCTTGAACTATCACCAGGTCACATACAAGCGAACTCCCAATGCTGAAACGCCTTATTGAAGTTGCCTTGCCGTTGAAGGAAGTCTCCGAGCAGTCGGCGCGGGAGAAGTCGATTCGGCATGGGCATATCTCGACATTGCACATTTGGTGGGCACGTCGGCCGCTGGCCGCGTGCCGGGCGGCGGTCTTCGCCTCGCTTATTCCTGACCCCGACGATCCAGAATGCCCGGAGAGTTTTCGGCAATTGGTGGGCGAGACGCTGAAACGCAACGAGTTCACGCCCAAGAACGGCAACGGATCGGCTGTCGAGGATACGCCGCGCAATCGCTGCCTGGAGTTCATCAAGTATCTGGTCCGTTGGGAGAACACGAACAACCCGGACTACATCGAGCCGGCCCGGAAACTGATCGCCGCCGCCCACAAGTTCCTGAATCCGGGGGCCGAGGGCAATGCGCCGAAGGTTGTGGACCCGTTTGCTGGCGGTGGAACGATTCCTTTGGAGGCCCTGCGGCTGGGCTGTGAGGCCCATGCCATCGACATCAATCCGGTGGCCCACCTGATCGAACTTTGCACACTGGTGTATCCGCAGAAGTACGGCCAGCCCGATAGCCGGCCCGTGCCCGACTACATCAAGCGGTTGGTGGCCCACAACCGAGCCAAGAGGAAAAAGAAGGGAGAAGGCCGACCGCTGCTCGATGCTCACGAGTCGCACGAAACGCTGGTTGCCGTCGCCGAGGACGAGATCATCCCCGATGTCGAGATCACGGAGGCCGAGTACCTGAAAAATCCGCTGGCGGCGGACGTGAAGTATTGGGGGCATTGGGTATTGGAGAAGGCACGCCAAGAGGTCGGCAGTTTTTACGATGCCGGAAAAGGTCGAGGTGTTCCAGTCGCTTTTTTATGGGCACGAACACTGAAATGCCCTAACCCTGTATGTGGCATCGAGCTTCCGTTGCTTCAGACGAAGCTGATCTTCGCACAGAATGGGTCAGCCAAGGTGCTGGAAATCGGAGACAAAGATGGTGCCCTCACCGTGGCGCACCGCTTGGTAAACGAACCATCCGACGAAGATGTTGCAGGGACGCTTGGTCGCAACTCAGCAATCTGTCCGCACTGCAAGGCAGCCATCCACAAGTCTGACCTTGAGGCCATCGGCAAGAAGGGCTTCGGCCAGGTTCTGACGGCTGTCATCGAAGAAGTGGGGAACGACAAGACCTGTCGCTGTCCCACTGAGGACGACCTGACTCTCTATGGTAGCGCCGAGGTGGCCTTGAATGAGCTACTTTCACTTTCCCGCCCAGAAGATGTTTGCGTGCCTGACGCTGAGCTTCCATATCTACGAAGCATCTTCAACGTGCATGTTTATGGGCTGGACAATTGGTCGAAGCTATTCAATAAGCGGCAACTTTTGACATTAAGCTGTCTGGCTCGTTGTGTTAAGAGAGCCGTCGCAATGCACAGCGATCAGGACGACGGCGACTACTATCGTGCGGTCGCCGGATACCTCTTGCTCGCTTTGGGAAGGCAGGCTGACTACAGTTCCAGTCTTTGTCTGTGGTCGCCCGAAGGCGGGTTTCTTGCTCACACCTTTGGAAGACAAGCACTGGCCATGATCTGGGATTACGCCGAAGGCAATCCCTTCGGATCAATGACAGGCAACTGGTCGGGCGGTCTTGATTGGATTTGCCGAGTGATTGCCAATCTCTCAGCGACACCCATGAGCGCGGCAACTGTTGTTCGAGGAGACGCAACCCGAACCAGCATCAGCGATGGATCGGTTGACTGCATACTTACCGATCCTCCGTATTACGATGCAATTCCTTACTCCAATCTGTCGGACTTCTTCTACGTGTGGTTCCGACCAGTTGCCAAGGAATGGATGCCGACTGTTTTCGGGACTCCACTGGCTCCAAAAGGACCAGAGATCGTACAGCTTGCAGAACGTAATCCTGCGTACAAGCACAAGACAAAGGAGTTCTTTGAGAATGGAATGCAGCGTGCCTTTGCAGATGGCAGACGTATTCTCGCCGATCACGGCCTATACACGGTAGTATTCGCACACAAGACAACGGCGGCTTGGGAAACTCTCGTTGCGGCACTGATTGCCGAGGGGCTTGTTGTCACTTCGTCTTGGCCCCTTCATACGGAAAGGCCAGGCAGACTCAGAGCACACGCCAGCGCTGCACTTGCATCGTCTGTTTTTCTCGTATGTCGCAGACGAGACTCGGTGCTGGGGCACGGGTTGTGGGACGACGTTCGCCAGGAACTCCGAGAGGTCGCCCACGAGCGGCTCGACTTCTTCTGGTCGCAGGGCATTCGCGGGGCCGACTTCTTTATCTCGGCCATCGGCCCGGCGCTGTCGGTCTTCGGCAAGTATGAGCGGGTCACAAAACTCTCGGGCGAAGAGGTCACGGTCGGCCAGTTCCTCGATGAGGTCCGCAGTCTCGTGAGCAACTACGCCCTGTCGAAAATCGTCAAAACCACGCAGACGGGTAACATCGACCCGGAGAGCCGGTTCTACGTCGTGTGGAAATGGTCCTACACCGATGCCAAGGTGCCCGCCGACG
Source organism: uncultured Planctomycetaceae bacterium (assembly GCA_964458015.1). GTDB lineage: Bacteria > Planctomycetota > Planctomycetia > Pirellulales > Thermoguttaceae > CAYWGR01. Next base: position 38,199 of record CAYWGR010000001.1, read on the forward strand.
AATCGTTCAAGCTCTCCCAGGCCCTTGGGATGCCGACCGAGATGATGTGGGACCGCACGGGCGTGTTGGAGAAGGCCGGCGAGAACGTCCAAACCATGCCGATCGCCAAGCGGATGAAGATCAAAGACCTTGGCGACCCGGCGGCCGACGGCGCTGCGGGCAGTTTGATCGACGTATTGCATCGCCTGTGCGTATTCCGCGAGAAGAACGACACCGACGGCATGGTGCAGTTCCTTGCCCGTAGCGGCCAAGCGAATAATCCGGCCCTCTGGGTCGTCGCTCAAGCCGTGAGCGAAATCCTGCCCGACGGCGACAAGGAGAAGCAGTTGATGCAGGGCCTGTTGAACCAGAAGGAAAAGATCGAACAGATGGGCGAACAAGGGCGATTGTTCTGAGGGAGTGTGAGATGACGACTATTGGATTGGAACGCCCGGTGGATGCTGCACGCCATGAGGCTGGCCATGCCGTTGTGGGAATACGATCGGGTGGAATTCCCAACGAGATGCACATTCGTCTCGAAGAGGGTGGATGGCTTGGGGATTGCACTTTCCGAAATGGCAAAGTGAGCGCAGAAGACTTGGCGGCTGGTGCCATTGCAGGCTGCATGGCCCAAGCGAAGTCTGTCGCTGAGAACCAGAATGGCTTGACTGTCGTGTTCGATAAGGCCGCCGACTTGAAGGCATTGGTGCATCTTTTGCGAGATTCGGACAGACAAACCTCTGATGCCGATCCTGGCTCGTGTACCATGCAGTTTCTCGCAGACGGACGTCTATCGACAATAACCTTTGATGGTGCATGGTTCAGTGGTGCCGACGCCGCGCACTATCGTTGTGCGCGGAACACGATGGTTCCGGGAGATTGGTTAGACATTCAGTTGATTCATTCTGTTATGAACGACCTTGACGACCCGAAAAACTGGAAGGCCGTGTGCGCCATCGCTGCGGCTATTAGCCTTCGCCAAGCATCGGAGGACGGAAAGATAGTTCTGAAAGGTGACGAGGTTCTCAAGATTATTGCGGATTCCGATGGTGAGTTTGGAAGGGAACCAGCGTGACCGACATGCTAATCTACTGGCGAGACTATCAGAAGAATGCGGCCGGGCAATTTACCGGCTGGCACTCGAATTCCCATGCACTTGGAAAACTCCAACCTGGCGATCGCATGTGGATGGTCACTTCGGGCAAGGCGCTTCAGCACCAGTCCGAGCAGGCAGGCTTTTTGGTGGCGGTTTGGCAGGTGGCGAACGCAGCCGAGAATCCCGGCGACGACCCGGCCTATCCCAAGGATCGCTACCGCTATCGCATTGTGCCAAATCAACAGGAATCCATTACATTCAGTGAGCCGGTCTTGGTAGACCATATCCTCCGGCCGGCACGAGTGAGTAAGGCCGTTTCGATCGGGCGTTATCTTCAAGGACCGCGAAAACTCGATGAATCTATCGTCCGCTTGCTGCGAGTTGCCGCAGGACCGGACTTGGCAATCAAGTGGTTGAAAGGAAACCGCGAATGAGCATCTTGAAACCGTGGCGTCAAGTGGCCACTCCACACGCCGATATTCGCCAAGGAAAGTTCGACACGTCGATTTTCGCCGCCGATCTGGGCGAAGTGCTTGCCGGGCGCGGAGCCGTCGATTATCGGGATGCCTGCACGTTCTTCTCGAAAACGTATCTGACCGAAGGGCTGGCCCAATTGCTGATCGACGTGATGCAGCGGTTGGCGGGTTCCGGCAAAACCGAGGCGGTCATTCAACTGCAAACCGCCTTCGGCGGCGGCAAAACGCACACGCTGTTGGCGCTCTATCACCTGCTGACCAACCCCAATACGGTCGGAAAGTTGTCGGAGATTCAGTCGCTTATCCATGCGGCCGGCTTGAAGCAGATTCCCACCGCACGTGTTGTCTGCATGGTGGGCACAGCCTTAAACCCAGTGGCTGATCGGACTCTCTGGGGCGAAATGGCCTGGCAACTTGGCGGCGAGCGGCTCTACAGCAAAGTTGCCGACTGCGACAAGCAGAAGATCGCGCCCGGCACCGACCTGTTGGGCGCGATGTTGGCCGAGGCGGGGCCATGCTTGATTCTTATGGATGAATTGCTGGCCTATCTGCTGAAAGCCGGCGGAATTAAGGTCGAGGAAAGCACCCTGCGCGGCAATACGCTCACGTTTTTGCAGGAATTGAGCATCGCCGTGGCCAATTGCCCGACGGCCTGTATGATCGCCACGCTTACCAGCCAGCTTGCCGAGTACATGGATGAGGGCGGCGAACGGGCCTATGAATCGCTGGAAAAGGTGCTCGGTCGAGTGGAAAAAGTCCGACAGACCGTCGTCGGGGCTGAGATTTACGAGGTCATTCGCCGTCGGCTATTCGAGAATCTCGGCGATCCGGCCGACCATCG
>CAYWGR010000001.1:40600-89870 GCA_964458015.1 uncultured Planctomycetaceae bacterium
CGCGGCGGCCGAGGCGTATTGGCAAGTCTACCGAAGACTGGGGGAGGATGTGCCTTCGGGATGCAGAGAACCGTCGTACCGGGAAGAGATGATTCGGGCCTATCCATTCCACCCGGAGCTAATCTCCGTGCTGTATGAACGATGGGGCACAATTCCCGAGTTCCAGCGAACCCGTGGCGTGCTGCGTCTGTTGGCCGATGTCATCAGTGATCTGTATCAAGGCAAGGACAACGATCCGCTGATCCAAAGCGGATCGGTCAATCTCGGCACGTCGGCCGTGCGGGGGGAATTGGTCAAACACACCGGCTACGGCAGCGTTTTTCACAGCGTCATCGAAAGCGACATTGCCGGCAACCATGCCAAAGCGCCTGAGATTGATCGGCAGTTGGGCAGTGAATACGCCAAGGAGAGCGTTTCAGAAAAACTTGCTCGATCAGTCTTCATGTACTCGTTCAGTGGTGGGCAGCAGCGAGGGGCCACCTTGCCGCAATTGCGCGTTGCAGTGCTGAATCCCGAGATGGCTCCGCCGTTCGTCTCTGATTCGCTTGACCGTATGACGAAGCGGTTGTGGTTCCTCTATCACGATAGCGGGCTTTATCGTTTCGATTCGCGGCCCAATCTGAACCGCATCCTTGTGGACCGCGAAGAGATGATTCGATCGGAACCGGACAAGGTGAAGGATTTTGCCAAGGCAACCCTGAACGATTTGATTGGCGATGCCACGTTTCGCGTGTATCGGTATCCCGAGGAGGATCGGGATGTGGCCGATGAGACTCGACTGAGTCTTGTTGTGCTCGATCTGCATCAGGTGGCGTCAGAGGATGAAATGCCCAAGGCGACGGAGGATTTTGTCACGGGCATCTTGAAGCAGCATGGCAAGGGATTCCGCAAACACGCCAACTCGCTGATCTTCCTGGCTCCCGATCAGCGGCGCGCCTCGGAAATCGTTGATGCCGCCCGTGTATTGTTGGCGCTGCGAAGCATCAATGAGGACAAGGCCACGAAAAATCAATTATCGGAAGAACAACTGAAAGACTTGGCACAGCGACTCAAGGAAGCCGAAGCTCGCCTGCCGGCGGCACTAATGACGGGCTATCGACTCGTCCTGGTTCCCGCAGAAAAGAAGACTCTCCGCACGTTTGACATGGGCGTTTCCAACTATGCTGGACGAACCACGTTGAGCAGCAAGGTTCTGGAGAAGCTGATTGAAGAACAGCAAGTGCTCAAGGGCCTTGATCCAGCAATCCTCATCGGCCCGCGTTTTTCACTCTGGCCAACCGATCAGGAGGCCATCAATGTTCAGACATTGGCCGACTATTTTACTCAACTGACCCACCTGCCTCGATTGTTGGGACCGGATGTGTTGCCGGCTTGCCTTGCATTAGGAGTCCATCGTGGGCTGTTCGGCTACGCTCTTGGCGACGGCGAGAAGAAGCAATTTGATACCGTGTATTTTAAGGATAAGTCCATAAATGCCACCGACTGTTCGGTTGTCGAGTCGGCATGGCTTCTCCGGCCGAAGTTGGCCGAGTCGCTTCTACCGAAGCCAGAGATGACGCCGACGATCATTGCCAGCGACACCGGCGGCGACAGCGCATCCGTGCCTGAGGTCGGTACAGTTGCGGAGCAGCCAGACGAATTGGCTGAGGACGATTGGGCATCCGGCGGCGGCGTCAAGATAGTCGGAGGCGAACGCCGGCTCAACAAGGTGCGGATTGAAATAAAGAATCTTCCCTGGGAAAACTGGAACGACATCTATAACGAAGTCATCGACCCATTGGCCCAGGAAGGTGCCGAAGTCCGTTGCGATGTCATCATTATCGCCAAGGGTGACGCTGCCATCCGGGAAAACACAATTGAATTGGGAATTAAGGAGTCCTTGGGTCAGCGAGGGATTCAGGCGGATATTCAGACGGGGTAATCTTCACAATAGACACGACATCAGGCATTTGCCGCTGGGAATGCAGAATCAAATCACAATCGTGGTGCTTTGGAGTTTCTCGTAATTCAACTCATGTTGAGGGAGAGGCTGTTATGATCGACTCGCCGCACTTGATTGAAACGCAGTCTTTTCAAGAAGCATGGATCGTAGCCGCGAGGCACCTTCATCAGCACCGATGGAGTGTCCGAAATCTCATTATTCACATACTTGACCCAGTGGCTTTTAACCAATCAATCCATGATCGAGTTACTGCATTTGCGAACAATGTGAAGGTGCTCGGACCCAAACATGTTGCATATACCATTTTCCCACATTGCCTTCGTGCAAGGTGTGGAACATCTAAGGAGCTATACGAGAAGTACAATCGAACCAACGGCCTGTGCAAACGTCTTGTGCGAAGGTCCCATAATCGTTGGGGAACCTATTTTCAGAGACTTACGGCCTACGAAACCTCCGATGGCCTGGTAAATCAGCTCGACAACATAATTACTGCAATTCGGAAGGATTCGAGCACATATACGGCTGCATTTGCAATGGTCATTCAGAAGCCGGGAGGCGAAACCACTCGTCGTTTGGGAGGCCCGTGCCTCAATTACATGGCTGTCCAACTTGACGCAGGGCCTCCCCGCACACTTGGCCTACTTTGCACATACCGGAACCATGAGTTCTTGGAGCGAGCCTACGGAAACTACTGGGGTCTCTGTAATCTGTTGAAATACATGGCTGACGAGACTGGTACACAGCCTGGCCCGCTTACTTGCATCTCGTCTCAAGCATTTGTGGTTGGCCACAAGGCACCGCTGAAAAAACTCCTGGATTCATTACCATAATGGAACTACACACCCCACCATATGTTTTGCGTGAAATCAAACTTGAAGTAACACACGCTTGCCCACTGGCGTGCGTTCACTGCTCAAGCGATGCAAGTCCTTCTTGCAAGCGTCAGATGTCTCTGAAAGATTGCAGGCAGATCATTTCCGACGCTGGCAAGTTGGGTGTGACCAAGCTCGCTTTCTCCGGCGGCGAACCGCTTGTATGGCCTGACATTGATGATGCCGTTAGTCAAGCCATACAGCTTGGTATGGAAGTCACCGTGTACACGTCAGGTAACGTGGACTCTTTGGCAACGACATTCCAATCACTTGTGAGCCGTGGCTGTCGTCGTTTCGTTTTCAGCCTTTTTGGGGCATCTGCAAAAACGCACGAGCGCACAACCCGCATTGGGGGTAGCTTCAAGCATACACTCAATGCAGTTGCGGCAGTACGCAACTCTGGTGGCGAGGCAGAGATTCATTTTGTCCCATTTGCAGAAAACTTCAATGAACTTGGAGAATTGGCCGAATTAGGCAAAAGAAACGGCGTTTCCCAAATCAGTGTTCTACGTTTTGTACCACAAGGCAGGGGGCAACTGTTTCGGCAACACGGCCTTAATAGGCTCCAGAATCTACAATTGAAAAATAGCATTGAACGTCTTCGAGTTGGTGGATTTACAGTTCGCACGGGATCGCCATACAATTTTCTGCTCTTAAACGATCAACCACGGTGCTGTTCCGGCATTGATCGACTAATTATTGGTCCTGAACTTGACATATATCCCTGCGATGCTTTCAAGCAGGTCAAGGCCGAAGAAATAGTCGGAACTGCGAAGTATTCGCGGCTTGATTGCTTCCGTCTGCGGGAATGCTGGAACAACTCTCCTTTTCTCTCACTGGTGAGAGAGTATCTTACGACACCATTTGAAATACCATGCGAATCTTGTAACGTTCTGAGTCAATGCCTTTCTGGCTGCCTCGCGCAAAAGGTAATCCTGCATGGTGATTTCGAGAAACGGCCAGACCCTTCGTGTTTGCGGGGCAAAGGATGACCTACATGAGCACCAAGTTCAACTCCTTTACAAAGGAACGACGATTCTCAGACTTAATTGAAGCGGTACAACACTGTACCCTTTGTTCCCGACTGTGTGGGCGAACAAAGGTCCTTTCCCAACGCAATGGCAACGCTGACTCAACTGTACTCTTCATTGCGGAGGCTCCGGGTCGGCTAGGTGCAGAGAGGACAGGCATTCCATTATATGGCGATCAGAGCGGCGACAATTTTGAGCGACTGTTGGGCACGGTTGGCTGGAAACGCGATGACGTTTTCATAACAAATGCCATTCTATGCAATCCCCAGGAGGACTCCGGCAACAATGGCACGCCCACCACGGAAGAAATTGCCAACTGTTCATTTTACCTTGAGATGACGATTCGCTTGGTGAATCCGGCCGTGGTTGTAACACTTGGTGCAACCGCATTAAAGGCAATTGGCCAGATATGTCCCCACAATCTCACATTAAGAGACGCAGTTGCCAAACCCACATATTGGGCAGGTCGAAATCTGTTTCCACTTTACCATCCTGGTCCGAGGGCTTTGGTTCATAGGGGCTTTGCCAAGCAGACATCCGACTTTCTCCGATTGGTAAAACTAGTGAATCCGACAAAGGGTATTATCAAGAGCAAAGCAACGCATAAAAGTACCAAAGCGACCTTCTCAGCACAAAAGATAAAGGAATTCGAGCATCTAGTGTGTCTATTGGTGCGAACTTTGGGGAAGATCACCTATTTCCGCCTGACGAAGCTCTTGTATCTGATTGACCTGACTGCAATTGATGTTCTTGGGAAGACAATTACAGGCGAGGTGTATCTTCGGCAGCCCGACGGCCCCTGGCCACCGGCTCTGCAGAAGAGGCTTCCGGCACTGGACGGCAGGGAAATCATTCTGTCGTCGCGGAGTGGCATGCAGATGGTTGAGCCAGGGCCATGCCCGCGATTTGAGCCAGCGCTCACCGATGAGGCTCTGGGAATAGTAGCGGGAGTCATTGAGAAGTACGGCAACCTGAATAACAGTAGCATCAAGACTATTGCTTACAAGACCGGCCCCATGCGTTATGTTCTAGCACAAGAACGGCAGGGCAAGAATATGCGAAATTGCGTCATTATGTACAAAGATAAGGCACTTCCCGCCATTAACGAATCCTGAAGTGGACACGCATTGGGTTAGGCATCATCGAACGGTCTATTCCTTTGTCAAAACCATTAACAGACCCAAGGCTCGATCAGAGTCCAGTTCAGAAGATGGGCTATGGCAAACGTACCGCAATGATCGTCGGGTTTGCCCGCCCACTTGCGGTACATACCTGTGCAGTGCAGAATATCCGACATTGCCATCGCATTTATTCAGACACCTACCTATGAAAACCACTCTCCCAAAACGCTCCGAGCATGTCGCCGAACAGCTTGCTGCCATCACGAACGTGGTTCGTGAGTTGGTCGGCGATGATCTGGTTATGGTGGTCCTTTTCGGGTCGTTTGCTCGCGGCGATTGGGTGCATGATCGTTACGTCGAAAATGAGGTGATTTACGAGTACAAGAGCGATTTCGACTTGCTGGTTGTGACCGAAGATCGTGCTCACGCCACAGTGGATGGGGAGTTTCGATTGTGCGAGGCAATCGACCGGCGGTTACGGAAACTGGGACTCGACCGGCCGAGTTCGTCGGTGATCGTCGAAGACATCGAACACTTGAACAAAGACCTCCGGCGCGGCAGCTACTTTTTTGTGGACATCAAGAACGAAGGGGTCTTGCTGTACGACAATGGTAAGCACACGCTGGCTGAGGCGGGACCGATTGATCCGGCAGAAAGCCAGCAGTACGCCAAGGAGGATTACGATCACTGGTTCACCAGCGCCGGCAATTTTCTTCTCGATTTCCAGAACGCCTTGAATCGAGATGATACCAATAATGCCGCTTTTCATCTTCATCAAGCCACCGAGCGGTTCTTGAGCGCCGTTGTTCTGACGTTTGCTCGCTACAGGCCAAAGACGCACGACATCGAGAAGCTGGATCGGCAGGCCAGCAATCTACATGCTGACTTTTTCACCGTGTTCCCCCGTGGCAACGAACAGCAGAAGCGGTGTTTCGATCTTTTGAAGAAGGCTTACATCGACGCTCGCTACAACCATGATTTTGCAGTCACCAAGGAGGAACTCGAATATCTGGCCGGCCGCGTGCGGAAATTGCAGGAGTTGACCAAGCGGATTTGCGAAGAGAAGATAGCGGGCATGGTGTGAGCTGCCGCGTCAGTCGATTGATTTTGCGGCCAACCAGAGACGGTAGGGCAGGCCCGGTTCGGCCGCCGAAAAAATCCGTTTTGCTCACGGAATTGACCCCACCCTCCCTGTCGGATGGTGTTTTGCGTCGATTCTAAGGGGCTTGGCTTCGTTTCTGTTGTACGAATAACGGCAATGAATGTCGATATGTCGGCGCAAGCGACGCAACAGAAGGGCAAAGAGGGGCGTTTACGCCGATGCGAAACGGCTAAGAACGCGGTAGATTGTCGGGCGAGATAGCCCGACGACGCGGGAAATTTCCGAGATTCTCTTGCCTTGGGAATGGAGTAGCTTGATTGTCCGTTCCTTCTCTTCCGTGAGGGTCACGCGCCGACCGGGTTTGCCACCGCCCCAAGTCTTGCCGGCGGCACGCGCGGCGGCTTGACCGGCAAGGATGCGTTCCGCCCTGACTTCCGTCTCGAATTGGGCGACACTGGCAAGCACGTTTGCCATGAGTCTGCCGGCCGGGGTCGAAAGGTCAAGCCCGTCTTTCAACGATACAAGGTTGACTTTCCGCTCTTGGAGGTCGGAAAACAGACTGGTCAAGCCTTTGGCCGTTCGGCCAAGCCGGTCAATGCGCCAACAGACAACGGCCGACACCTTGCCGGTTGCAATGTCCGATTCCAAGGTTTTCCAACCCGGCCGGTCCATCGTCTTGCCCGTGAAACGGTCACGATACCATCGGATGGGCTGGTCTTGCGCGGCGGCCCATCGTTCCAGGTCGGGCAATTGACTGCGAACTTCTTGGCCGTTGCGTTTACTGACCCGGCAATAAATGGCGACGTGTTGCATCATTGGTTCTATAGCCTGTTGTTGACAACGAAATTGCGCGTAAGTCGTTATGCGGCGGGGCGGATTCGCGCGAGTAATGGGACTTTACAGTTTTCGGGCGGCTTGGCTTGCCATTGGTTCACGTCGGGGACTTGCACCGTGTAGGAATAGACAAGCACCTTTTGGGGATAGAGGGATGCGGCGAATTCCAACCAGTCGGCGCGAACGAAAGCAATTTCTTTCATGGCACCACCTTGACGCCCAATTCCGCCAACATGTCGGCCAGTATGTTGCTTTCCTCTTGGAAAACGGAATTGAAGTAGTCTTCCCCGCTGTCCGATTCGATTCCCCAGAGGCCGGGGCTTTCGACCTTGACTAGAATTCGATCCCTGCCGTAGGGAATGGGCAATTCGACGGCCGCGCGAATCCCGACGAATTCAAACGCCCCTTGCCGGTATTGCTCCCGCCGATCGCCAAACCCCTCTTGCTCCAGATAGGACGTATCCGGGCAATCATCGGGCACCATTCGGCGGCTAAAATCGCTCTTGAACACGGTAATCATGGTTATTGTTCCCGTTAGTTCACGCCCACGATGGTGGCGATACGCTCGATTTCTGGCCATTCGACAAAGTGGCAACCGGCCGTGACGTTGCCTTGTGCGTCAACGGCGTCCAGGGCGAAGTGGCCCAAGTGGATGGTATGGCCGTTGCGTTCGTAGGCTTGCCCGTTGTCGTGCAAACGTTTGATTGTCCGAAACGCCTTGACGGCGTGGGCAAGGGGAACCCTTGCGCCCATGCTGGTTTGCAATTCTTCGCTCTTGATTCGCAATCGAATGGGGCCGACCTGTTGGCCGATAAAATCCGTTTCCCCGTCAACCCACTTTTGTACGCGCTCCAGGGCTTCCCGTCGGCGTTGGGCTTCCGTGTGTTGTTTCCGCTCGCGCTCGCGCCTTTCAACTGCCTTGCATTCCGCTTCCATCGCCGATAGGTCGGCCGGTAGGGATAGCCGACAACGCAAGCCGAAGAATTGGGCGAAACGGTTTGCTTCGTCAACCAGGTCGCGCAGACTGCCGAGAATCCGGGGTTTATTACTCCGTGCCCTGGAATACTTGCGGGCCAAGCTGAAGTAACGTTCCCGGTATTCGTCCAACTGCCCTTTCCGGTTGGTGTCGCCAACGTGCCGAACGTGGAACACGGTCAAGTGTCGGCACGCGCGCAGCACAATACACTTGTGGCCGGCCGTCGTTGCGCTGTAATCGCGCGTTGTAAACAAGACTGCGCGGCCGTGCCGTGTTTCGACGTGTCGGGCAATGGGGAAATGCGGGCCATAGCTGTAGATCGTATCCCCATCGAAATAGAGATTCCCGCCGTTGCGGGCGGAGTCTTGCGACTGATGCGCCCACAGATGGGCGACCATATCGGCCGGGTAAACGTGTCTGATGCGTTTCGCCATGATGGTTTACCCTTTGCTGAAAAGGCGTCGTTCTTCATCCGTGGCGATACGCAACCGGCCGGCGGCAATCATTATTTCCTGAAAGGCCGCGCTGTAATTGCTGCAATGCAACAGCCGATCGGTAAACAGTCTTGCCGTTAGCCGATTCTTGGCAATCAATCCCCAGAAACATTGATAATGGCGTTTGTCGATGTGGTGTCTTTTGCAAATGCGGTCCAATTGTTCCCTTGTGAGATTGCGTTTCCGTTTCGACCTGATAGAATACATTTCCCTGTCCTTTAGATGAGAGTTGCGAATAGGTGAATACCTGCATTCAAGACTAACTTGGACATGCACTGAAGCAAGCATAAAATGCCTATAAATACGATGTTTTATGGCAGTCCCAAGACGTGTTAGGAGGCCACATACCGATGTGGCGTGCGGTCGGCTATGTATACAGAACGCGACTAGTCCGTAACCGAAATGAAGAAACGTCCACAGAGGATTTTGACGGAAAATTATTAGCCTGACTGCTGCGGACACTGCGTTGGCGAATGGCGAGAGGACATTGTGCAAACGAATCGCCTTTGGGCGATGGGCCGCAACAGAGCGGATGTGTCGGGGATCGTTGGACAGGGGAGATGTCCCTGGTCTCGGCAATGCGATGGATGATCTCGTTGGTGTTGTGGCATCGCATTCTGACCGGCGTCCTGAGCATTGGACAACGAACGGCGTTCTTGCGCTGTTGGTGATGCCGGCAAAGCTTCTCTTTGCCCTTCGGGCCAATTGCAGCCCCAGGCACGCACTGGGACACGGCGGACACAACGAGATGGGATTGATTCGTGCCGATGTGTGGTCTCGAACGTGTATGTTGTCCTTTATGGCGAGTCTGCATGTTCCCGCGAGCTTGCAGGCTGCGGTCCAGTGAGGTGAGTATATAGGGCCATTCGGTAAAAAGGTGGCCATTTCGTGGCGAAACCGACGGAACGTTTCAGTCACTGTTGGATGCGGTACGACGCTGAACGGTTCACCAAGGGGCAGCGGCGTGACTCGGGGTTGTTCTGGTCGGATTGCCAGATGGGCAGAGGCAGGAAATCCAGCAAGGCACAACCGAGAGGCAACGGTTGCCAACATGCTGTAAGCGCCGACGGCCGATAACGACCCTCTGTGCTATATTTCCGTATCTGGAGAAAACATGCCGAACATCCTCAACGCACTGAAACGCGAAATCCTTCGTCTGGCCAAGAAAGAGGCGAATGTTCAGGTTGTTGCGGCTCGTAAGATGGCGGAAAAGTACCGCCGGGAGGTCGCCGAGCTAAAAAGGCTTCTGCGCCAGAAGGACCGGGAACTCGCACATTTCAAGAAACAGCGAAAACCGACGAACGACGACGCTTTGACCGGCGTTCGGTTTTCGGCAAAATCCGTAAAATCGCAACGGAGACGGCTTGGGCTGTCCGCTGGAGACTATGGAGAACTGGTCGGCGCGTCGGCATTGACCGTTTTGCATTGGGAGAGCGGATTGGCCCGCCCCCGAAAAAGCAAACTCGCTGCGTTGGTCGCTGTTCGCGGCATTTCCAAGCGTGAAGCACTGCGACGGCTGGCAAAATGACCGGTTGCCGCGTCAAGCCATGCCCTTAAACCGTGTCTTAGACCCGATGTAACCGCGCGCGCGTCGGTTTGCGGGCTATGCCTCGCCAGAACTCCTGGGATACCCCAGGATAACGTGGAATGATGGGGCTGTTGTCGCAAGAGGGGGGCTGTAAATATGCCAAGGAAGGCCCCTAGCTTCGCGTCTGGCGCGGGGTCGTTTTTGGACGCATTTTCTCGGTCAGCCGGCAAGTAAATCAGTAAGTAAGTAACGCCAACATGCCCCCTTCTCCGCCGAGCTTGCGATGGAATGAGGGAAGGCTTTTCCAGGGTTCCAAAGTAAGTAAGTAACGTCAGTGATGCCTAATCTCAAGTGTCGGCTCTAACCGCGCCGACTGGGCGCAATCGGCCCACCAACCGTTCTATTCGCTACATTCGATTCTGAAGACGACGCGGCACGAAGTTTTTCACGCCGCTGCGTTTGATTCGCGCCGTGGCCCAGTAACGGTTTGGGTGAGAATCGCTACAAATGGCAAGCATCCCCACAAAATTCCCAACAAATTCTGGCAATGACGCGGCGTATTGCGAACCAGTATTAAGGGAAACAGGAAGCAATGGAGATGAAAATGGCGAAGAAGCGAGGAAGAAAAGTCGGCCCATCCGGTCCGGTGGCGGGTTTGTCCCAGGCGATCCATGAAGCGGCCACCGCGCCGCCAGCCAATCTGGCGGAACTTCTTGACCAACACCGCAAGCACGAAGGCAAGGACAAGGCCGTGGAAGGAATCCTCTATGGAACCTTCATGTATCTTGTCTTTCGGAAATATCAGGCAGCGGTCGAAATAGGCCGTCGCAATACCGACGAATTGTTGTGTGCATTGTCGGATGACTTAGCGACGTGTATTGAACGGTTGGCCAACAATGACATTCCGCCCGAGAAAGTTGAATCTTATATCAAGAATGAATTGCATCACAGTCATAAACACTTGCAAGCGGATAATACTCTGAGCATCAGGCCGCCGGCGAGTACAGTTTCCGACCGCAAGAAAGACGGCTTGGAACCACTGCCGGAGCCTGTCCGCGTTCGGAAGGCTCCACCGACGCGATGGGAACCGGATCAGGAAACCAGCGACAGCCCGTTGGAAGACCCGAAGTATTCCTATCTGGTGGAAGCGGCAGACCATAGGATGGCAGCGCCATCCCGCTTTAATCAACCGCCGGTCGGCAATGAGGTTGATGATGAGGATAGTTGTCATTTTATCGTGGATACACTTGTGAAAGCAGCTCGGACGCCGCTGGAAAAGACCATTGCTGGTATGATGCTTGCCGGTCTTTCGGGCAATGCAATCGCTCGGTCGCTCAAAGTGCCTCGTAAGCAGATTGCCAACATCATTGGCCTGTTGCGCAGTCGTGTGCGGCGACGGCTCGATAGGAAAGAGCCGTCACTGCTCGCCACAGTGATTCCAAGATCGGTTCAGTCCCCGCCGAAAAGCGTGGCCGATCTTCCATCGCCACGTCCGCCGTGTGCCCCCGTTGCTTTTGAAAAGGCAACGCAGGCGACGGCCGTCTGACGCTGGCGCAGCGGCATTCTTCTCTGCAATTCAACTGCAATACCACGCCGAGCGCAAGCACGCCCACGTTCTTCTGAGATTTTGTTTCCTGAGCAAAGGCGCGCCGGGGATGTTCTTTACCCAAACCTGACTGCACCACCCCCGGCACCCGCCCCATTATATGGGGCGGGGTGCGTGGGTGGGTGGTAAGGCGGTCGCCCACGGGACCGAATTCAAGCCCGTGGGTGGGTGGAATCGTGTCTTTCAGGACTCAAAATGCGTCGGCGAAACCGCTGGGTGGCCGATGTCCGCACCCGGCAGCCCATCCACAAGGACATCACAACAACACAAGGACAAGAACATGACATGTTTGGACACGGCCCTTCTGCTCAACTCGATGGGCATGGTTCCGGTGCTCATCCCGCCCGGCAAGAAAGCGCCCCACGGCAAGGCTTGGCACAAGAAGCGGTATTCGGATGACGAACTCCGCGAACGATTTGACAATAACCCCGAGATGAATCTCGGCGTCTTGCTCGGCCCCGAGTCCAACGTTGTGGCGATCGACCGGGATTCGCCCGAAGCGGTCGCTGATTTGGCGGAATTGTTCGGCGGTAAGATTCCACCAACGCCCGGCTGGGCATCGAAACGAGGCGGTCAGGATACGTTTGCATGGGATGATCGTCTGGCCGCCTTGGGCGTGGCGGTCTTCAAGTGGAAGTCGCTGGAAATCAGGATCGGCGCTGGCGGCAAAGCCGCTCAATCCGTCGTCCCTCCGTCAACAACGGATGGATTCACCCGCAAATGGACCAAAACCCTCTCGCCGGACTTTCCGCCCGCCAAGCTGCCGGAATCCGTGATTCAGAAACTCTTGGAGTCGGTGAAGAAGCCCAAGCCGGCGGAAAAGCCCAAGCCGCGTCATCCGGTTGCTGACGATTTCATCCGAACCTCCGATTGGAACTTCATCAAGGATCATGGCTGGACGATCAACGGCGACTATGCGACCCGGCCGGGAACGGACAAACCTGTTTCGGCTTCGTTCGTCACCGCCCAGGACGGCACAAGGCTCTTGCACGTCTTCTCCGTCAATGCCCAGCCGTTCGAGCCGGACTGCAATTACAACGCCTACGATGCCTTTCGATTGTTGAATCATAACGGCGACCACGAAGCGGCCTGCAACGCCCTGGTCAAGCTGGGCTTCGGCCGGATGCAGATTCCGCTCATCACGAGCGCTGAACTCGACTCAGGCAACTACGAGATTACCTACCTGATCGACGACACGCTGGTCAAGGATCAGCCTTGTATTCTGGCTGGCGGAAAGAAATCTGGAAAGACGACTATTGCCATTGATTTGGCGATTTCGCTTGCCACCTGCAAGCCTTTCCTCGGACGTTTTGAAGTTTCAAAACCGTGCAAAGTCGTTATGCTCAGCGGCGAAAGTGGGTTGGGCACGATACAGGAAACGGCTCGCCGAATCTGCAAGTCGAAGCGAGTGCAACTTCCGAGCATCACCAGCCTGGATTGGTCTCCGTTCCTACCGACGTTCACCGATGCGGTTCACATGGACGCTCTGGAACGAATGCTGCAAGAGATCAAATGCGAAGTTCTGATCCTCGATCCGGCTTATCTGTGTATGCCCGGCGTCGATGCCGGCAATCTCTTCGTACAGGGGCAGATGCTTCGGAAGGTGGCCGACATCTGCCAACCTCATGGCGTAACATTGGTGCTGATTCACCACACCCGCAAACAGGGCAAGGACAAAAGGAAAGCCGACTACGAGCCGCCCGAGCTTGACGACATGAGTTGGGCGGGTTTCGCGGAGTTTGCGAGGCAATGGATTCTTATCGGCCGCCGCACACCCTATGAGCCGGGAACCGGACATCACGAACTTTGGCTCTCCATTGGCGGCTCTGCGGGTCACTCCGCGCTCCATGCCGTTGACATCGACGAAGGAATCGTTGGCAAGCCGCGTCATTGGGAGGTCAGTCTTCTGACGCCTGCAAACGCACGCGAGAATAAGAAGTCCAACAAGATTCGGGAGCGATTGATCGACGCCGCGAAGCAGTTTCCAAACGGCGAAAGCAAAACGGGCCTTTTCAAGACTTCCAAACTGAAATCGGACGCCGCCACGCGAACCGTGTTCGACGCCCTGGTCAGCGAGGGCGTGCTCGTCCCATGCAAGATCAAAAAGAACTCGCAAGAACAAAATGCCTATCAGTTGGCGTTGTAGCTGAGGCAATGTGCCTCAAACCGTCGGCCGCCGGTTTCTCGCGGCACGAAAGGAGGAACCCTATTGTGTGTAGCTGACGCCGATAGACTCGCCAAAGAACTGATTTCGTCAATATCGGCTTGAGTCTTCGCGTCTGATCGTCCGTAAATCGTCCGGCATGTCACCGGACTTCTCCCGTGGCGGCAATCATGCCACATTCTCTAACGCCGCACTCTGCGGCAGAAAGCATTCTATGACTGCGAGAGAGTCCCTCAAAGCGTTTGAGGAGGCCGCCTATCTCTGCGGCGGCATCTGTCGGCAGCGAATCATGGCCAGCGCACGACTGGCCATTGTGGCAGCCCCCAACAACTGGCCTGCCGTGCTCGCAAGCCTGCGTAAATGGCGGCCGGAATTCTTTTCGGAAGAGGCCGCTCACGAACGGCAATCACACAACGACCGGAGGCAATCCGCCTCAAACCGCCAGCCGCCGGTTCCTTGCGGCAATAGGAGACTTGAGAAATGCACGATCTGAGTTCTATGTCTGCGATGAACGAATATCAATGTCCGCTGACGCGAAAGAGTTTTCCGTTCGTTCTGCGCAACTCGGCTTCGAGGAAAGAAGCCCTTGCGCGGCAGAAGATACACACCCAAGCCGAGATTCAACGCCTCGAACGCCTGGCCGGACGGGAACTCTCTCTGAGGGAACTATTCCGGGCGGCGGATCAGGAGCGGGCACAGGCGGCAGTCAAGGAGGTGGAAGCGGCCGAAGCGGCTGCTGCGAAGCCGCAAGAGAAATCGGGAGGCGAGATATTTGGCGACGCGCTGATGAAAACCGCGTTTCCTCATGCCTGTTGAGTCGAGTCACACTTTCTTTAACCCTACGGAGACTTTCCAATGAATGATGTTTTTGAGAAGACAGTCGAAGCCGCCAAGCAGGCCGGCGCAACCTATCCCGAGGCCGTGGCCGAATTGATCCGCGACAAATTGTCCGTGGAGAAATCGCTGGCTGGCCAGCAGGTATTTGTCAGAAACGGCCTTTGCCGTGAGTCGCTCGGCGTGGCGATAGACCGGCTCAAGCAGAGCGAAAAGGCAAAGCCGTTGTTCGGCGACGGCAAGGTGAACGTGCGGCTGCTCGATGTTGGCGAATACATCGCCATCCGCAAGCACAATCCCGAACTGTTCGGCTTGCGCAAAAAGCGACGGTTCCACTAATCCTCTCCGTTGACCGCCCCGGCTGCAATGCAAAAAGCGTTGCACCGGGGCGGCTTCTTCTCTTCTCTAGCGACTCAACTGTAAACTATGAGTATTCATAACGACAATTTGACAGTTCCACCGGGGGCACCGCGTTGGATAACGCCTGAACTATTGGCGGATACCCTCCGAGTTTGGCAACCATACTATGATGAAGACTTGACCACGCATGATGCGCTGGCGATAATCGAAAATGTCGGGCATCTATACGACACACTACGGAGGCGCAGCCATGAAGACGTATGTTGCTCTTGCGCGTGTTAGCAGCCGTGAACAACAGCGCGAAGGCTTTTCTCTCGATGTCCAGGAAGACGCTCTGCGCCGTTACGCCGAACGCAATGGCGGCACGATCGTCAAACTGTTTCGCATTGCGGAAACGGCCACCAAACGCGACGAACGAAAAGCGTTCAAGGAACTGCTTGCCTATGCCAAGCAACACGCTCACGAATTGACCGGCTTGTTGTTCTACAAGGTCGATCGGGCGGCCCGCAATCTGTTCGATTACGTTGACTTGGAGCGGTTGGAATCGGACTACGGCCTGGAGTTCATCTCCGTATCGCAACCGACCGAAGGCACGCCCGCCGGTCGGATGCAGCGCCGCGTCTTGGCCAGCATGGCGTCTTTCTACACTGAGCAACAGTCAGTTGACGTGAAAGAGGGATTGGAACGTCGCGTGAAAGAAGGTTGGTTTGTTGGTCATGCTCCCTACGGTTATCGTAACGTCCGCATCGACGGCCGGAGCATTGTTGAGGTTGATACCGTGAACGGGCCAAAGGTTCGTCGAATCTTTGAGCTATTCGCTTGGCATCATTGCACCCTTGATATGATCGTTGAACGGCTGGCCGAAGAGGGGATCATCTTCAAGGATTCGATTTCTCGATTCCCTCGCAGCACCGTTCACACAATCCTGCACGACCGCGCGTATATCGGTGAAGTAGAACATAAGGGCCACTGGCACCAAGGAAGGCATGAACCACTGGTAGATCGTGAGACGTGGGAACGGGTTCACACATTATTGAGCGCGCCGGTCTACCGAACCCATGAGTTGACCTACGCCTCCGACCTCATCAAATGCGGCCACTGCGGGCATACGATCACCGGGGAACGAAAGACAAAGCGGACCAAAGGTGGGGAGCGTGATTACGTCTACTATCGCTGCTCGAAATACAGTGCCAAGGGCCATCCCCGCGTTCGTTTGACCGAAGCGGACCTTGACCAACAGGTCTTGGCCTTGTTTGCCAAACTGCGGATCGAGGACGAGAAGGTCCGGGATTGGGTTCTACGAGTATTGCGATCCAGAACCCGCGAGGAACAGGATTGCACCCGCGAACAACGGGTTGAATTGAACCGCCAGTATGCGCGGATAGAAGGCCAGCGTGACCAGCTACTGAACCTTCGACTTCTCGAAGAGATCGACGCCGACACCTACTCCGTGAAGGACATGGAATTGCGCGACCGGTTGGCGCAGATCAAGTTGCAGATCGACGTTCGTGACCGTGGACACGACGAGAATGGCGATATTGCCGTGAAAGCGTTTGAACTTTCACAAGGTCTTATGGAGAAATGGGTTACGGCAGATTACGCCACAAAACGCCGAATCCTGAAAATCACCTGTTTGAACTTTTCGCTTGTTGACGTAAGTCTTTTCCCTATATGGAGAAAGCCCTTCGACGTTCTCGCCGAAGGGCTTTCTGTCCCGTTGAGTCGGGGCGAGAGGATTTGAACCTCCGACTTCCTGGTCCCAAACCAGGCGCGCTAGCCAGACTGCGCCACGCCCCGAACGTATCTTATTATGCTAGCAAATTTTATGCCGCCTGCAAGGCGGGGCGGATGCCGAGAAATCCGATGAAAAGTACGAACAAAGTGGGAATTGCCTCGAAAAAGCAACCGGGTTTAGCCCCTCTAATCCCAATCTCCAGTCCCTTTCTCCCTTACCCGCCCCTTAATCGCTTGGCTCCCGCTCCTTCAGACGCTCGCCCAGTTCGCCGGCCTCTAGCACGGTATCCGCATTCTCGTATCCGGGAGTACAGCAGCAAAGGAACCGCAGCACGGTTGTGCCGGTGTTCGTGATCTGATGCGGAGCGCCGGGCGGAATGGCAATGGCATCGCCGGGCACCACGGTCTCCAACTCGCAACCGATCTGCATCTCGCCCGTCCCTTCCAAAATGTAGTAAATCTCCTCGGTTCGAATGTGGTGGTGTGCCAAGGAGTGAGTGCCGGGCGGCAGACGTGCTTCGGCCAGCGTTTGGTTGCGGATGCACGAATTGCGATACGCCAAAAGCTCCCGAATCTCGGAGCCATCTTTGGTGATGAAGGCCGGAACGCGGTCGAGTTTTTGGATGTCCACGGCTACTGCTCCTTGAAATAAATGCCCACCACGGCAGGATCATAAGGCCGAACATCCCAGGCCTCAGGTTGGGGTAACGTGTTGAAATCGAATCGAGCATCGGATTCGACAACAAAAACGCTTTCCGGCGGCGCTAATTGAATCATCCCGGCGATGAGTTCGAGCATGTCATCCTTGCGGTCAACAAAAAAAGCATAAGGAGGCGAACAAAACACAGCCCAAGCCATGTCGGCCGGAAGAATCGATGTGCCGTTGGCCCATGCGGTCGCTTGTTTCTGCCACCAGAGAAACGTATTGCCAGGGATGACTTCGACCTGTTGTTCGATGCCTAGCGTGGCGGCATTCTGGCGGATGATGGCGGCCGTGGGGTAATGCTGTTCGACGAGCGTGGCCCGGGCAGCGCCACGGCTTATCGCTTCAAGGGCCAATGCACCTGTGCCTGCGAAAAGATCCACGACATGCTTGCCTCGGATCAGTGGACCCACCAGATTGAACACGGCTTCGCGTAGCCGGTCTTTCATGGGGCGAGTGCGGATGTCGCCGCTATATTGAAGCTTCCGGCCACGGAACTGTCCCCCGATGATGCGCAATCCTGCCACGGCAGCGGCCGCATCTTGCGGCTCGGGTCGTGCGGCTGATCTGTTCGGTTTACGATTCGGTTTGGCCATGCGTGCTTACACATTGCTAATGATCCTTTTTTATACGGCTAAAGCAGGCGCGTTTGCAGTCAGCCGAGGATCATTGGCAAGATCGGTATAATATAAGGGGATGTGGGTCGGAAGAGATCAGAATTGCTCAATACTGGTGAATATGGTACCGTAAGATAAAAGGCTCCGATAGGGGCAACAATATAACGTGGAAACCGACGGTTGGGGTTTCCACATCCATCCATCGGTCTTTCCCGCCATGCCTGAACAGATGGGTGAGAACAGCCACATAAAACAGTAGGAAATGAATGATGTTTAAGCGTATTTTGTTCTTTTTTGCGTTTTTCGGGATGCTTTCGCCTTGCATGGTTTTTGCAGCCGATGCCCCCGCGCCCGCCGATAAAGGAGGCTCTAAGGCCGAGGAGTTTCATCGTTACCACAGCGAAATGAACTCGATTTTGGCCGAATTGGCCGGCTTGCAAGTCAAATATCGTACGGCCGACGAAGACAAAAAGGCCGAAATACAGCAGCAATGGAAAGAGCTGATCGACAAAGGCGATAAGCTTGAGCCCAAATTGATCGAAGCCGGCGAAAAGGCCTATGCCGAATCACCCAACAAAGATAATCAGCTTACCGAATGGCTCGTTAAGCTTTTGGCCCACAAAGTTCAGCGAGATGAATACGAGCAGGCGGCCGAGGTGGGCAAACTGCTGATGGAAAACCAATGTCCCGCGAAAAACGTGCCCAATTTAGCCGGTATTGCCGCCTTTGCGGTTTCCGACTTCGATGCCGCCGAAAAATACCTCAGCCAGGCCGCTAAAAACGGTTATTATCAATCGGCCAAGCCTGACGACCAATTGGCTATGACCGGGGCGCATTATCTTCAGGTTGTCCCCGAATATAAAAAGCTTTGGGAAAAAGAGAAGGCCATTCGCGAGCGTGAAAGCCAAGACGACAACTTGCCTCGCGTGGAACTGAAAACGAATAAGGGCACCATCGTTATCGAATTGTTCGAGAACCAAGCGCCGAACGCCGTGGCCAACTTCATTTCGCTTGTGCAAAAGGGTTTTTACAACGGTCTGACGTTCCATCGCGTCCTCCAGGGCTTTATGGCCCAGGGCGGCGATCCGACAGGCAGCGGTTCGGGCGGTCCCGGCTACACCATCGCCTGTGAATGCTATCAACCCAACTACCGGCATCACTTCCGTGGCACGTTGAGCATGGCCCATGCCGGCCGCGACACGGGCGGGTCGCAATTTTTCCTCACCTTCGTGCCCACACCGCATCTCGACGGCAAACATACGGCGTTCGGCCGAGTTGTCGAGGGAATGGACGTATTGGCGAAGATCCAACGTCGCGATCCCGGCGAAAAAGATTCGCCCCGGCCTGACAAAATCATCGAGGCAAAAGTAATCCGCAAGCGGCCGCACGATTACAAGCCGCAAAAAATGCCGGAATGATGAGAGTCTGCCGATCGGCTTTTAACGGTCGCTGTCGGCTCGCCAACGGTGCCTTGTGATTGATTCTGTGAATCATCTCGTTCCGAAGCTCCGGCTTCGGAACGCTCAGAATGTCACGGCATTGTCTGAGATACCACAATGGACCCGTATTATACACGCCAGAGTGTGCTTCTGCTCGCAAGCATTGCTAGCAACGGGCTTCTGTACGGCAGTGTCTCTACATAGCAATAGTACATGGGTTGGCTATATTCCCCATGTAGTGAGAAATGCCACTTAATGGTACACCCTGATAATAATTTACATGCACTCTTAATCGCCGATTTGGCGTAATGTTGCGCATGTTGGGTGACATGGGAAATTTTCGCCTATGGCTTTCATCTTGACCTGAAGCGGTCAATTCTCGTATTGTATGCCGCCCGAATAGCCTGCGAACCTGTTTGGATTTTTGGGCAATCGGGCACACTAGGATATTTCGTTGATGATCGACAGTGAACTCCCTCTATTGCCGCTGGTGGCTGACGGCGTCCCTCTGGGACTCCTGCAAACGCTTGCGCAGGCGGGAGTGCCAGTCCGGCAGCGAACCTCGGGCGGCGAAGAGGGGCGTTTCGTGCTGTTCGATTCTCGCGGTGGGCTGACGCCTTCGCCGGGCTACGGCCAGATCGCCATTGACATCGACCGATTCCGCAAGCCGGACGAACCCGACCCGTTTGAATTGCTGTTGAATGAAGAAACGCAGCTTCAGCAATGGGACATTGCCGGCTGGATGGTGGCCGAGGATGTGGCCAAGGTGGACCGCCGCGTAGTGCGGCAGCAGATTCTTGATTGGTTGCGCGACGAGATCGAGCAGGCCGGGGGCATTTGGCTATGCGTGTCGCCTTATCCATTTCCCTATCGCAGCGCTTTCAATTTACGGATCGACCATACGCAGTTCGACGCAGTTTACTTTCATGCCGCACTTAGGGCATTGGAGGATTGCCTGCCTGGGACGAGCCACTTTTTAAGCGGTGAGGCATTTGAATCACATGCGGAGGATTTGTTGCGGCTGCGCGGTTTGGATGTCGGATCGCAAGGTTATCGCGCCGAAGTATTTGCCACGGAGGAAGAAAACCGGGAAAACGTTCACAAGGGCGTGGAATCGCTCAGAGCGGCGGGCCTTGATCCGGTAGGGTTTGCCGCGCCGGGAGGACGTTTTAATCGCAGTTTGCTGCAAGCGTTGGAAGAACTGGGGATTGCCTTTAGCTCCGAGTTGGGTTTGGCTTACGATGATCTGCCGTTCTTTCCCAGCGACAGCCTGGTACTGCAAGTGCCGGTGCATCCGATTAGTTTAAACTCATTTCCGGGGATGGTCCGTTCTGAGGAACCGTTGCCGGCGGCAGATGTGCATCAAGCGGTTAGGGCGGGCGTCGATTATTTCCGCGATTTGGCGCGACGCAAGTATCATGCGGGCGAACCGGTTTTTTTCCGCGGCCAAAGCGGCAGCGATTTCCTGTGTTATCCGCAACTGTTGCGGGCTGTCCTCGATACGGCCGACTCGTTCGGTGCGATCTGGAAGACAACCCTTCGTGAGTTCGCCGATTGGTGGCGAGCCAGGGCAGGAGTACGCATTCGTGTGATGCGTGAAGACGATCACTATCGCGTCGAATCCGACGGCCATCCGCCGGAGTTTCATGTAAGCATCGATTACTGGCGCGGCCGACATGTGGCTCGAATCAGACTCAAGGGACATGAATTACAGTTTACGCCTTCGGCCTTGGCCTATGAAAATCGCTCGGCGCCGCCGCTTGTGCATCCGGTGCGGGTGGATCAGCCCGAAGGCTTGCGCGGTTTCGTGCGCCGATGGGTCGAAGGCGGCAAGGATTCCGTAGTCGATGAATCATCGCCCGACTCGTGGCGCGATTGGGCCAAGCGAGCCTTGCGGCATTTACGCAGTTGAAATCCAGCCTTTGCAAAACATCATGGTCGCATTCGTTCAGCCGCCGAAACAAATCCCCCGCTCGCCGCATCTGCGGCACGTTCATCAGGTATTGGCCACGGCATTGCTGCCGTCCGAAGAAGTTCCATCGAAAAACAAGATCGCTGCTTGGAAGGCGTGGTCTTTTGCCGGTTGGGTCACGATCGTGGCCTTGTGGGGCATCGGCCGTGCGATTTTGGCGATGTTTTAACCATGATGCATTGTTCTTCCGGAAAAGAGAAGACGCTTTCCTAGATGACATCTTATGATGCACTTGCTTGTCTCGCTACTCACCTTGATTGCAATTATGATCGCCGCATTCGGGCTTGGGCGGCCGCTGCTGCGTGGGGTCGGAGTATCGGAAGAGGATGCGCTATCCTCGGTGGTTTTCAGCACGGGGGTTGGACTGCTGATCGTTGGGCTTTTTTTGCTCGCGCTAGGGCAGGTAGGCGTTCTGTCTGTTTCGGTGATTGGACTGGCCACGTTGCCCTGTTGCTGTTGGGGACTGGCGGAAATCGGCATATTATGCCTACATCCAAGCAGGCGTTCTTCCGTCGTTTTCCAGCGATTGCCCGATCAATTGACCGTACAGGTCAACCATCCGTGGCCGGAGCCGTCGCGATGGCTTTTAGGGGCATGTTTCAGCGCTGCCTGCATTGGATACTCGGCATCGTTCGTGAATGCTTTTGCGCCCTGGACGACGGATGTTGCTTTTTGCGGCCCTTTGGAAGCAGCCAAGCGTTATTTGGTGGAACAACGGGTTGATGTTCCATTTGCCTGCGGACCATGGCTGATCGAAATGTGGTATGTTTGGGCCCTGGCATTGGGCGACAACCTGAGTGTTCAGTTGATCCCGTGGTGGTTGGGTATTTTGTCATCGCTAGGGGCCGTCACCTTGGCGACGCCGCTGGTAGGACATCGCTGGGCGTGGCTCGCAGGCTGTTTCGTTATGCTGACCCCGGCTATCAACCAACAGTTGAATATCCCGGTCGAAAGAACGGCTCTGGCTGTCTTCTGCACATTAGCTTTGACGGCCTGGTGGCAGGCCGCTTGTCACGGCGGCGATCAGCGATGGTTCATTGTTGCCGGATTGATGGCCGGCAGTGCCTGGGGCATTGGCAATTGGGCATTTTTTGTGATCCTTGCGGTTGTGGCCACCTGGGCATGGTCTGTTTTCCACTATACTGAGCAACGCCGATTCCTGATGCAAGGCGGAGCCATTGCATTGGCGGTTGCCGTGGGCGTTGGCGTTTTATGCCGCCTTCCGGCATTATGGACAGGCCGCTTCCTTGGCGAGTGGTCGTTTTCACCTACTTGGTCGTTCTCGGTGTTCAATTCCTGGGGACTGCTTTTATCGGCGGTTGTGCCTGGCATTTTTCTGGTGCGAAAACTTCGAGGGCTTGGCTTCGTGCTTTGGACCGCATTGATCGTTTTGTTTTTCACCGCGTTGGCGGGCGGCGATGCCATGCAATCAGTGGCTACAATTCCGCTGCTGAGCGTGGCGGCCGTTTGGGTTGTGATCGAGCTTGGGCGGTTTCCTCGTGCGGCTCGTTGGGTCGCGGCGGCGTCTTTGGCGGTTCTGATGCTCTGCGATATGGCATTACCGATCGTGAAAATGTGGGACGTAGCTCCTTTGGCCCTGGGCTATGATGATCGCGAGGAGTTTTTGCTGCAACGCGAGCCTACCTATCGCGCGGCCGCCGTGGCTAATCGCATTCTGCGGCCCGACGACCATATCTTGAGCCAAGAACGGCCGTCTTTCTACTTTAACTGCCGTGTTACACCCGAGGCTTTGCTGAATCGCTCGCTTAATGGGGAAAGTCTTTCATGTTCAACGCGGGAAGCTGTTGAACGGTTGCGCCACGAAGGTTATACCCATCTACTCTTGATGAAGAATATCGCAGGCGGTGAGTCGATGAATGTTTCTCCGCTTCATCGCTTGGCCGATGCCGGGCTTACGCTGACTGACTACGATTTCAGGACGGCCGACGGCAGCGTGCGTCGTTATCGCTTAGTCCAGTTGCGGTAGTGCGTCTGAAATGCAACTTGCAGATTATGTTTCCTGGTTCCCAAGCTCTGGCTTGGGAACCCTAGGCAACTCCACGTGGCATTCCGAATGCAGGAGCTTTGAAACGAGATAATTTCGTTTATTCGACGCCTTGGGCTAATCGCCCCAACTTCCAGCCCAAGGTCTGCAACATCGAGGGCAAATCGGCCGAGGTAAGCATTGCCAATTCCCGAGGACGGTTTTGAGCCAAAGGATCGTTCCAGCCGTTCGACGAATCTTGTGCATCGGTGTCGGCCCAAGCAGTGCCGGGATGTAATGCGACTTCGACCCGAGAAAGCCCTCGAGCGGCGTTCAAAAATTGCCGCAACAATGCAAGATTGACTCCACCGGCGTGGGCAGTACCGAAGAAAACATCGGGATGCGATATATTCAGAGCATTCATCCGTGCGTGAAAACATTGGGCAAACAGGCGTTTCACCAAGGCCAACGGCCATCGCTGCGGCTGACCTTGCAACACTGTCGTATAAAATAATGATCGTTCCCGTGCTACGCGAACGTTTTTAATTCCAAAGCGTGGAAGTAGCTTTTCGACAATTGCGGTCACTGCCGGAATCATCTCGATATATTGATGACCATTGAGATGCGAAGGCGTAAGGCCATGATCGAAAATGTATTGGATTTGCAGTTCTAGTTCCGCGGAAACAGCCTCTTGAAACCGTCGGCCATGCCGCTGCAAAGATCCAAACAAGCGAAAAATACTCGGGAAACACCCCTCATCATCGAGTAATTCGGCAGGAAAACAATCGCCGGTAAGCGGTCTGCCTTGAGTTAGATTAAGGTGTACGCCCAGGTCGAACGCTGCCGTGGGATCGTCGAGCGATTTTCGCCATTCGGCCGAAGTGAGATTGCCGGCCGCATGATCGGCCGCAAGTTTTTTCCACTCTTGCAAAGCCTGGGCGGCATTGGGGGCGTTGCTCAAAAGCGATGTGCTGGTAAGCAATCCCCGGCGAAAACCCTGCAAAATACCCTCATCAACAGCCCGACTCATTCCAAAGTCGTCGGCGTGAAGGATGAGAAAAGCATCGTGTAGGTTATGCTTCAGCATAACAGTAAAACTGCCGGGGATAATTACTTCGATGAAGAAGCGATATGTGGTGTGATGAAAAGAAAACCCTGCTGAGGATCGATAGGTGGATCAACTCTTCGGCCAGGAATCCATTTTGTCAGCCGTACCCAGCTAGAATCCTTTGGTTTCCAGCCACTGAGCATCATATCGTGGATCAACAAATGGGATCCTATTGGAATAACGGCTGTCATTGGCGGAAGTCGTTCTTTGCCATCTTCCCATTTGGCCCATACAAAGTGAATTTCAACTGACAAACGGTTGTTGGAAATCTCAGCCTTGACTGTGTCTGCGTACTTCGTTCCATATACCGGAAAGCTCTGAACCTCGCCATCCGGCAAAGTTACGGACGGCATTTCGTCGGCCAACTTTACATGGTCTCCCTTGGCGATATCGATCAGCAAGGATGTGGTTTCTGGGCCGAGTACAGTGAAGGCGTTCATCGCGGGCAGCTTAATTCTACGATGTTCATACAAAGCTTTGATCGTGCCGTCAAATAATTTGATTCGTCGTACTTGCAATGTGATTTCGGAGTCTTTGCCCGAATGAACTTGTGGGTCGGCTGCGGGGCGAATTGCTTCTGGAGATGCTCCGATACAAGAGCCGGCAATGCCTACCAAAAAAACAGAAAGAAGAATGAATCGCCACGTCAATTTAAAAAATTCCTTCCGCATCGCAGTCTACACTAACCCTATTTCAAGGTAATGCGATGAATCATATCCTACTTCGTAACTGGCAGATTTCCCATCTCTTCTCGAATAGCGAGACGCGGTGAAATTAGAAGAAAACATTCTTGGCGTTCCGATCCAATTCCAATTTGTTTGGAGCTGGGTTTCTTTCCGAAAAGCGGATTCAGAACCTGATTCCAGTAGGATCTCGGGACTGTCGTCAGACTTGATAGTGTGTATTCACTGGTCCGGATAAGAATGTATTCACCAGTATGAATGAGCAGATGCGATCCGACCGGAACTGCGGTATTCATTATGGACAAGCGTTCTCTGCCATCTTTCCATTTGGCCCACGTCAAATCGATTTGAATAGCCTGCCGGTCATCCGAAACTTTCACTTGGACTACATCGTTTCCTTCAGCGGGAGCAGTTAACCAAGGCGGCAAGAATTCGCATTTTCCTCCGTTTTGCAGTACAGTGGTCGGTTTTGACTTGAATTGCGATCTTTTGTCGCCCTTGGATATATTTAATAGCATTTCGGCTTGCGGTTCGTCACAAATGGTCCAGGAATTTCGCTTCGGCATGCTTGGTAGTTTCTGGGGAGAGATACCAAGACGCTCGAAAAAATTATCATTCAGCGTCAGCCATCGCATTTCCAAACAAATTTGGATATTTTCCGACGCAATGGCGTGTGGCTTTGCTTTGGTTGGAGTCAAAGGGGGCAGCTCCGCTGAGGCATATTGCGGAATACTGACAAGGAAGATCAGTAGAAATGTTGTGTGATAGGTCATGGCGACCAATCCTTGTCCATTCGAATCATACTCTCACCCTTGCCCTCTCTCGATGGGGCAGGATGTATCTCTTGCTACGCTGCTTTCTCACGGCGTTCATTCACGTCGACGTCTGCCGAGGCGAGAATAAATTCCGGGGCAGGCGCTCCGCCGCTTAGGCCGTTGCGTAATCGTAGACGAATAACGTCCATCAGCATTGGCAATGCGTTGCGACGCAACGACAATGTCGAAGAAAACTCATTAACCAGAGTGACAGGCACGCGGCGAAATGTCAGATCGAGCCGGTGCGTCAGCAAGACGACTTCCGTATCGAATGCAAAACCGTCGATCGTGGCCCTGGCGAAAATTTCGAGTGCGGCGTGACGGCTGAATAATTTAAGCCCACATTGCGTGTCGGTCACTTCGCGCGACACCAAACGGCGCACAATCTCGCGGAAGGCGAAGGTAGCCATGCGGCGCATGAGGCGACGTTTGGCCACGTTGCCTGCTCCATCTACATCACGGGCGCCGAAAACCACTTCACACTGGTTTCGTCGGATCCACTCGTAACCCTGTCGCAGGGCCGAAAGCTCGAAGGGCAAGTCGGCATCGGTGAATGCCACGACGCGGCCTGTGGCTCGGAGCATGGCGGTGCGAACAGCGCGGCCCTTGCCTCCCTGAGGGATCAATCGCAACGTTGAAAATCGCGGTCCGAGGTCGCGCGTCAGTGAAGCCGTGCAGTCGCGGCTGCCGTCGTCGGCCACAAAAACTCGATAGTCCACGCCCCAGTCGTTCAGATATTGGGCCAACTGGGTTAAAGTCCAGGGCAGACGCTTTTCTTCATTATAGGCAGGGATAATAACGGTCAGATCGTGATCGGTGGGTTTCACCTGAATAGGAGAAACCGCCGGCCGGCCGTCAGACACGTTTTCGAGATCGGAAATAGGGCGTACAGAGCTCATCAAAGGAAGTTGCCTCGGAATAGGAAGCGAAGCATCGAATAATTGCGGGGCAAAATACTGCATTCCAAAAACTGTGTAAACGGCAGTTTTTGCCTCTGCGGAGGGGAATGCTTCCCCGCTGAAGCTTGCGGGATCGGCACAAACTGCCCCCAATTCCTGAGACATTAGGGACAATTAGAGGAAAAACATAGACACCGTAGAGCTTTGTGATGATAATGGAAGCTTATGAGTGCTTCAGGATCTATTCGGCGAAAGTTATACATGCATCCGGCCCATGCGGCGATCGGCGTCTCGGGCGGTGGAGTGCCGGGCCCATATTGTCGCATCACCGGCCTTTCGACCGATGATTACGCCGAACCGGTTTTGCGTGTGGCGTTGGCGGCGCAGCGACCGGACGCCGACACTCGGGCAGCGATGTCGTTATTCCATCGTATTCTCGACAACCAAGAAGGCGTGCAATGCGACCGGGTGGAGTTCGATATGCCAGACCTGTCGGCCTATCGTGATCTAACAGCCGATTGCCTGGTCGTGTTCGGCCGGCGCCTTCAAATCATTAGTCGTCTGGCGGATCTGGAATCGACGGAATTTTCGGTGGTCGAGCCCGGAAGGCCCGATGGCCGAGCGGTGGAAGTCAAGCCTTCGGTCCAGGGGCATCCGATTCTAGACGGCGTAAAGGGTTTCGTGGCCGACATTCCTTCGACCGCCGGATACTTTGTGCCAACCGATTCGATGTTTCTTCTAACTGGTTTTTCAGCCAATTGGGTCAAACCGGTAGCTTGGGTTCGCGATCTCCAGCACGGCAGGGGGGTGGAAACCGCCTTGGGTTCTTCCCACGACTTTCGCCAACCGGAGTTTGCGCGTTTTATGCTGAATGCTATTGCTTGGGTTGCTGAAACGTATAAAAGCTAGATTGGCTTCGGCTGTTTTTCATTCTGGCATCGATAATCCGCCCTTTTCTCTTCTCCCGACAAATCCCCCCCAACAGCTTGACTCCGTGGGAATCGTCGTTCATACTGTGTTTTTCCGTCCCTTCAAATGGAGCTTAACAACGTGGAAATCAAACTCACCAATGGCAATCTAATTCCCATCGAAATGCACAAGATCCGCATCGTTCAGAAGACGCGGTTGCCGTCGGTGGATGAACGGGTTCGGGCGATTGAAGAGGCCGGCTACAACACGTTCCTTCTTCGGACCAGGGATGTGTTCATCGACATGTTGACCGACAGCGGCACCAACGCAATGAGCGACAATCAGTTGGCTGCCATGATGGTTTCCGACGACGCCTATGCAGGCGGCGAAAGCTATTACAAGTTGTTGAGTGCCGTGAAGGATGTTCTTGGGTTCGAGTATTGCGTGCCTGCCCACCAGGGCCGTGCTTGCGAACATATTTTGACGAAAATGTTCGTCAAACCCGGGCACGTGATTCCGATGAACTATCACTTCACGACGACCAAGGCTCATTTCGAACTCGGCGGCGGCAAGGTGTTGGAAATCTACACGAACGACGCCCTGAAGACCGACAGCGATGTGCCCTTTAAGGGTAATTTGGATCTCGATAAGTTCGCGGCGGTCATCAAGCAATACGGCCGCGAAAAAATCTCCTTCGTCCGGATGGAGGCGACCACGAACTTGATCGGCGGTCAGCCGTTCTCGATGGCCAACTTGAAGGAAGTCAAACGGATGGCCTCGGCCAATGGCATTCCCGTGGTGATCGATTGCAGCTTGATCTCGGAAAATGCGTATTTTATCAAACGACGCGAGCCTGGCTATGAAAACGTCTCGATCGAGGCGATTGTCCGCGAGATGATGGACCAAGCCGACTTGATTTATCTATCGGGCCGCAAGAGCACTTGCGTGCGCGGCGGTTTGATCGCCACGAACAACCCGGAATACTTCGATCAGCTCAAGGTCTGGTTGCCGCTTTACGAAGGCTTTATCACCTACGGCGGTATGTCGTCGAAGGAGATCGAGGCCATGGCGGTCGGCCTTCGTGAAATGGTCGACTACGACGCGGCCAGCAGTTCGGCCGATTTGATCGCCTACTTCGTCAACGGTATGGTGAAGCGGGGCATTCCGGCCGTCACGCCGCCGGGCGGTTTGGCGGGCCACGTCGATGCCACGCGGTTTTTGCCCCACATTCCGCAGTCGCAATATATCGCCGGCGCGTTGACCGCCGCAGTGTATATCGTTTCCGGCGCCCGCGGCATGGAACGCGGCACGGTTTCGATGGAGCGAGACGCCAAGGGCAACGACGTTTTCTCCGATATGGAACTCTGTCGGTTGGCCGTGCCGCGTCGCGTCTACACGGTGTCGCATATGGAATACATGACCGACCGGTTAGCTTGGCTCTTGGAACATCGCGACTTGGTCGGCGGCCTGCGGTTCATCTACGAGCCGCCGGTGTTGCGGTTCTTCGTCGGCAAGCTCGAAGCATTGAACGGCTGGGGACACAAGCTGGCCGAGGCTTACAAGGCCGACTTCGGGCCGAATGGCTGATAGTCAGTTGAGAAGAAAATTCGTGAAACGTTACATGCCATGCCCACGCTTGTCGTGGGCATGTTTTTTTATCGGTTCGCTGCATCTTCAGGCGAATTTGGTACAGATGGGAGGGCCTTCAAAAATTGCTCAAGCACGTTTCGCAGTTTCTGCTCGGTAACCGGTTTGCCGATGTAGTCGTCGCAACCGATGTTGATGGAATCCTGGTATCCTTCATCTTCCGGGGCGACGCTTACGGCGATGATCGGTCTGTTCCAGCCGTGCTCGCGTAGCAGGTGGGTGGCGTCGCGGCCGTTCATCTTCGGCATTTGCATGTCCATGAGGATCAGATCGTACGGCATGTTCTCGACCAGAGATCTATCCGCCATTTTGCAGGCTACTTGGCCGTCTTCTGCCATATCGACGAGCATGTGCATTTTGCGAAGCAAAGCTCCCACGCTGCGTTGGATGCACATCGCGTCTTCCACGACCAGCACCCGGGCCGGCTTCATCTCGACGGGTTCTTCGGTTAAATGACTATGCACCCACGGTGAATGCCACATCGTGCTTTGCCTTTTTGAGAGAGGCGACGCGGTCGCTGACAAATTGAAAACCAGGTTTCGAATCGCCGCCCATCAAAACGCATGGGGTTGGACGCAGGGCGTTATGCCCCCAACAAGGCTATGCTACGGTCGTCGAGATACGGGGCGAGAATCAAATTCGGGCGGAAAAATCTCCTTCCCAGACTACCCACAAGTAAGGAGGATGGATGGTTTGGGGGTGATTCGTCGCTGAAAGTGGGGAAGTTGCGGCGTACCCCACTTTTTTTTTACATCTGACACGTCTAAAATGCGGGCTCCTTTCCATTTTTCAGGACCATGTCAAGCAGGGAGCCAATCGTGAACTGGGATCTGTACCTCCGTTTAAGCGGCCTGATGTTTCTGGAGTTTGCAGTGTGGGGGGCTTGGATGCCTGTGCTGGCGCTTCGGCTCCTTGGTCCCATGAAGATGACCGGTAAGCAAACCGGCTGGATCTATGCCACGTTCCCTCTGGCGTGCATCTTTGCTCCGTTCGCCTCGGGCTACATGGCCGACAAGTGGTTCAACGCCGAATCGATCATCCTGGTTTCGCATTTGCTTGGCGGCATTCTGCTGTTCGTAGCGGCAAAGCAAACGAAATTCTGGGGTATGTTCCTCACAATGCTTGCCTACGCTATTTTCTTCACGGCTACGCTGCCGCTTGTGAACAAGATGCTGTTGACGCAATATCCCGAAATGGCCACATGGGTATTCCTCTGGGCTCCCGTGGCTTGGGCTTTGATCGGTTACTTTCTTACCGGTTACCGCCAAGCTCGCGGCATCGGCGGCGACGGGCCCGACAGTCTCTATCTGGCTGCAATTTTGTCGTTCGTGATGGCGGCAGTTGCCTTTTTCCAGATTCCACTCAAGCCGGTTTCGGTGGGCAATCCGCTGTTCGATTCGCTGGTTATGCTGAAAAATCCCAATTATTTGGTCTTCATTCTTGCTCAGTTGGCGGTCGCTGGCATGATGCAGTTCTATTTCCTTGGCACGGGGCCTTTTTTGCAAGACAAAGGCGTTAGCGGTAAGAACGTCTCAGCCGTCATGGCCCTTGCCCAGGCCGTACAGGCTGCCGCAACCATCTTGTTGCTGGATCGGCTGATCGGCATCGTAGAGTTTAAGGGCCTCTTCATCATCGGCGCATTGTGTTGGTCGGTACTCTACTTGACCTATGTGATCAGCAAGCAGACATGGCCGATTATGATTATCCAAGCGTTTCACGGCTTGGCCTATGTTTTCTTCATGATCGGCGGACAGATTTTCGTCGGCGTGATGGCACCACAGGAAATTGGCGCTTCGGCCCAATCACTGATCTTTATCGCCACCAATGGTATCGGGGTATTCTTGGGCACTCAGTTGGCCGGCTATGTTATGGAGAAGAACTCTGTGGGCGGCAAGTTCCAGTGGTCGAAGATTTGGACGGTTCCGCTAGCCATTACCGTGGCAGGAGCCATCGTCTTCGCCGTGGCGTTCAAGGTTCCCAGCCCGGACGAGTTCAAGAAGGACAAGCCACAGCAAGAGAAAGCCGTGGCTGTCGCATCGCTGCGGTAGGCAACTTAGAGCGTATCTGCAAAAGCTTTCCCCACTCTCATTGAGAGAGGGGAAAGCTTTTTTCTTAGTGCGCCGGACGCATCGCGCTGGGCGCTTGTTGCTGGATCACCGCAAACAGCTTCTCGACCGACATCTTATTATGTTCAGCCACTTCGGTCAGTGGATCGGCCGGGTTATGAACCTTGATGCCTTCCTTTTCCAGGCTCGACACAAAGCTCTCCGTGCTTTGACCTGCCCTGGTGGCGATGTCCTTCACGCTTATCTTGTCCATCGGGGGCATGCCGTGCTCGCCAAAGAAGCCGGGCACTAGCACAACCGCCATCACAATTACCGCCAACGCCAATTCTCGCGTCTGATTGAGCCTGCCTGCGGTTTTATTCCAAAGGTAACACCATAGAACCTTCCAGTTCAGCCACAAGTGGATCAGACCGGCCACGAGCATCAATAGCGACGTGAAGATGTGCGTATGTTTCCATACGCCCTTGTCGATGCCAAACGTCTGCGGCGAGTGGGCCAGCCACAGCACCAAGCCGGTTGCAACGACCACCACAAAGGACAAACTAAGCAGAATCGAAGTGAATCCGCGAAGTTGAAATTTCGATTGAGACATGTTAAAAACCTCCAACCTGTGAAAAATGGTTCCCGACTACGACCGATGATAGTGCAATTTACGTGCCAGTGCAATTTTGCTTTTCCGGCGTCGGCAAATAGCCCTGTGCGTAGCAAGAAACACCATTTCAGCGCGTTTTGGCTATGCAAACTTTGCGCACCAATCTTTTACAACGCTGCGCATCGCGTTTGCAACAATTGCACGGCCGGTCGAGATGGCCTGGGCCTCCATGTGGCCAACAGGCATAAGCCCCCAGGCAAATCCCATAGACAGCTCCGCAGGGCCGACCAGCTCAGCCACAGAGGGACTCTATAGGAACAGCATAATTACGGTGAGGATAATCCCGGCTGTTGTTATACAAATGCCGCGGCGAAACGCACTTGTGTCTTTCTTATACATCCAGAATGAGGATATCGCCAGAAAGCAGAGCAGTGTGCCAAAAAGTAGTGCGCACCAGTGATTGTTCTTGCCGCTCATTGTTTTATGCAGATCTACAAATTTCTGCAGCACGGCAGGCAGTTGTTTCAATTGATACGAGGCAAGCCCAGTAGCTTTGTTATAGGAACCTTCCTTAAAAGATACCGTATCACCTTCGGTCTTCAGCACCTTGAAGCCTTTAATGCGCAAAACTTTTCCGAGTTCGTCCGCATCGAGGCCGGGCGACAATTCTTTCTCGATTTGAACATTGCGCGTCAAAAAATCAGTGTCTCGATACACGAGGACCATTCCACTCAGAGAATAGACGGCAATTAACCCCACGACAAAAAAGCCTATGTCGCGGTGCAAAGCCCTCATGTAATAGCTTACCGATCTTTTTTCTTTTGCTTCCATTGTGTTGTTCGTTTATCTGTTGGATGGGGGGGGCAACCGTCCTGCGCCGTGCTCGCCCCATCTTATTGCTTTCCTCCGGTTTTGCAAGAGAACCTATAGGGCGGCGCGTCCCTCTTGTAATAGCTTCAAGGGTTCTGCGCGTCCGGTCGAGATAGCAGGCCACAAAGCGGCCAGCAAACACAATCCCAGGGCGATGCCGAAACCGATTGATAGTTGCGACCACGGAATCACCAATGGTGGGGCCAATCCGCCGAAGAAACTAACGTATTGTGAAATGCCCGTGCCACACCAGCCCGAAAAAACGCCGAACCCCAGGCTCAGCAGGCAGGTAATTAGGCCGATCAAGATGCCCTCGGCCAGGATCATGCGAAACAGGCCAGATCGCGTTACGCCTTGCGACCGCAGCACGCCGAACTCCCAACGCCGGGCGCGGACCGACGCCATCACGGTGTTGATCACGCCCAACGACGTGACCAGCAGCGTAATCAAGGGCAGGTAGCACGAGGCCCAAATCATGCCGGAAGCGCGGGCGGCAATTCGGCTGCCGATGGTTTCGGGCGTGGTGATGCGCACCGACTGGCCGAACATGGTTGCCGGCCCCGCCCAAGTGCCTTGTCCATTGACGGGCTGTTGTTCGCCAGTATTGCGATCGGCAATTGGTTGCAAGCTTTTTCCGATCAATAACATGGCCGCTCGTTTGGCGTCGAGCAGGTCATCAGTGGTTATTTTCTCGTCGATTGCCTTGGCTTCCTCCAAATGTTTCTCGCCGAAATCTTTGTTGATATTCATCCAGAAGAAGTTGATCTGGTTCAATTCGAAATCGCGTTTTACCGTATCGTACTCGGCAAACACAATTGCCGCCGAACGTCCTTCGCGCCGGCGCAGGCCGGAAAATTTCGTCATCCAATGCCAGCCTGGCAACGAAACGGTGCCGACGATCGTATACGCGACGTGTTTCGAAGGCGATTCGGGGACAATCATCGAAAACTGATCGCCGAGCTTCAGGTTCGTTGCCTTGAGAAAATGGTCGGGCACGATGCAATTGCGGCCCTGTTTCAGCTTGGCGATAGCCTCTTCAGCCGTTCCTTCAACGAAACGGGCCTTCACTAATGGGTCTTTGCCGCCGAATGCTATTTGTGGATCCAGGCCAATCATAATGACGTTGTTCTGACTGATTACGGAATTACGTTTTTCGCTGCCGGTGTAGTCCACGGCCAATCTCGGCTGTTCGACGGCTAATGGAATGCATTGATTGGCGCGAATGCCGGGGATGGAACGCACTGCTTCGATTTCTTTATCCGGCAACCCACCGCGCTGGAACGATACGAGCATATCGGGATTCCAATCGCCCGGCTTGAAGGGTTCGAGCATCGAGTAGCCCCAAATTTGCATCGATACGAACAATCCCAGGCCAACAGTCAATGCCGCCGTGGTGCCCAGTGTGCGCCACAAGTTGCTGCCCAACTGCGAGCGAAGCAAACGCGGCTCGATGCCCAAGAATGTCGCAACCATGGGGCCCAGTATGGCTTCAACCAGCAAAATCGTCGCGGGCGTTAGCAGCAAAAAGCCCACGGCCATGCTCGAACAGCCGACTGCCATGTAGATGTAGTAAAGCTTGTCGGTCGACATGGATGCCGAGGCCACGTAGACCAAAATCGGATTGATGGCGATCAATGCGAGGCCAAGGATGCCAAAAAACGTGACGCCGATCAGATTAGGACGCGGTGATCGCTTGGGCGACATGGCTTCGAGCGGCTGCACGCTCATAGCTCGCCATGCCGGCAGGATGGATGCCGCCATTGCACCGCCGAACGCGCTTAAGCCCGTGAAAATAATGCACCGGGAACCAAGCGATGCGCCGTTTTGGAACAAACCGGTTTGCATACGGGTGACAACGGCCAGAAGCCCCCAGCCGGCCAATAACCCGCCACCCCAGCCGATGAGGGCCAGGATAATTCCTTCGACGGCGATCACGAGGGCCACTTGTCCGCGCGTCAGGCCGACGGCCCGCATGATGGCGAACTGGCGCACTCGCTCGGTGACGCCCATGCTTAGCGTGGTGAAGATGATGAACAGCGCGGCCAACAGCGACAGGCCCGTGGCCGCCCAGGCCTCTTGCTTGGTATGCCGAGCCATCATGCCTTCTTCAATGCCCGTCTTGATGTCGTCAACGCCGAGGATCGAAGCCAAGGGTTTGCTTTGGGCGATCCGCCTTTCCCAGGTCTTGCGGAACTGGGCGGCTTGCGATTTCGCCTCTGGTTTCAACTGAATGTTGATTAGGTTAATCTTTGCCTTACCACGCGAAAAATGCACAGCCAAAGCCATGGGCACGTAAACGGCCGAGGAGGCGGGACCGGCCTCGATGCCCGTGCGAGGTTTCGTCGATCCAGGCGGACGCATTGCACGGCTCATGCCCATCTGCGAAGGGCCTTCCTCGATCAGTCCGGCCACTTTGATACGAAATTCCTTCGTGCCGAAAATGACCTTCGCTTCGTCGCCCAATTTCAGGCCGAATTGTTGGGCGGCATTCTTGCTAAAAACCGCGCCGCGTTGCTCGGGATTCTTTACGTCGATCCACGAGCCTTCGATCAACTTGTACGGCGGCTGTTCGGCGTCGGTGCCAACCAGCATAGGTTGACTGCCCATGCCGGGCATTCGCGGCCTACCGGTACCGCCGGGACTGGGATTGGTACCCGTTTCCGCTGTGTTAGGGATGGGGGGAGGGCGGTCGGCTGTAGGAGCATCGCCGGATGTCGGCCCGCTCCGTCCCGCCCTCGCCCCCGGCCTCTCTCCTGCTTGAAGGAGAGGGGAGCTGTTTTGATTTGGCCCGCCGGGGCCACCTGGACCCATGCCTTGCGGTCCGCCTGGTCCACTCATTCCCGGTCCACCGGGTCCGCCCATGCCCGGCGGTGGGCCGTTTGGATTGATTATCTTCACCGCAAGCTGAATAGCCGGCGCGACTTCGGCCACGGCCGGGTCTTTTTGCAGCGATTCGACCAAACTGGGATCAAGCGAAGCATCGCTTGGATCCTCGGGCACGATGAAAAAATCGTAACACCCGAGATACTCCGCGGCTTGCTCGCCGAATTGCGAGGCCAACGCATCGTAGCCGCTGACGACCCAAACCACGATGCACGCCGACGCAACCATCGCCAGCGAGGTTAGAAACATTCGCATGGGATGCCGCACGGCATACGCCAGCGCCAGCTTGAAGGCAATTTTCATCGGCCGGCCTCCTTCGTGGCATCCGTGCTGACGATGTCTTGATAATGGGCCGCCAGAGCGTGGACGTCGCGGAACTGTTCGGTCATGAACTCGGTCAGGACTTGCCCATCCTTCAAAACGACGATTCTCTCGGCCCAAACGGCCACCGCCGGTTCGTGCGTTACGACCACGATCGTGCGGCCTTGCTCCTGGCATAGTTGTTTCAGGAGCCGGCAGATGCCTTGGCCTGTGACCGAGTCGAGGCTGCCCGTGGGTTCGTCGGCCAGAATGATCGAGGGATCACCGATGATGGCCCTGGCGATTGCCACGCGTTGTTGCTCGCCACCGCTCAGGGCGTCGGGGCGATGCCGAGCGCGATCGGCAAGCCCCAAACGCCCGAGCAACTGGTCTAGCGTCCCGTTAGCGCGGTCGGCACGGCCGTCAGCCAATAAAGGCAGCAGGATGTTGTCGTAGGCCGTCAACGTGGGAATCAGGTTGAATGCTTGGAACACCAAACCGATGTGACGGCGGCGGAAGAGCGTCAAATCGTAATCGGACATGGCTGCCAGATTGTTGCCATCAACGGAGATTGAACCTCCATCGGGTCGGGTCAGACCGGCCATGACGTGGAGCAGGGTGCTTTTGCCCGAGCCGCTCGCTCCCATCACAGCCACAAACTCGCCGCGATCGATCGTCAGCCGAACGTCGCGCAACGCCTCGATGGTCGTTGCGCCCTGGCGGAATCGTTTGGTGAGATGTTCAACCTGAAGTGGCGGCGTTGTGTTGGCGGTTTCGTTGGTCATAGTGGAAATTTATGTTGGATTTGGAATGCTACAGTTATCAAAAGTCAACGGGAACTTCACCGCCGGCCCGCGTCCAAAGAGCGTGCCACGTCGTCACGCTGACGGAATCGCCGATGAATCGCACGCTGCCGTCGCATAAGCCGCAATTCACGCCGCCTGGATGCCTGCTTCGGGCGGCATTCACCCAATATCTGGCCATATTGAGATCGGGAACCGGACTGTTCGGCGTAAATCGGGCTTTCAAAATCGAACCGGCTTCCTGATTGCTCATAAACCATTGAACCATTCGAATGCCGTTCCATTTCGTCTTCGCCGCAAGTGCCGCTGTTGGATCGTTGTTGTCGCACTGGGCGGCGATTGTCATAATACTTCCGGAAATGGTGCATCCATAAACTTGCGGATCGGCGGTTGTCGAGCTGGCGGGAGTATCGCACGGCCCTCGCAGAGTTTCCGAAAAAGCCACGGTGTTCGACAATCCGTCTTTGATGTCAGCAACCCTCAATTTTGCGCCTTTGTAGCAAATGCCGTCAGGAACGCCATTGGCGGGCGTTACCACGAACACGTCGATGTTTGCGGTCGATGTGCCCGCGCCGCTCGATCCATTAATTGCATAATTGGTGCCTGCAACGGTTAGCGGGCTTGTAAACACCTTTGTGCCCGATCCACCAGCGGACGATGTATAGGTGTGCACAACACTCTCGGGGTCGGTCGGGCAGACGAAAGTCGATATGATCGTGGCAGCAGCCGTTCGTAGAGGTTGTCTGTCGGACACGGTCAGGTTCACCTGCAACTGGTCGTACACACTCTGCCGTTCGATAAACGGCAACATGAAGGCCTGTGGAGTGAAATTGTTGGAAAACACCGGCAAGACGTTGTGTTGCTGCTCATAATTCAACATCGCCAAGCCAAGTTGTTTCAGATTGTTGCTGCACTGCATCCGTCTTGCCGCTTCGCGGGCGGCTTGAACCGCCGGCAGCAGCAATGAAATCAGGATGCCGATGATCGTGATAACGACCAAAAGCTCGACTAACGTGAAACCACGTTTGGAAAATCGTTGCATCAGTATTTACCTTCTAGATCCAAATAAAAAGCGATTGTGAATCTTGTAAATCCTGCCCCTTATTGTCTGTCAAACGCACGAAAGGCGGCGATAAATCGCCGCACTCCAAAGGCGGACGATTTCCTATGGGGTCTTCTCCGCCGCCGGTTGACAATACGTTAACGACAAAAGTGCTAACGAGGTGCAGAGGTCGGGGTTGCCCTCCATCCATTTCGTGTTCGCATTGACCCACGAGCCGTCTTTCTGCTGACGCTTGGCCAATGCCTCGGTCAGCTCGCGACGCCAATCGTGTTTGACGCCCTTGGCGTCGACGAAAATGTCCTCGCCTAGCACACTCATTGCCTTCGAGAAGGTGTGGTAGTAGTAGTAGAGACCGGCATCGGCCATGCCGGGATTGTTTTCGACGTCGTAGTTTTGGCGGATCCATTGGATGGCGGCTTTCATGCGAGGATCGTTCTTATCGAGACCGGCGTAGATCATGCTTTTCAGACCGGAATAGGTCATCGAGCCGTAGCTGCGCAAGGGCTGCTGGTTGACGCCTTCTTTCGGGCTGCCGGGCTTGGTATCGCCGGTGGGCGTGTAGACGAATCCGCCGTCGTTGACTTTCGCGGCAGCCGGCGAGGTGTTGTGCTCGCTTTCGAGATTTTGGCATCGTGAGACGAATACCAACGCCTTTTGGATGGCCGGATCGTCTGACTTTGCACCACACGACTTCAAGGCGTCGAGCAGAAAGGCGGTGTTCGACAGGTCGGGCCGCGACTTGCCGCCGTAGCCTTCGCCGCCGTAGCTATTGTCCGACTTGTCGATGCTTTTGGTTTCGTCGGCTTGGCCGCCGCGTACGAACGCGCCGGCGTCTTTGAGAATTTTGGCGTAACGGCCGTTGCTGTTGGCCGCTTGGAAACACATCATGACGATGCAGGTTTCGTAGTTGGGGATACGGGAGCCCGGCATACAGATAGCGCCGGATTCTTGCGTGTAGTCGTCGAGG
The DNA here is from genome assembly GCA_964458015.1 of uncultured Planctomycetaceae bacterium. Lineage (GTDB taxonomy): Bacteria > Planctomycetota > Planctomycetia > Pirellulales > Thermoguttaceae > CAYWGR01. The sequence goes on from CAYWGR010000001.1 coordinate 79,519, forward strand.
AACTTGAGCCCTTTGGCCACTTGGGGGTCATCAACGGTACGTCCGCTACGCAACAGGGCCAAGGTGGCGATGGCTGTGGGACCGATTCCGACCTGACGCCCGACCGACCCATCTTCGCCCTGGTGGGAGGCCAGGAACTGAATCGCTTGGCTGACGACCTTTTGGTAGGTCTTGGGATCGGGGCCCGTCTTGGCGTCGGCCGCCATGAGGTTTGTCGAGCCGAGGATCCAACAAGCGCAAACAGTGGAGATGGTGACGGTGGATATCAATCGCATTACTATTTCCTGGAGGTTAAGTGCCAGATGATCAAACCCCTTCGTGGTTTGTGCTAGGGGATATGCAAATGCCGTGCCGTGGCCAAGATAAGATGGGAGCTGTAGAAACGCCTTGTTTTCCAGGGTAGAAAGAAGCGATTTGTTGCGTTCATGGATGAGAGGGCAAGAAGCGTGTCGAAGGAACCGACATGCAAGTCGAAAAAACCGACACGAGCGGCAGGCTCTGGCCAAAGGCAATTTTATGTTGCCGGCAGTTGGCATTTCTTGGGCTAGGAGGGTTTTTGTGGAATTATGCACCAATAGAAAGCCTTTGCAATTTTGATGGTCGAATCTAAGGCCTGGCTAATAAGCTGTCTTCAGATAAGCAGTTACGGCAAGTATAATTGGCGACGGAGGCTGATAACTGGAAAAAGGCCGTTTTGCATAAGCTTGGCAAGATATTGACGTAACATCTACTGTTGCAATGGCTTCCAGCGATTTTCCGGAGGGAATTTACTGTGGAAATTTTCAGAAAAACGCGGAATTAGGGTTACGTCGATTTTGGAGATGCGGAGGATCGTCGTAAGTGCTTTGGTGGGGCTCGCTAACGCTCGTCCCACCCTACACGAGAATTGACGTAAAGCCTATTTGCACTCAGGTTCCGTAGCGTGGAACGCCAGGTTGATTAGCGCGTAGGCGCGGGGTTAAATTGGGGTCGAAATGAGCGAAATTCGGAACCGCGGATGAACGCGGATAGGTGGGGACGGTTTGGTTCTTTTTGTCATGAAAGATCGGAAGGATGAAGATGCGAAAGAGGAAGGTTGCGGCGCTGTGTCAGTCGTGGACAGCCTTTCGGCAGCGATGATTGGGTGCAGCGGATGGCAATACGGTTATGTATGGGGAATTTATGCGACATTTCACACTCGTAGCCATTGGGATATTGTTGGAATTGCTGTTTATGCCAAGCTTAGTAGTGGGCCAAAAGCCAGATCAGCCGACTACAATTTTCGAACTCGTCAAGGCTAACTGGGATCTTGCGTTTACTGAACGTGATGGGACCAAGACAGTTGTTGGTCTAAGGATGGGGCGATTGTCTGTTTCCGAAATACACCACATCGAAGCGTTGACGGATCTGCAAGAATATCAGTTCGAGGGTATTGGACTTGGAGGTAATGATCTAACTGATGCAATGTTGGTTCATTTACAAGATCTATCGCACTTGAAAAAAATCAAGATATTTAGCTCGAGCATTAGTGGTGATGGTCTGAAATTTATAAATGGATTACGAGAACTAACGAGCTTGAGTGTGTCACTTACAAATATCAATGACACTGGACTTGCTCACATACAAAACATGAGTCAGCTTGAAGAATTGGATTTAGACTACACGAAGATTACGAGTGATGGCTTGGCTCATCTAAAACGATTGACTCACCTTAGGCATCTAAAGATTGGCAATACAGCGGTAACTGACGCCGGACTTGTGCATTTACAAGAATTGTCAAGTCTGACAAATCTTAGTCTGGAAGAGACCAAGGTCACCGATACCGGCCTCGCAGTTATAAAGAGACTGCATAATCTCAATGAACTGAATCTCTTCGGCACGCAGGTGACAGACATAGGGTTGCAGCATATCAAGGTATTATCAAAGCTCCTTCATATTCACCTTGAAAAGACTAAAGTAACAAAAGTTGGTGTCGATGAACTGCAAAAGGAATTGCCAAGACTAAAAATTGAATGGAATGGATGTCCTAGTTCGGCGACAATTGACAACCAACACAAAGGAAAGTCGAACCCCAAGCCAGAGTGATGGCTGAAACGAGAAGAAGTGAAATTTGCGACGACCTGGTCGAATTGCCGGTCGGGAATTGCAGCGTGTCTTTGAAAAGTTGGTGATGCGTTGAAACGATGGGCGAGTTGCGCGCACGGATAGGAGTGGGGGGGGCGGAAACGCTGTAAGAGTCGATGGTGTTGGGATGTCGAACAAAATCACGCAAAGTCGCGAAGGCGCAAAAGAACCGCAGATGGACGCGAATAGCAGTGCTGCCTAGCCGGAAATGAAGAACCACAGATGGACACGGATGAGGCAGGGAAACAACTACTGGAAGAGTCGATGGTGTTGGGATGTCGAACAAAAATCACACAAAGGCGCGAAGGCGCAAAGAAACCGCGAATCGACGCGAATGAACGCGAATAGCAGTGCTGACTGGTCGGACATGAAGAACCACAGATGGACACGGATGGACACGGATGAGGTAGGGGACACAACTGCTGTTAGAGTCGGTGGTGTTGGGATGTCGAACAATAATCACGCAAAGATGCGAAGACGCAAAGGAACCGCGAATGGACGCGGATGAACGCGAATAGCAGTGCTGCCCGGCCGGACATGAAGAACCACAGATGGACACGGATGGACACGGATGAGGTAGGGGACACAACTGCTGTTAGAGTCGGTGGTGTTGGGATGTCGAACAATAATCACGCAAAGATGCGAAGACGCAAAGGAACCGCGAATGGACGCGGATGAACGCGGATAATCAGGGCGGTTTTGAATTGGAAATCCGCATGAGGAGTCTCCGATGAAAGAATCGCAAGCTTTTCGCTATTGTTTCATTTGCTTCCTTTTATGGGTGTTGGTTGACCTGGGGACCGCGGGAGGTTTTCGGCTGAGCTACTTCGCAAAATATGGTCCAGCGCTGTTGATCTTCTACTTGGGCTACCCACTGGTCTTCACTTTCCTTATTTACAGGGCGCATTGGGGAGAGAGAAGATTATTCCTTGCAACGCTGGCAGCCATCTTTGTCGTTGAAGTCGTTTTTACAGGCAACCCGCTGGTAATGACGTTTCCCGCCTGTCTGGTTGGCATACCACTGGCGATTCTCATCTATGCGCCTTTGACCTATTTTCCTCTGTGGTATGTTCGGAAAGAAATTGGGAGCCACAAGACCGTCGTAATTTTCTTAGTGATCTGCGAGGTTGCCGTCATGGGATTGACGACTTTTGGCAATTCACAGAACTGCGGGGCTATGCCTTAGTGATGTCAGGATCATAACAGCTCTAAGGCTAAGAGGTCCAAGAGCTTTTCGATACGGGGGTAGTGATTTTAACGTCTTAGGAACGGGATTTGGAAGAGCCGCCGCAGTTTTGGCCACCTTTTTCTAACACAATCTATTCCCGAACCATGTGTCTTTCGGCCGCATTGGGGACAGAAATGCGGATGTTGGCAGAGATTGGCTTTTTGCACCATGGACTGCTGTTGTTCTTTGAGCCTCTGGCACTTGCTCCATAAATAGATCGCACGAATGCTTTTTGGCTCTAGCTGCATCGCTTTTTTGCACTTTTCAATCGCTTCGTCGGGTCGATTCTCATCTAGGAGCGTAGAACACCAATTGAGCCAATAAGAAACCCTCCTGGGCGAGATTGACGTGGCATTGGAATGAGCTTCATTGGCCTCATCGAATCGTTGCATCGCATGGAGCGTGTTCGCAAGCCCATCGTAGCTCCAACCAGCAGGTTCTTGCGCGACGGCCTTTCGACGTTCGACGAGCGCCTCGTCGTAGCGATGCAACTGGTCAAGAAGATTGGCAAATGTTTGATGCACGAGGACTGGCCCGGGGTTCCACTTTTCCAGAATTTTCTGGTAGTGTACCACTCCCTGTTCATTGCGATTATAAGATCGACACTCGACGGCCAGCATCCACCGCACGGCGATTTCGTCGGGGTGGGATTCAGTCATTTTCTCAAGCTCAGCAAAGAAATCGTCAGGTTTCTGCTGGAACTGCCTGACGCCATCCAATCCAATGATCCGAAAGGTGCTTTGCCCTAGCATGGTTCTCTCGTTTGCCATTCCGGCCAAGATAAAACGCGGGATGGCTTCTTGGATATCAAATCGGCTGCGTTCACATGCAGCATACCAATAGAAAAGCCGGTGGTTGGCACGGTAGATGTCCGCGTGATTTTTAACGATTTTCAAGGCTTGCTTTTGGTCGCCATTTCTGAGAAATGCAAGCGTTTGTAGAACGTCGGGAAGCGCTTCGACATGTTCGGATAGAACCTTTTCGGCTTCCGCCTGACGACCTTCCGAGAGATGCTTGAGAACGGTTTGTTCGATTTGCCGTTGCAACGGCGGAGGCACGAATTTTTCCCATTTCACATGGTACGGCCGACCATTCTTACGAACCCCAAAAAAGGTCGGCGAAGGCTGATCGGAGCAAGAAGCTCGCTGTTCGACAACAACCACCGTGACAGCCAACATAACCATTGAAAATATCCAGCGCATTCATTTCTCCCGAGATGATGGTGCTCGGAACAAGCCTAGCTTGCAGATCGCGAAAAAACGTGTTGTGGACAAGAAGCACGAACTGGACGGGCTTTGTTTTCCTTACAAACCGTTTTGCCTTGATCGGATCGCTTCATCCCCGTATCTATCGTGCTACTCGAACGCACATAATGCCTGCCATAACTATTATGCTGATAGGAATCAATAGGAATATAAACAGCCACATCATCTTTCTGATAAATACCGCATACAGCTTCTCAATCCATTTTGGTTTAGCAATCGCCCAAAGAATGGCGGATGCGGAAGCCAATGTCATGAGCATCGATGCATCAACCAGAAAGAAGTAAATAGTATGGTCGAAGACGGTTCTGTGGGCGCGGGCGAAGTTCCGATCGACGTAACACACATAACAGCCCAGCAAGCCAAAAACCAACGGCAAAATAGCAGCAAGCCCAAATGCGATGCGCCCCCACATCGTTTGTGGCAATTGTGACGTGCATTTCCGCGGCCCGTTGCATAAGGACTTGGGGTCTTCCAGTCTGGCGAACTTTTCAACAGGCAATCGTGCCAGGCGATCTTGTAATACTTGATCCAAGCGATGGCGTCGAAGTCCGAGATCTGTCAGAATATTCTCCAACAGGCCACCTTCACTGGCTAGCAGTCCGAACAAGAGATGCTCGATGCCGATCCTAGTGTGGCGATGTTGTTGGAAAAGCTGGATCATGCTGGCGATGGCCATTTTGAAACAGTCGTTTTGCGATGTTTCGATTCTGCCCTGGATGCGTTTTTCCGCCTCGATGCGGATTTGCGAAGGATCAATGCATGCTGCTCGAAAAACATCCGCGGCTTCGGCGGAGTCTTTTAAGATGCCTGCCAGCAAGTGGGCATCACCCAGGCTCTCATGCCGAAATGCGGCTGCAAGATCGTTCGCAGATTGCAGGGCGATGATTGTGCCATCGGTACAACAATGAAGCACTTGGACGTTGGAAAAAGTCGTTTTCCCTGATGCAAAATACTCGAAAACATCCTGCACCGTCAAAGCCGTCGGCAGGCCTTCTTCAGTCGAAGCGAGTGACCGTTCCGGTTCAATCTTTTTGTTCCGACGTCGCAATTCAAAATATGTTTTTGAGGTGGCTGTTCCCAAGGAAAAATAGGCCAAGCTGACAAGCACGGCTTGGGATACAGCCCAAGGAAGCACGATATGCGATAGTCCCAAAATCGCCAGTCTGACGGATACGGCCAGCGCGATCCATGCGAACAGAATGCCGAAAAACAACAACGATCTTACCAATGCCAATGTGTTTTTTCCGCCCCAACAAAGGCAAAATATCAAAAACAACGAATAAGCCCCCGTAGCGACCATCAGGGGATGGGGAGGGTGTCCGTTTCGCATTTGCAGGGCAATAAGGAACATCTGGATCAAGATGATTGATTTCAAAGAAACCACCGCGGAATTAACGGATCCAGGTCGCAGACTATTGGCGGCGGAAGGCAGCCGAGCGGTGTCTTGTGCTATCATTTTCAGCCTGTACAAACAAAGAAGATGAAGCCGGCTTTAGATTCGATTTTTTCCGTAGAGGACGAAATTGGCTTCTTGGGATTTGCTTTTGGCTTCGATGAGATGCCCTTGCCAGGTCAAGGACATTTCCCAAATCTTCCAGGCGGCTCGGTTTTGCGAGTCGAGATCGATGGCCATTTTGGCCATCGCAATGGCTTCGTCATAGTTGCCTTCGCTGAAAAAGGTGGAAGCCCAATTGGACCAATACGAGGATCTCTTCGGCTGGAATCGAACGGCACGAATGTGGGCTTCCGTGGCCTCTTGGTATCGTTTCAGATTGCGAAGCGTGTTTGCGAGTCCATCGTAGCTCCAGCCGGCGGGTTCCATTTTTACGGCTTGCCGACGTTCGACAAGAGCGTCCTCGTACTGTTGCAGTTGATCGAGCAAGTTGGCATAGGTTTGATGGACCAAGACAGGGCCGGGTTTCCATATTTCCAGAATCTTTTTGTAATGCAGAGCACCTTCCTGGTTGCGATCCCAATTGCGACACTGGACGGCCGCCATCCATCGCAGGATCGGATCCTCGGGATTATTATCAGCCAATAACGCTAGTTCCAGAAATTCATGGTCGATCTCGTCTTTGACCAGCTTACGCGATAGCGGGGAATCGAGATGCAAGACATGGAGCGCGCATTTTCCTTCCGCGGACTGGGGGTCGCATTGGTAGACGAGGCAAAAAAGCGGAATTGCGAGATTGGTTTCAAATCGACTTCGATGACAGGCCGCGAGCAGGAAAAAGAGCCTTTGCTTATCGCCATGGCGTTCGGCCAAGTCGCGAATAATCGCCTCGGCCTCGGCCCGCTGAGACGGCTTCATGTTGCTCAACTGGCCCATTTCGAGATATCGCGATGTTTCTTCCTCGAGCAGTTTTTCCGCCGCTTTTTGGTCACCGTCGCTGAGGTACTCGAGAGCCTGCGTTTCGACTTGCTGCAACGTCGGCGCTGAGGATGAGGGATCGTCCGATTCGTCGGCTCTACAGGGTGTGAGGCATAATAAAGCAAATCCGACCATCGAAAAACAAGCGATCTTCATGAAGCTACCTCTCCGTTGAAACATCCAAGACAACCGTGTTTTCATGCTTGGCAATACATAACCATTCATGGGTGTAACGTTGCTATTACGCATTGCCACAAGAAGTTTAGCCCGTTATTGGTAGTTATTATGGGGCATTTGGTTATTTTTTTATGTGACACAAATGCGAATAATGACAGCAGCTTGGGAATAGGGCCGACGTACCGTCGGCCGCTAAACGAGGGTGGATGTGCCGTTGGTCGCTAAACGAGGGTTGACGTAACTTCCTGCTGTTTCTCCCAGATTGACGTTACTTTCTTAAGTTGGTTCCTGTGGGATGGGACGAGGAGCGAAGCGGAGCTTCGGGGATGGGCGTTCCCAAGCTGGAGCTTGGGAACGAGTGGCAAAAAACAAAACGACGGTTTTTTTAGGAAGCATACCACCCTCACCCCCGGCCCCTCTCCCGTAAACGGGCGAGGGGAGACGCGAAAGGTGGACGATTTCTAGAGTGGTCTGGATAGTTTTTCAAAGATTCCATTCATGCCGTTTTCATCGGTTGCACTGGCATTGCGTCAAGCAAAGATATCGGGATGGCGTGAAAGCGACTGATAAACGTGTTGCCTCGGTCGATAATACGAGGAGTGACCGGCTGTTCTATGCGAATCTTCGGATGCCATAACGAGCAACCCATACGGTCATAGACGCACGATGTTGGGGCACAAATCATGGGGAGAGCGCTCGGTGGGATCCAAGCAGAGATACACGAACGCGACACCGCGCACAAAGATTGTCTGCCCTGAAAAACAAGCTGACATTTGCCGGGAGACCAATTTCACGGTAAAATTCAAACGCAGCAGCAAGCCGGAGGCTGTTTCCCGACACGCCAATACCGCTCGTCAAGACCGCAAACCTACTCGAAGTGAGCTTTTTTTCGCGGTTACACTTTTTGTCAGCGCTGCATTGTTGTTTACCGTGCAGCCGATGTTCGCCAAGATGGCGTTGCCTTTGTTGGGCGGAGCGCCGGCCGTATGGAACACGTGTCTGGTGTTTTATCAAGCAGTGTTGCTCGCGGGATATCTTTACGCCCATTTGTCGTTGAAGTGGCTAGGCCCTCGGCGTCAAGCAAAACTGCATTTGGCATTGCTTTTATTACCTTGGGCGGTTCTTCCGATCGGCGTCGCGCATGATTGGGTGCCGCCGCCGGATGTTTTTCCCGTTTATTGGCTGTGGATGCTGTTATCGATTTCTCTTGGACTGCCGTTTTTCCTGATTTCGGCGAGTTCGCCCATGTTGCAGGCATGGTTTAACGAGACCGATAAGAAGGCGGGACAAGATCCCTATTTTCTGTATGCCGCGAGCAATCTCGGCAGCCTTTTGGCGTTGCTGAGTTATCCTTTGTTGATCGAATCGCACATGACGCTTGGCGCGCAATCGTGGACCTGGGCAATCGGCTACGGTTTGTTAATGGCGCTTTTGATCGGCTGTGCGATTCAATTGTGGCGATCGCCGGCAGCGGATAGGACGCATGAGTCAACCACGGCGGAGGATGCAACGCTCGACCGGCCCGACTGGCGACGCCGTTTGCATTGGCTAGCGTTGTCGTTTGTGCCTTCGAGCTTATTGATGGGCGTAACGACTTACATTTCGACCGATCTTGCGCCCATCCCGTTGTTTTGGGTCATTCCCTTAGCATTATACTTGTTGACGTTCGTGTTTGTCTTCGCACGGCGCGTCGTTCTTCCGCTATCGTGGATGTTTCGGTTACAGCCTTATTTGCTGGTAGCCGCGGCGGCGGCATTGACCGGGAATGTCGATTCGCCGCTGCAATTGCTGCTGCTTGGTTCGCTACAACTGGCAGCCTTTTTCGTGACGGCGATGGTATGCCACGGGCAATTGGCGAACGATCGCCCCGCGGGCAAGTATCTGACCGAATTCTATTTATGGATGTCGTTGGGAGGCGTTTTGGGCGGGTTGTTCAACGCCTTGATTGCCCCGCTGACGTTTACGGGCACGTTCGAGTATCCCTTGGTGCTGGCGTTGGCCTGCATGTTGCGTCCCGGGACGGAATTGCCTTTGCGCGGCGTCAGAGAGTGGGTACGAGAACTGGCATTGCCCGCGGCAATTCTATTAGTTAGCGGCTGCGCCGTCTGGATCATTCAAGTCCAAGTTGAACAAACCGAATGGAAAGAATCTTCTATCTTGGCGGGTAAGATGGTTTTAGTGGGATTCGCCATGATCGCAGTTTTCCTGCTTGTACAGCGGCCGATGTGGTTCGGCCTGAGCGTTGCAGCATTGCTTGGCATAAGTCTGTGTTATCCCGAGACAAGAGCACATGTCATTCACACGGGGCGGAGCTTTTACGGCGTACTGCGCGTTCGAGAGAATCCCCAATGGAATGTCCGTGAATTCTTGCACGGATCCACCTGCCACGGCAATCAAAGTTTGGATGAGAAAGAGCGACTTGAACCAACAACCTACTACCATCGAGAAGGACCGCTGGGGCATATTTTTCAGGCGTTGCGACATCATCAACCGCTGGCCAATATCGGGGTGTTGGGTTTAGGGGTGGGGACCGTGGCAGCCTACGGCCTGCCCGGCGAGCGGATTACTTTTTATGAAATTGATCCGAATGTGGAGCAAATTGCAAATAATCCACGGTATTTCACGTATCTCTCGGATTGTCGCGCGAAGACGGAAGTCATCTTGGGCGATGCCAGGCTTTCACTGGCTCATGGTCCCGCGCGCCGGTTTGATCTGCTAGTGCTGGACGTATTCAGTTCCGATTCGGTGCCTGTTCATTTGATTACACGGGAGGCCATGCAAACTTACCTGCAACATTTGTCCAAGCACGGCTTGCTGGCGGTCCACATTTCGGGCCGCTACCTGGATCTTGAACCGATCTTGAGCAGACTGGCCCAAGACGCGCACATGGCGATGATGATATGCAATGACAATTATGAATCTGAAGGGCCAAAGAGATACGCCTCGACCTGGGTTGTGATGGCGCAACAGGCGGCTGACTTGGCGGAATTCGAGCAGGACAAGGACTGGGCTCCGGCGTCTGTCCGATCCGGTCCTGTGTGGACAGATGATTTTTCGGACGTTGTGAGCACGTTTCGGCTAAAAAAAGGTTCGTAGGAGACCGTAGAAGACAAAGGGGTTTGAGCTGGCAGGCTATTGTCAGGTACGGGGGTACCTGACCTACAAAAGTCATGCCCCCCCATACAGGGATACACGAAGGCACGCCACC
>CAYWGR010000002.1:0-75926 GCA_964458015.1 uncultured Planctomycetaceae bacterium
TGCCTGGATCGCCTTCGGCCCAAAAAACGATACAGTTGTGTATAAATGACAGGTCCGCGACGCACCGGGAATACTGTACATGGCTGCCGATTTATCGTGATGCGTCCACGACGCACCACGATGAATTCTGCCTGCTCCCTTCGCCCAAAAAGTCGTGAAGAAGCCGGCAGCAAACAAAACTCCCCTCGCCCGCTTGTGGGAGAGGGGCTGGGGGTGAGGGTGGTCGGAATCACCAATACGGGATGACAACACCCTCTTGGTCTTTATCCATCTGCGCCGATGAAGTGAAGGACAATACAAATTTAAGCAAGCCTCACCAAATGCCTTCGCACTCCGATAGCAACACCAAAACTCGTCCCCTCGTTCTCTGCGAGAGTGTTAGGGTATCCTCAAACACTGGCCAAAAACCAACCTTGAAATCCCTCATCGCGGCCGCTATAAAAAACCCGCCGAATTCCAGCCGTTAGACAGCAGGAGAAAGACATTGTTGGGCAACTAACCACGCAGAGGGAATTTTTCAACACGCCCCCACGTAAGTGTCGCATGCTTTACGACACGCAAGATCGCCGTAAAGCATTGCGCAACAATAGAATGCCGCCGACGCCATCGATGTATGTTTTGTCACAACACTGTTTAAGCGTTGACAAATGCCATAAATGCCTAACGCAAAGCCCCCCTTCCAGACGCACCTTTCACATGCATCGGCGGGGGTGAAGTTGAAGCTGCGGCTTTGATTCACAAAGCCACGGAGATTCTCGTAGACGATCAGACATGGCAAGAGGCAATTATGACTTCGGGCAACAGCCGCCGGATTCTCTGATTTTAATGGCGCGGGCGCTGTCGGCTTGGAGTTCGGGAACTTCGCTAAAACACTTGGCTAGGCATTCCAGCAGCTTTTTATGGAATGGCGATTTGGCGGGAGCAAGGCAATAGTGGCTCCATAATCCTGACTTGCGAACTAAAACTAAATTGGCTTTTCGGAGATAGGCCAAATGTCGGGAGATACGAGGCTGCGGAGCTTGCAAAATTTCCACAAGGTCTCCGACACAGAGTTCGCCACCTAGCAAGACGTGAAGAATTCGCAACCGCGTCCGGTCAGAAAAAGCTCGAAACATCAAATCCGTGCTGCCGAACAACTCCTTGGGTGATGTTTTGGCCATGTCAGACACTCGGTTATGGCATTCTCGCAAGCCGCGATCGTGAATCATTATTTCTAGGTGTTTTTGCGTAGTATCCCCTGTCAGAAAAAGGACGTCAAGCGGCGTTGCGATCTTTTTCTTCGCCTTCTTCCGCCTTCTCGGAAGCATCGACGATTTTTTCCGCCGAAACAATAGTCCCGCTAGTCAATTTTAAGAGTCTTTTGGCACGCCTGGCAGCACGTGGGTCGTGCGTCACCATGACAATGGTCCGACCTTCTTCGTTGAACTCCTCCAAGAATCCGATGACCTGCTGGCTTGTCTCGGGATCGAGGTTGCCGGTTGGCTCGTCGGCCAAAATGATCGCCGGATCATTGGCCAACATTCGTGCTAATGCGACGCGCTGCTGTTGGCCGACGCTCAACTCGCATGGTTTATGGTGAAGCCGATCGCCCAAACCGACCCGTTCGAGGAGAGCGACGGCCCGGTCTTTTTGGACGTCTTCGTCCATCTTGGCGAGGAATAGGGGAATCTGCACATTCTCCAACGCCGAAAGGTAGGTGATCAGATTGAATGTCTGGAATACAAAACCAACCTTCTCGCGCCGTAATCTGGCACGATCGCTTGGGTTCATATCGTATACCGATTGACCACCCACGAGAACTCGGCCCTCAGATGGGGAGAGCATTCCGCCCAGCATAAGCAGGAGCGTGCTTTTTCCACTGCCGCTCGGACCTACTACGGAGACGAAATCGCCCCGTGGAATGGCGACCGTTGCCTTATCGAGAGCCGTGACGGTTTGGCCGCGATGCTGATATGCTTTGCTGACGTTTTCCATCTTCAACATGGATCAAACCTCCTGGAATGTGGCACAAGGATCGAGCCGGGCTGCGCTCCGGGCGGGGAAGAAACTCGCTACTAACGTCAGGCCAATGGAAATAGCAATGGCGGCAATCGCCAACTCCCACATCGGCCACACCCGTATGCCGGCCAACTGCGGGCCTAGCACGAAGGCAATAATTGAGCCAAGCACGTACCCGCCGACTCCGCCCGCGCCTCCAAGCAAGAGGGCTTTCAGTAGAAATACTTTTAGAACCAACCGCGAATCAGCCCCCAACGCCATAAGCGTGCCGATCTCTCGTCGCCGCTCGAAGACATTTGCATACATATAGTTGGCGATACTCGCTCCGCCTACAAAAACAATAATCACAAGGAACATCAGCGACAGATTCGACATCATGCGATTAACGTTTTGTTGCGATTTGACGATTTGTGCGACGGTGACCACTTTGGCATCGGGCAGCAGGGAATTGAGTTTGTCTACCAATCCCGCCGAAATTTCCTGGCAGCAGCCGATGATTTCGATGGCATTGACCACCGGTCCCTTTTTGGCCAGATCTTGAACCGTGTGCAGATGGGCGAAAATCCGAGCGTCATCCACCGTTCCGGTTTCCGGCAAGATGGCCGTAACAGTGAACTTCTTACCGAGCAGTTCGAGGGAACTGGCGTCCCTCAATCCAAGCTTGGCGGCAACATCGGCCCCCACCAGTACCTCGTTGTCTTCAAGCGTCTCAATGACCTTCTTGCGGGAAAGCGTTTTCTTATCGTCCGATCCCATCATTCCGACCGAAGCGCCGCAACCTATCGGGCGCGAAAAAACGCCTGCGCCGCTCCAGGCCGCTTTTGCTTGAAACTCATTCTTTGGCAAGATGCCGGTCAGCGTGAAGTTCTTGCCCTCTAGTTGGACTGGTACGGACAACTTGGGCGAAATATTGTCGAGCCCTTCAAGATTGGACATTGCCAACTGTGTGACGTATTCTTCGGGAATCGTCTCGCTTTGCAGGTCGGCGTTGTAGTAGTCCTGCAAGGTGGCCGTCTTCGGAAGCACGAGGACATTGGCCCCCAGGGAGTCCATTTCCTGCGCCACGGCTCCTTCGGAGTAGTGGGTGATGTTCTTAATCGAAACGATTACCGTGATTCCCAGCAGGATTGCCAGAAAACTCGTGAACAATTGGCTCTTCCGCTCGAAAATTTCGCGCAACACTATAGTTCGCAATCGCATGAATGAAGCCTCCCTACTTCTTCTTGGGACCACAGCCGCCGGGGCCGCACTTGCCGCCGGCACATGGATTTGACTGTGCTGAAACCAGTTTGGCCACGAGTTCCTGCTTGGTTGTGTCTCTGCCGAATTTGCCAATCAAAGCTCCCGGAGGGGCAAGAAAGACGACAACCGGCTTCTCTCCCTGTGGGCTAACCTGAAAGTCCTTTAGGAAGGTTGCCTCACCTTGGTCCCTGGCATTGATGAGAACGACTTCTGTTGCGGAACCGTACTTTGCGTCGGCCTTAAAGTCCTCTACGCCTTTGGGAAGTGTCACTTGATCCTGAGGGTTGACTTGGTCCACGACACAGGCGAGAACCAGCTTGCGATTTTGAAGAGCCTTCAAACACTGTTGCGTGCAAGGGCTAACGAATGCGGTGCGAAGCTGCTTTTCATCGAACGTCTTGGTGAACCCCTTGGTAATTGCGCCACATGGGGCAATGGCCAACACTAATGGCATCGGAGCACGAGTCAAGCCATACTTATCGACAATCTTTTTCTCGGTCGGATCAGTGATTTGAATCGAAGCCACATCGGCTGAGTTCGCCATGTTAGCCACGGCAGGTTGCAAGACGTTCCATGCCTTATCGGTCTGCGGGTTCTTATCCTTCCAACAGAAAAGGAAGACGTATTTCTGAGCCGCTGCCGCGCGATCAATCACGGCTTGGCCCTGGCTGACGTTGGCACCAGTGGCTTGTTCTTGAGCCATAACTGCCGTCGCACCCACCGCAAAGATAGCAGCAGTAATCGCTAAGAGAAATGCCCTCATATTTTGAGTCCTTGGGTAAAAGGAATTGCGAAATACACATTCGCGAATAAACATCTATTTCTTTGGGCCACATCCGTTTGGGCCGCACGATCCGCCTGAACAAGGGTTGGAGCTGGCCTTTTGAAGTGTGGCCACCAGTTCTTCTTTATCCGTTGCACCCTTGTATTCCGCGATGACTGAACCGGGGGGAGCCAGAAAGACCGTCATGGCTTCTTCCGTCTTGGGGTCAACCTTCATGTCGGCCAAGAAGGATGCTTCCGCCGAATCGGCGGGGTCCAGCATCACGATTTCCGTCGCGCTGGCGAAGCGTGCATCGGCTTTGAAGTCACGGACGCCCTTCATGGCGACATCGTTCGATTTTGTCTTGCCGTTCTGAACGCACACGAATACAAGTTTGCTGTCTTGGAGTTCCTTCATCACCTTTTCGGTAACGGGAGTGGCAAAGGCGTCCACAAGCTGCTGTTCCTCAAACTTTGTTGGAAAGCCGCCAGTGATGGCGCCGTTCGGGGCCATTACCAGAACTAATGGCATCGGAGCGCGGCTCAGATCAAACTTGGCTACAATGTCTTTCTCGACCGAATCGGTAATGTTCACCGCGACCCACTGGGCGCGATCGGCCACCCGCTCTATTGCCTTATCAAACACCTTACGCATGGCGTGAGTTTGATCGTTATCGGCTTTCGAGAAGAACATGAAGATGTACTTGCCGGCATTCGCTGCTTGCTTGATGGCAGCCATGCCCTTGCCAGTATCTGCCACGAAACCATCGGATGGCTTTGCTTGGCCTTTTGTGGTATTGGAATCCGTACTTGACACCGAGGCTGTGCTGCTGCCACAACCGGTCAGAGTCAATGTCATGAGACAGCCAGCAGCAAAGACTAACCCAACGCAATCAAGAATCGGACGACTCACGGGATAGCTCTCCTCTTGCTTCGCCGGTGAGAACTCCGCAAGCCACGCTGGCCAATACAGAAATGTTACGGATACTCACCATATGCGACTGGGCGTATATATAACAAACATTCGCCTGAACGCATATAGGAACGTGAGCCAAAATCATTCGTTTTTTTCTTACATTGGGGGGTGTAATGTCTTTGCCCCCCACGGGAAGCAAGGAATTTCAGGAGACACCAGCCGCGTCATGCTTTGTCTCGTGGAAGGAAAGTATTATGTGGGTCTCCACTTTTTTGCTGCCATCAGTTAATTTCGCGACTCTCTCTTGTCGGTATCCAGAATCGGCTGCATCTCTCCACAGAAAAGATGTTGGTCTTATCGTTAAGAAACAACATAATCCCTTGGCTTCAAGAGGTATGAGTCGAGTTGTCCTCGATTGTCTTTGCCTGATCGAGTGAGGCCGGCGGGGCTCGAATCTGCGACCAGAGCGTCAGACAGGCGCTCTAAAACCAGAAGTCACTTTGAATGCAGTGAAAAATCGAAGACATTACCCTTGATCTCGACATTCGCTGTAAGCGTCGAACGGGTGTTGTAGCAATCCGGTGCAGCTTCGAGTATCTGGTCGATCATTTCCTCGGAACCAGGCAAAGGAACGCGAGTCTTTCGGCCGGTTCGTTTAGGAATACGAATCTCAACGCGGTTCGTGCCGATGACCGGCCCATTTTGCTCCGCGATTTTGTAACGCCCGTCTTTGATCGAAGCCCCCGCCGCGGGACCTTTGGAAGTTCCTGTTGGATAAAAAGCGATAACACCCTCGGAAACGTCTTTCCCATCCAACAACACTTTTCCACACACCGCCGCACGTTCGTGCGAGCTGCTTTTTCCGCAGCCAAACAGCATCGCCACGCAGAGCGACGCCAGAACGGCCGCTAACACCAGCGTTGGCTGCTGCCTTTCAACTGCCCAATGAGCGAAAGGACTAAACGTTGCTGCCCAAGACGTGAAACTTGCATTTCCGTGCATGGTTCACCTCCTTTCTTGGGTGGAAAATCTCCATTATCGTGAAACATCACAACGGCGAGCGACTATAATCCCGCCACGTAACCGCGTCCGAACTGCACGCCCATGGGCTGGCGAAAACCATCGCCAAACGGCATCCACGATGTTGTGCCTCCATCGACGATGAGCGTCTGTCCAAGGATGTATCGAGCATCATCCGATGCAAGAAATACCGCCACCTTAGCAACGTCCAAGGGTTGACCGACAAATCCGCAGGGTATCATCCGCCCCAGGGCATTCCCATCATAATTCTCGAAGATCTCGTGGTGATTTTCGACCTCGACCGCGCCCGGTGCGATGCCGTTGACGCGAATCCCCAGAGGGCCGAGTTCCACAGCCAATACTCTCGTGAATGCAACTATCGCGCCTTTGGTTCCCGCATAAACAGTATGCTCTTGGTATCCTTCGAAGGCATGAACGGAGGATACATTGATGACCGTTCCGCTTCCCTGCCGCTTCATTGCGGGAACCACGGCCTGGGTAAGAAAGAACATTGCTCGGATATTTACATTATAAAGCGTATCGAATTGTTCCTGGGTTACCTCTTCAAACGCACGGTTCATCGTAATGCTGGCGTTGTTCACCAAGGCGTCAATTCCGCCTAAGAACTCGACGGCTTCCCGTCCGAGCCGAGCAGGGGCGTCTTTGTCACGAAAATCGGCCTGAATCGCCGTAACTCTGGCAGCTCCCTCGCGCCGTGCTTGTTCCACGGCGGCTGCGGCGCCTTCACGGCTTCCCGAATAATGAAAAACCACATCGGCCCCTTCCCGGCATAACTCCAACGCCATTCCCTTGCCGATGCCGGTGCCGGAACCGGTCACTAATATTCGCTTGCCTTGTAGTCGTGGGGTGTTATTCATGGAATGGATCCTTGTTTGGAAGGAAAAATAGCATGAGAATGAACCTGTTCGATAATACCTTTATGTTTGGCCTTCAAACTGGCTTGACGAATCGCTTTGCCGAGGTTGCCAATCTTGCAACGGAAGGTTAATCTTGCAAGGCATTGAAATGCCGGGCCTTCCCATTCTGCCGGCCCGCATTGGAACATACGGCCGGCCTTCCAATACGGCGCGCGTCGCTTCGACTATTTTCTCAACGGTGCCCACCACGGCATTCTCCAACGCCGGGCTAAAGGGAATGGCAACCGGTTCCGTATGTAACCGTCCAATCGGCGCGTCGAGTTCGTCGAACGCTTGCTCAACGACGCCGGCCGCGATTTCACTCCCCAACCCGCACATGGCATAGGCCTCATCCGCGATCAAGAGCCGTCCCGTTTTTGATACGCTGCGAATAATGGTTTCGATATCGAGGGGAACAATCGTCCTCAAGTCGATGACCTCGCATGAAATGCCTTCTTTGTCGAGAAGGGTAGCTGCTTCCAACGATCGTTGCAACCACAGGCCGCAGGAAACCAACGTAATGTCATTGCCTTGGCGCACGATCTTCGCTTGTCCGAATGGTACGAAATGCTCGCCCGTCGGCACGGGCCCCCTATTGGACATGAGCGACTTATGTTCCATGAATATCACGGGATCGCCCGCTCGCAAAGCGGTTTTCATAAGTCCCTTTGCGTCGGCGGGATTGGAGGGGACAACGACGATCAAGCCTGGACAATGAGCCCAGACCGGATAATAAGTGCCGCTGTGGTGAGGACCGGCATTCTTAACCGTCCCCATCCCCGATCGTACAATCATCGGCACGCCGACCTGTCCATTGCTCATGTAGCGAAGCTTTGCCGCTTGCATGACAATCTGACTTCCCGCGTCCCAAAGAAAATCCGAGATCATCAAATCGGCCACGGTGCGGCATCCCGAGGCCGAGGCTCCGATCGAGGCCCCCGTAAACCCCAATTCGCAAATAGGCGTATCGATGACGCGGCGCGCGCCGAATTCCTCAAATAGCCCTTTGGTGTGGCCGAACGTCCCGCCGCGTTCTCCGATGCCTTCACCGAAGTAAATGATATGTGGATCACGTCGCATTTCCTCGGCGATTCCATCCCGGACGGCATCGAGCCAACTCTGCACTTCGGTTATCTCGGAATGTCCATTAGTGTCCGACTCCGGAAGAGTTGGATGGAGTGGATCTGCCCAGGTGTGCAAAAAGGCCGTTGCTGGATTGGGGGTTGGCGATTGCCGGGCGAAACTCACCGCGTCGCGGATTTCATCCTCTACCTCGGATTCAATAGCGTGCAAGTCTTGTTCGCTTGCACATTGGTTTTCCATCAGGACCGAACGGAATCGCTGAATCGGACAACGCAAAGCCCATTGATCCATTTCCTCTTGCGTCCGGTAAGACCCGACCAAGGGATCGCCTTCATGGTGGCCCACCATACGATAGGTGACCGCTTCGATAAGCGTAGGCCCCAAATCCGCGCGTGCGCGTTCGGAAGCTTCGCGCATCGCCTGCCATACAGCCAGCACATCGTTTCCATCGACACGAATGCCGGGAATTCCATAAGCAGACGCACGATCGGCCAAGCAGGGATTCCGCGTTGCCGCGCTAATCGGGGTGCAAGTGGCATAAAAATTGTTTTCACAAACAAATACGACGGGCGATTGCTGGATGCCGGCAAAATTGACCGACTCATGGAATGACCCATGATTCGACGCGCCGTCGCCAAAAAAGGCCACTGCAATTTGCCCGGAGCCGCGGATCTTTGCACTAATACCCAATCCGACTGCCGCCGGAATGCCCCCCGCCACGATGCCGTTGGTGCCGAGCAAGCCCTTCTCGGGACTGTAAAGATGCATCGTGCCGCCTCGGCCGCCGCAGCAGCCGGTGGCCTTTCCCGCTAATTCCGCGAGAACGATCCTTGGCGGAACGCCTTTGACCAATGCATGACCGTGGCCGCGATGCGTGCTGGTAATCCAGTCGTCCGGCCGCAGATGAGCGCCAACACCGACGGCCGTAGCTTCTTCGCCAACGTAAAGATGAATGAATCCCGGCAATTCCCCTTTTTTGTAGAGTTCCTGAACGGTTCGCTCAAATCGCCGCACCAGAAACATGCGTTGATACAACTGGAGAAGAGTTGCCGTATCCAGTTCAGGAGGAATCAAGGATTCTTGCTCGGTAGAGTTCGGAGTCATTGGGCGGTGTTTCCTCCATCGGCAAAGAGGACTTGCCCGGTTATCAGCGAGGCTGCTTCCGAAGCGAGAAACAGGCAGGGCCATGCAATCTCCTCGGGCTCTCCAAAACGTTTCATCGGAATCTCGGCGAGCATCTTATCGGTCAATGTCTCGCGTTCTCCATATAGCCCGCTATTTAATACACGTTCCAAACCAGGCGTTTTTACCTGACAAGGTGCGACCGCATTGATGCGAATGCGATGCGGCGACCATTCAACAGCCATTTCTCGAATCAAGGCATTAAGCCCTGCCTTTGCGGCAGCGTAAGCCCCGGTTCCTCGCCCTAAGGCTCGAACGCTGGAAATACTGCTGATGTGCACGATGCTGCCGCCGATCCCTTGTTGGATCATCGATGCCGCCACGGTTTTTGAAATTAAGAACGCTCCGATCAGATATTCACTGAGATTTCTTTCAAATTCCGCACGAGTCATCTCCAGAAGCGGCTTCAGGATGCCATGTCCCGGGGCATTGATAAGAACGTCAACGCGGCCAAACTGTTCAATCGTTGTTGCAACTGCCGATTGAATCTGCTCTTCACAACAGATATCGCAATGTGCCGCAAAGGCCTTCCGGCCCAACGCTTCAATACGTTTCGCCACATCGTCGGCGGCTTCATCTTGAACGTCGAGCACGGCGATATTGGCGCCATGCTGAGCCAAAGCCTCGGCAACAGCCGATCCGATAGCGCCGGCCCCGCCCATGACGACCGCGGCCTTCCCGCGGAAGGATGGAATCGAGGATTCTCGCTGAACAGTGGAATGATGGGCGTTATTTAGTACGAAGTTTTGCATTTACATTCACCGGTGCGCATCGAAATATGCCGTAAGACATCATATGTCATTGTAGCTCTATCTTCTTTATTGTCAATAGGTTTCACTATTGGCATTTGCAATATATTTCCATAAATAGCCGTTGGCGAGGATGGCTCGGTGATAATCGGCCATCGAGAAACACTCGTTAGGGCCATGCGTGTTGTCGCTGCTTTGCCCCCAACCAAGCAACAGAGGTTCGGCGCCCAATTTACGTTGGAACGCTGCTACAATAGGCACGGAAGCTCCCTCGCGGACAAAAACCGGAGAGCAGCCGAATACTTCTTGAATGGCGGCCGTTGCTGCTCGGGCCACCGGACTTTCTTGGGACGCAACAACGCTTGGCGCACTTTGAAGATCGAGCAGTTCCCATCGAATCCCCGGCGGCATTTCTTGGGCAAGATATTGCCGTAGCGAGGCGGCAATTTTCTCAGGATCTTGTTGGGGAACCAAACGGAAGCTGATTTTTGCGCCTGCCGAAGCAGGCAGTACGGTTTTGCGGCCTTCGCCTTGGTAACCACCCCATATTCCACAGATGTCAAACGTTGGCCGAGCCCAACGCTGTTCCAGCAACGTATAGCCCTCCTCGCCATAACCATTCTCAACGCCGAGGCTTAGAAGAAACTGTTTTGAGTCAAACGGCAACGCGGCAATTGCATGACGTTCTTTTTCGGTCATAGGCAAAACATCATCGTAGAAGCCCGAGAGGCGAATCCTTCCGCTTGGATCCTTAATGCCTGTCAGTAGAGCGGCCAAGACATTGGCGGGATTTGCCACACAACCGCCAAACGAGCCTGAGTGGAGATCACGGTTCGGACCGTGAAGCCGAAGTTCAAAATACATCACCCCGCGGAGTCCGTAAGTGATGGCTGGAACTCCAGGAGCGAATTGGCTTCCATCGCTGACGACCAGGTAATCGCAGGCAAGTTTGCCGGTACTGTTTTCCAGAAAAGCAGATAGCCCACAACTACCGACCTCTTCTTCACCCTCGATGAGGAATTTTAGATTGACCGGCAAGCTTCCGGCCGTTTGCATCCATGCTTCCGCGCTCTTAATATGGGAGAAGATTTGTCCTTTGTCGTCGCTGGCTCCCCGGCCGAACAAATATCCATCGCGCCAAGTCGGTACAAAAGGCGGGGAAATCCACTCATCCAGCGGATCGGCGGGTTGCACATCGTAATGTCCGTAAACCAAACAGGTCGGCAATCCCTTTATCGTCGGAGATTCCGCATATACCAACGGAAACCCCGAAGTTGGAATTAGTTCCGTGTGAAAGCCGATTTCCTGCAGTTGATTTTGCGTCCAAGTCGTGGCATGTTCCATATCCGCGATGTTGCCGGAACCGGCGCTGACGCTGGGTATGCTGACAAACTCGCCAAGTTCCTCCTCGAACCGCTTCCGATTTACTGCTGTATATTGCCGGAGATCTTCTGTCATGGATCCTGCCCCTTAATCGCACGTATTTAACACGACATCTAAAATATTCGTACGACGCCTGAGCGATTCCACGAGAGTATTGGTGGGCATCTGATCGAGCCGCATCGAACAACACGCGGCCGCTGCATCGGCAAAAATGGTGTTCTCCATTTCCTCAACATTGATTCCCTCCTCTTTCAGGCTGTCGAGTACGGTGGCCAAGACGCCTACGCAGTTTCGATGACGCACGACCAGTCGATGCGTGGCGGGAGAATGGGCGCAAAGGTTGACGCTTGTCGGCGGCCGTCCGGTTTTTAGGAAAACATCCACGATTCTCACCACTTCCGCAGCCACGGCTTCGGCCGCCTGCTCGGTTGATGCTCCGATGTGCGGCGTGCATGTGACTAAGTATGCCAACGCCGTATTGGTCCATGCATCTTCACCGCCGCCTGGTTCATTTTCGAATACATCAAGTCCAACTCGCAGCCCTTTCTCGATAATGGCTGCGTGCAACGCCTTCGTATCGACCAACGCCCCTCGCGACGTATTGACTAGAATGGCGCCGGGCTTCATCGCATCCAGAAACTTTTTTCCAACGAGATATTTGGTTTCAGGGGTCAAGGCGAGATGAATGCTGACGGCGTCCGACGCGGCGGCCACAGCCTCGGGCAGCTCCATCAGTCCGATGCCATGTTCCTCGGCTACTTGCGGCGTAAGGCTGCGCGACCATGCAATGACAGGCATGTTGAGTCGAGCGGCACGTTGCGCAACTGCTTTGCCGATGGCGCCGAATCCTAGAATGCCGAGCGTGCGACCGGCCAAGCCATTGGCTTTCCCGAATTCCTTTTTACGCCATTTCCCCTCGCGCATTGAAACCGTTGCATCAACGATTCTTCGGTCGGCCGACACCAATAACCCAATTGCCAACTCGGCAACGGCATCGGTGTTTTTGCCTGGACAATTGGCGACATAGATGCCACGCGCATTGGCTGCCGCCAAATCGATGGTGTCAACGCCTGCTCCGGCTCGGATAATCAGCGACAGTTGCGGGGCCATTTCAATTGCCGCCGCCGTTACTTTCGTGGATCGCACGATGAGGACCGTTACATCCTGCAAGGCCGTCGGCAAAGTATCCGCCGCGAGATCCGTTCGCGTTTCAACATGTGCGCCCAACTCTTCCAGTGCGGTAACGGTTTCATGGGGTAACTTGTCTACAATTAATACCTTCACGTTTTTATCCCCTGCAACAGACTGTTCATGGCTTCGGTTCGGGCATCGACGGTCGCTTGGCGACTGTACCAGCCCGTGTGGGTCGTAAGAATTACGTTCTTGCATTTTCGCATCGGCGAATCGAGTGGGAGAATCTCCGGTTCATAGACATCCAAACCAGCCCCGGCGATACATCCGCGATTGAGCATGTCGGCCAATGCAACGGCATCCAACAGCCCGCCGCGCGCGACGTTG
Source organism: uncultured Planctomycetaceae bacterium (assembly GCA_964458015.1). Classification (GTDB taxonomy): domain Bacteria; phylum Planctomycetota; class Planctomycetia; order Pirellulales; family Thermoguttaceae; genus CAYWGR01. The sequence goes on from CAYWGR010000002.1 coordinate 12,771, forward strand.
ATAATCAAGGCATTTTGCTTGACCAACTTTAATGTGTCGGCATTCAATAGATGTCTTGTCTCAGGCAAGAGAGGGCAATGCAGGGAAATGATATCGGATTGACATAGTAACTCATCAAACGCGACCGAGGTCAATCCAGTAGATGTTGCTGAACAAGCGGGATCGTAATAGAGAATATTCTTGACGAGCGGCTTCATATATCCCGCAAAGCGATGCCCTATTCGCCCCAAGCCGACAATGCCCAGGGTAAGCGTGCTCAGACGTTCAATCGTTTTGGGCGGACGATCCGACCAACGGCCGGCAAGCAAATTCTCTTGTGTTGCGGCCAATTGGCGATGTAACGACAACAGCAACGACATTGCATGTACGGCTACTTCCTCCACGCAATAGTTGGGAGTATTTTTAACCGTGATATTCCGTTGTTTGGCGGCAGGAATGTCCACCGTGTCTAGTCCAATTCCTACTCGTTGCAGTATTTTGCAGGTGTTGGGTAGAGCATTGATAACTTCTGTATCAAGCGGAGCGAGCTGAAATATGATGCCGTCAATGCAAGTTGCCTTGGCGATTCTCTCCAAGAGTTCTTGTCGCTGCTGTTCCCTTGGCGGAGGCGGAGGCGTCCATGTGGGCAGACACCATGTAACGCCGGCTTGTTCCAATGCTTTGCTCTCTTGGTCAAAGTCCGGCAACAACCAGTCGGCCACCAAAATATGCGGATGTGCCATTAATTCATGTTCCTCTCTAGATCGATTCACTTTCATTATGTCGCACTATTGGCATGAGCCAGAACCAGTGTCGCAAGAAGGAGCACGCCCACCGCGGCAAACATGAATTGGCGCGGACGGCCTACAACGCCACGCCATTCACCGCTCATAAAACCGATGCTCTGCGCCCCTGCGATTTGCATGATCTGTTGGATGCCGGAACCGACCGAGGCTCCAAGCGGGCCAAGAGCAACCATCCCGAGCCCCTGGAGCCCAAATCCGACAATCAATTGGCTGCCGATCAGTGTGGCGATTAGTGCTTCGCCTGGATGCTGCGCTAGCAGGCTCCAAGAATGCCGTCGGGTTATCAAGCAAGCGGGATAAAGCAGATTGACCAAGGCTCCGCCAAGAAAACCGCAAGCCCAAACTGACAAATCCGCTGCGACGCTTCCTGCTCCATGCGCTTTCATGGCAGCCGCAATCGGACCGTTTCCATACACAAACGCCAGTGCAGGCCCCGCCGACAGAACTCCAGCCAACACAGCCATAACAAGGCCTGTTAAGAAACTGCCGGTCGGCATTGTTTTGGTGATGCTGATTTTTTGCAAACTTTTTTCTCGTCCGAAACCGGCAACCGCGGCAAAAGCCACGCCGCTTAGCATCAGAATGACGGCCCCGATCACAATCATGCCAGGAGTGGAAAAAAGATCCGGCGAATTGCTGAATAATCCGGTTCCTTTAAGAACCAAGGGAATGGTTACGGCAACAGTCACGCCGAACCCGGTCACAATGGCCCCGGTCAATGCCAAACCGATGCGGACGACGCACAAGCCGCCAAGAATGTTGGCAATCCCCCAGCCGATGGAAAGTGCGTTGGCAATCAGAAGCGGACGCCAGCCGATCTCCAAGAAAGCCGACCAAGGATCGGGAATTGCCATCGTCACCACAAGCCACGGGAGAACCAGGAAAGGGATCATTCCCACGAACCAATAATGCTCGAATTGTAGGCGTTTGATCACTTTCATGGGCCAAAGGCAACTGCCGGTAGCCAGCCCGGCCATGATGCTCAACACAATGCCTTCCCACATGCTTTCCACAACAGACTCCTAGGAAACAACGTTCATTTCTTCTCCGCAACAACGGTATTTCGTAAAATACCTAATTGTTCAATTTCCACTTCCATCAAGTCGCCTGGCTTCAAAAACACCGGCGGTTTCCTTGTGCAACCAACTCCGGCGGGCGTTCCCGTAAAAAGAATGTCGCCGGGCTTCAAGGTGCATACGTTCGAAACATAGGCAATCAGTTCTTCGACGGGAAAAATCAATTGCGATGTATTCGAGTTCTGCATCGTTTGCCCGTTGAGCCGCAATTGGATCTGTAAATTTCCGGGCCGGCTTACTTCATCCGATGTAACCAGCACTGGCCCAATGGGAGCAAAGCTATCAAACGTTTTTCCCAAAAGCCACTGACCGCCCGGCTTCCGAAGCTGCCAATCACGTGCCGAAATATCATTGCCGCAGCAATAGCCGGCCACATGGTTCAAGGCTTGTTCCCTAGGAATATGCCGACCGCCAAGACCGATGACCACCACTAGCTCCGCTTCATAATCAACCTCCGTACTCGACGGCGGCAGTACAATGTCGTCGCCATCGGCTCGCACTGCCGTTGGAAATTTGCAGAAGACCACGGGCTCTTGCGGAATGGGCGAACCGCCTTCTTTGGCATGATCCACGTAGTTCAAACCCACGCAGATTACTTTTTCCGGCGTTGGAACGGGAGGAAGCAATCTGACTTGATCCAGGGGAATCGGCTTGCCGCGTTGAGCAGCTTTTTCTGCACGATGCAATGCTTCTTTTCCTTGACCAAGCAGTTCTTTTACACAAGAGGGAATTTCAGAATCCTCACGATTCAAGTCCACAATTCCCTCGGCACGAACGGCGGCAACTCGTGCCCCTTGGGGCGTTGCATAAGTGACAATGCGCATCAGCTATCTATCCTTTAAGAACGGGAGTAATCACGGTGTTATGCGGGCATATTCCACGAGCACGGATCCCGGCTTGGAATCAATCCGCACCTTAAGCGACGACAGATCTTGACCGTTTATACGTCGAGGCGCCGTCTTGTCGTAGGTTTCTCCGGTGATGGAAACCGAATATTCCGCTTTGGGATCAATGTTTTGCAGCTTGATTTCGCGCACGGCCTCTTGGTTCTCCGGACGACGAAAGACCATCGCGCAGCCTTGTTTGAGGTCCGGCCGATCCAGTTGATAAGCGTACCAATCGGCCTGGCTTGTCGTCAGCGGCAGCAGCGGATAGAAGTCGCCCAAGAACAGTGGGCGCAGCCGTTTAATTTCAACGATGGCTTGCTTCGCAAGTTTCGTGGGAAATTCATCGTGCAGGATTCTTTCATAGAAAACAACGCTGGAGGTCATGGCACTCCGCACGCAATACGGATGCATGTCCCAAAGCGGGCCTGACTGGAACGGTATGTAGGATGCCAATCCCGACACGTGAACTTGATCGGCACAGGCCATTTTCGGCCAATACGAAGGCCCTTTAAGCCCTTCGCCGATGTCATTGAAATCGCTTCGCCAAAGTGGATAAGAACGAGAACAGGTTTCCAGATCAATTCGCCGTCCGCCGCTTGCGCAGTTGTCGATGGTTAGTCCTGGATTTCGTTTGAGCAATTCATCCCAGAATTGATAAAGTCCTTCGACATAGAGCATTTCTGTGATTCCACGACCCTCCGAAGCATCATGATGTTGCCAATAGGGAAGCGGATCGAAGTTGAAGTCCTGCCGATAGATGTCAATGCCCCACTGTTTGATCCGTTGATCGAGAAAATCGATAAGAAACTGCCTGGCCTTGGGATCGCCGAGATTGAAAAGTCGATTGTCGTTGTTTAACTTGATCAGAAATTCAGGGTATTCTCGATCGAACTGCGTACCGCGATAGACCCGTTCTGGTTCAAACCAAAGGACGAACTTCATGCCCGCCTGATGAGCCGCGTCGCCAAGAGGGCGCAAACCGCGCGGAAAATCATTTGGGCGAGGATACCAATTGCCTACATTGGCAGCCCAATCTTGGGGATACCAATATGCATCCATCCAATACGCTTCAACACCCAACTCAGCCGACTTTCGAATAATCGCCAATTGGTTGCTTTCAGTTGCCGGCTGGTTGCTTCGATAAATCGTGCCGGCAGTGTTGTGGCATATCGGCGGAGCTGCCGGTTGACCGTTGCGCTGTTGCACATAGTGCGTCAGCATAAGCTGCCGAAATCGATTTTGGCCAACGATCATCGAATTGCCGGGATAGCGAAGCAACACGATGCGCGGCGTTCGCACACGTTGTCCTGGACGCAAACGAAAATGCGTGGTTTCCATGCCGGCACAAACTCCCAACCCGCCTTTTGCATCGGATGCAAATTCCGCGGCCCATTGCCCCGTCCAGCCGATTGCCATGACCCATCCGCCGTTTGAGCCGGCCATATTAAAGAAAGGAAATGCAGAATGATTCGACGATCTGCCGCCGGTAGGAACAAACCGTTTGGATTTTCCAGGCGTCATGGATTCGTCGCACGGCATGAAAGAATCCGGGGCATATTTATCGCCGTTGGACCATCGCAATGTAATGGGTTGGGAAGTCGTATCAAACAGATTATTGCAATGAAGCGGAAGAAATTGCTCAATGATGGGGGTATCGGCCGTGCCGGAATTTGTAAGATGAAATACCCAATCTATTGCATTAAAATCCGCATGGAAGACAACTTCGCATTCCAAAATGAGCCCCGTCTTGGGATCCTTGTAGATGATCACATCGCGCCAACCTGATGACATCGGCGTCCGTTGCGAGGAGTAGGTCCATTGTGGCAAGAGTTCTGAAGAACTTACGCCGTCGTAAAGAAAAGAAAAGGGTGCGTTCAAATTGTTGTTCCCCGTCTCCATTGGAAACTCATCCAGATACCGCACCGATCCGTCTTGGAAACGTATAGCGGCATCGGCCCAAACGCACTGGTCACAGTCGCGGCCGTCCCCTCCGTCATCAACCGACAGAAAAAATTCTTTCGCTCCATGCAACGGCACTTGGATCGTTTCCGCGACATCAGAAAGCTTTTTCACCGGTGAGCCGAAAATACGTTGCTTGCCCGCATCGAGATAAAATCGGGCAGATGCGGTTTTCGGGTTGGATCGAGTGTTATGGTTGTTGTCGATCCCGATAATAGCTAAAAATTCATTCGCCGGTCGATCCAAGCATACTCTCACTCTTGCGGGAGCGTCCATAAACAACCCATGCGTATACTGCTTTTCGCCCAAGGTGAGCGGCGTATTCCAAACCGTTTGTTTCTTGATTATTTTGTGGCTTTGGGAAATGATGTTTAATTTTGCACCCACGTTCTCACCAGAAGTGTTGATTTGCGGCTTGCTAAAAGCATGGTCTGTCCATTGCTGCACAGCGGCAGTTTCCGGAGCAGGGTTTTCCGAGGCGAACGCATTCTCGATACAGCAAAAGAAAAAATATTGTACTGAGAAAAGAAAAGTTGGCCCGCAATAGAGCAATTTTCGTGCAAGGTGTCGCAACATGGCAGGGTATCTCCATACGTTCAGACAGGATATTCTTTGCGAAGTTTTTCGCGAAGAACTCGGTAAGGGGGGGAAGTAAAACCGTAAACCAACTAGGATTGACGGCGCGATTTACCTTGTTCCGGCTTCTCGCACTCTTGAAGCCGTCGCACTAAAAGGTTCATGTGATAATGAATGGCGGCTTCGGCCGCATCGGAATTGTGATTTTGGATGGCATCCACGATTGCCATGTGGCCTTGTCGGCTAACCACCCGTTGCCGCGGTTTCGGCGTCGTCCGCAACATTCCTTCATAGATGAACTCTTGAAGAATCTCCAAGACATTCACCATCAGCTTATTGCCGGTAATTTCAATCAATCGGAGATGGAACCGCAGGTCTAGCTGCATGGCCTTTTCGTAATCCTGGTTCTCGTCTTCCATTTCGTCGCAAATCAATGCCAGCTCGACGATATCTTGTTCCGTGGCAATGTTGGCTGCCTGTCGTGCCGCATGGGCTTCGATGGCTTCGCGAAGTTCGACAAATCGAATCAACTCGTCGGAAGATAGAGCCATGGCCGTTCGCACCAGTCGAATGCAATTGACAAGATTGTTGCGATCGGCGACGTAGGTTCCCACGCCGCGTCGAATCGTCACAAGGCCGATGGTCTGCAAGCGCTTGATCGCTTCGCGCAAGACGGTTCGGCTCACGCCTAGCTGGGAAACCAACTCCGGTTCGGGCGGCAAGCGATCGCCGCTGCTCAGATTGCCGCTTTCGATGGATTGTCGCAGCCGTTCGACAACAACGTCCACAAGAGGGGTGCGTTGCACGGATTTCAATTTCATTTTCTACTCCTTGATTCCCTTATATACCCCGCCGTATCGAAGGTAATTTCCAATCCCCTTCAAAAAACGCCGCCGAGTGGAAAGCCATCGCCGATCCACCCCATGTTTCGCCAAACGGTTGCATCAATTCCATCGGAGAAGAATTGTAAACTGCCATCGCAGAGTAGTCCATTGACCCCTCCCGGATGATGGCTCCTGGCCCCGGCGGAATTGGATTCATAACCTCCTCCTACGCAGGGAAGGTTTTCTTCCGGAAAGCTGTTGTTTCCCCCCTGGCAGAAAGTTGGATAATCCAACAGATTGTCAGGCACGCTGGAGTTCGGCGTGTTGGCCACGTAAAGCATCTGCGAGCCTGCCCGGGTCGTATAGATATATCCGCGCTGGTCACTGGTGTGACCGGTCAGGTATTCCGCCAGGGCAAGCGTATTGCTCGTGCCATCCCGAATCTGTGCGACACTCGTCGAACGATAGAGCCGAAAAACCGTTCGCATCGTTGGCGCAAAAGCTGAACTGCCGATGCCTTCGGCCATGGCGTCTCCGTCGTTCAAACCGGAGAAGATCCCAAGATAGTTGCTTACAAAAATGTTGACGGCTGTATCGTGCGACTCACCCGGATTAAAATTGGGAGAAGATTTTGTCGCGCCGCCGACTCCATCGCTGGGACAAAGAAACTGGGAAACCGAGATGTCGCGGATTGACTTCGGCCAGACGGACGCCGCCGTTCCATCCCACGGATTGACATTCAACTTCTGGACTGTCGAAAAACCCTGACTCAAGGCCTCTTGCTCCATATAAGGCAATAGTGCGTGCAAAAAATACGGCCATTCCGGCCCCATCCGCGCTCCGATCGGAAACGTGTTGTTTGCACTTTCATAGTTGTGCAGCGCCAATCCGATCTGTCTCAGATTGTTCGAGCACTGGACGCGCCGTGCTGCCTCGCGTGCCGATTGCACTGCCGGCAACAACAGCGAGATTAAAATGCCGATAATCGTTATTACCACAAGCAGCTCGACCAAAGTAAAGCCCGTTTTCACGGAAGACGCAACTCCACGGCAAAGGCTGTTCCCCATATTCATGGTTCGTCCCCCCAACGATTGATTTGCGCGTTTCTATTTACTTCCTACGATGTGGAACAACTTGCTCAACTCCTCACTCGTAATCGCCGGAGACGCTGGTGCAAATTTCTCCGATGTAGCGTATTCAATCAAACTATCAAGCATGGCGCCCGCTTCCGGTTGTTGCAATTCAAGACCGCGGACCAGCCGAAGGGTGCAAATCAAAATTTTGCCGTTTTCTGCTTTGCCTTCACAGATGATGCCGTGCCGATACATCTTCCACCGATTTTTCGGCACAAACCATTCCGTTCCGAGGCTCGGGTCATGGTCCTGGCAAAGTCCCCAGACGATTGGAACCAGTTTCTCTCGTCCGATCGAGCCTTTTTCGGTGAGGGCAAGCGACTCCAAATTTCCATCAAATAGGCGATAAAATTGAAGATCACAGAATCCGTCATTTGTAAACCGCGACAAAGACGGATGCTTTTCAATCACCGTGCCCGAGGAACGTATCCACTGGGGATAGAACGTGAAAGTGCCGGGTTGCGTTAAAACGCCCTGTTCGGCCAGTAAAAGGACGGAGCGGCCATGAGCCAAGTCTTGCAAAACATCGTGCGTCACACGATTCGCCAATACCAACTTGGCCTGCTCGGCCGGTCGATTGGCCTCAATGGCATATCGCTTATCAAGCGATGCAATGCCGGTCCTGTTGAGAATCGGCCGACCGCGAAGCGACTCGACATTAGCGGCAAATACCCAAAAGTCCCATTGATTTTCCTGCCGACATGCTTTGCTCTCCAGGAGAACGTGAAGCCGTAATTTTTGGGATGTTCCCAAGAACGGCGGTTGGATCGCAATCGTCCCCAGCGTTTTCACTTGCCCCACGGCAACCTGCACTTTTTCGATCGTGCTCTTCTGCAATACTTGATCGCCGGCAGAAATTGTCCACAATACACGGCCATCCTTAATCGGCTCTGCACCGTAGTGCGATATTTTTAACAAAACATTGCGAACTTTGCCGGCCTCCAAAACTCGATCTGCCAAGCCGACGTCCGCCAGCAATACGGTTTCGCGGTTGAACTGAAGGACCGGCTCCGGCGTTGGGAATTTGTCGGGCTTGTAGACCGTATTGAACATGCCGTAAGTCGTCATTTCTCCTTCCGGCCCGGCCGGAAAATCCGTCATGCACCAATAGGCGTAACCATCCATCGTTGGAGAATGCCGGGTGGATTCAAAATAATGCTTGAGGTAACCACGGAACAGTTGCAGCGAACGCTCGCGAATTTCGGGATAACGATCTGAAAGTCCCAGATCCGTAATCTGCTTTCGGGCATGACCAACGCTGTTGGGATCCTGATAGATTCCCGTCCATGCTGCATCGGCCGTGATGTCGGGCAACGGCCCAATGTAGCTATTCGGAAATTCGTGCCAGATTTGCGGTCGTTCTTGGTACATTTTGTCGTCGGCCGCCGAGTCATCGCTGATACAACGGCCAATCCGCGCATCGGCAACCACCGTGGCCATTTTTACTTTTTCGCTCTTATCGAAATGGCCGTTGATGAAAAGCTTTAGCACATTGCCGTCATACGTAATCCCGATATGATTCCACTGCCCAGCCGCGAGTGCTGCGTTAGAATGCAAAACCGTGTTGCCATATTGCCCCAGCATCAGCTTCCCAGACCCAGTGCCGTCATCGGCAATTACGAATCCCATTCCAGAACTCGCTGCGCCATAGGCAAAGGGAGTTCCATAACTGCCCGGTGTAAATCGGTCGGGCTTGACCCACAATGAAATGCTAAACGGCTCGCTACCGGCCGAAAACGTACTCTGGGCCGTGTTTTTCAGCCGAACACCCTTTCGCCGTGCGTCGGTATGAATCGCACGACTTGATGCAAACGCCCCAGGACGGCCCAAATCCTCGGCGGCCATCGTCGTATCATAGATGCCAGGATGATTTCCTTCGCTGGAATCCATCGCCTTGCCGACTTCCGTCTCCTCGAATCGCCAGTAGCCCGAGGGCCGCAATGACTGGACCGTTTTTACATACATTCCGCTCTCGGCCGACTTTTGATCTACGATCTTAGCAATTTCCATGTCGTCCAAAGCGCGTTTGAAGTAGGCTACTTCGTCGATCAAACCGAAAAAAGGTTGTTCAGGCGAGGAGTTTTGCCGGTTCCCATCGAATCGTCCGAATTGCGTGATAATATCCGTCGGAAAAACATCCGTACCGTCGGAGGCCACGAAAAACCGCGTTGGATCCAGTCTTTTGAACTCCCGTTGAGCGAAAAGAAGGTAGTCCATCCACTCCCGGTCAGGTACTGCTCCTTGGCAGCTAAACAACTCGTTGCCCGCACTCCAGATGTACCACGAAGGATGATTGCGGAATGTCCTGACGATTCTCGCTACGTCTTTACGCAGCAACGGAATCGTGGTTTTGTCTCTCGTATACTCGTGCCCTTCGGCCATCACAAGCACGCCGACCTCGTCGGCCGCCTGGAAGTATTCGGGAATCGGCGTATTGCCTAGAAAGCGTACTCCGTTAAAGCCATATCGTTTGAGCTGTTTCAAACGATCGATATAGATCTGCTTGTCGGGATACTGCATTCCACGGATCACCTCAACCGTGTCGTCGCCGATGCCGCGGACAAAATACGGCTGCCCGTTGAGCAACAGCACTCCCCCAGGCCCGACCTCGAATTGCCGCATGCCAAAGCGGTCATGCACGGTATCGATTGTCTCGCCGTTAGCTGCTAACGAGATCTCGACATTGTATAAGAAAGGATCTTCCGGCGACCAAGTGTGCATTGCCGGCATGGCAATGTTGACGGTCATGCAGTCGCTTTCCTCTCGTCCTTCAGCAATAAGGGCTTCTCCGCGTCCCTCCACGGCATCGCCGCCGCTTACTGGTGTAATACGAACTTGCAAATCGCCCTTCCATACCTGCTTGTCTGTACGGCGTAAGAGACTCACCTGAACGCTAGCCGTCTTGTTCTTTACATCAGGAATCACAAAAACATCTTGAATCGCCGTGTCCGGCCTTGCTTCGCAATGTACCGGACGATAGAGACCGCCCCAACGGCACATGAAATTCACAACGCCGCCGGATGCCAAGCCCGTGCTGTCCACACGACAGGCAATCACGTTTTCGCCGCCCGGCTTCACTGCATCCGTAATGTCGAATTCCCAAGGAACCGTGCTGCTTTCAGTCGAGCCGACCTTCACTCCGTTGACATACACCTCTGCCGTGTTGGTCACGCCGCCGAAACAAAGCCAAATCCGCTTGCCGGCCCATGCGGCAGGCACATTCATGGTTCGACGATACCATGCCTTGCCTTGATAATCATGGCGAAGATGGGAGTTGCTTGGACCAAAACCTTGCGATTGCCAGTTGCCGGGCACTTGAATCTTGTCGGGAAATGCAACGTCCGCTGCAAACCATCGCCCTGCAACGCCTTCATCCTTGGGGTCTAAACGGAATTGCCACGTTCCATTGAGATCTGCATGAACCTTTGCGTCCCGTTCAGCCGCGACCGTCCGATCGGCAGGAAAAAGACTGATGCCAAGGACGATTGGAAGCAGCCATGTTGTCGTTGCTCGTTGCATGATTCTGTCCTGACTTGCGGCAATATGGTTTGAATGAATTCCACCGAGGCTGCTGTTTACGAATTCCGCCTCGACGGATTGTCAGTGCATTTCTCGGTAACGGATCCAGTACTACTTACCTTGTACCGAAGCTTCAGCTAGGACCGTTAGTTTTTTTTCTCTCGTTCCGAAGCTCGGGCTTCGGAACGACGCCTAAAGCTAGCCAGAGGTTCCCAAGCCGGAGCTTGGGAACCAGAATTATTCTTTTTGAGATATTCCAAATCACAACGCAATCAACGGTTACTTCCGTTTTCTCCAGGCATAAGCCAGCAATCCCACAATGCCCATCACTGACAAAATAAATGTAGACGGTTCGGGAATCGCAGCATTGCCCAGATTGATCATCTGTGCATCGGAAAGCGCCGTGCCATTCCAATAGGCAAATTCATCGAGTTGGCCTGAGTAACACTGAAGGTTGCCAACAAGAGCGCCCAAACAACCGGAAGACGCTCCGATATCCATGGTAACGGCCGCGGAATTGTCGTACTGGCCGTTTAAAAACAGCTTCATTGTTGAGCCGTCAAAACTAAGACCGATGTGGTTCCATTCTCCGGCGGTCAGTTCTCCCACCGAATCGAGAATGTTGCCGTTATACTTTCCAATGGAAAGATGTCCGGCATCAAGAGCTGACTCGGCCACAATCAACGCCTTCCCGATATCTCCTTGGCCATAGCTGATCGGCGTTTGCCAGTCGCCCAGGGATGAGGGCTTCACCCAAAGCGATAGACTGAAAGAAGAGTTGCCCGTCGCCCAAAGATTGTAAATGTCAACGACCGCTTGTGTACCGCCGATGGCACTGTCGGAATCATAAGGAGAGAGCGCGCCGGGAGTCTGATTCAAGTCCGGTGTGTAATCATGGACGCCGTTGATATTGTTTCCGCTGGAATCATAAACCGTGCCTACGACGGACTCGTTAAGACGGTAATACCCTGTGGGATCAAGGCCTTGGACGTAATCAACGTAACCTCCCCACGATAGCGCCGCATTGGCGACAACAACCAGGAACCAAGCCGAGCAAACCAGCATTTTGCAGACGTTACGCATGTGCTCCACTCCTATACAGAAAAGTGCCACGCCATCGCAGCATGGGGACGGCAACATGCCGACGACAATCAATCCCTTGCCGCGAGTCTCGCCTCCATCTCTTGCCCGCTTCTCGTTGCGTTACAGTTTTTGAAGTATCGAATCAGAACCCCGGGGCAGATGCCATATGCTGTCAGACGCATGACATCATATGTCTCAGTATAGGAATTTCCTCCACCTTGTCAACAGGTTGGTCAAAGATTTCTGCGAAAGGGAATAATCCGCCAAAGCGGACTAGATACCGAAAAACCGGACGTGCTTGTCTGATAAGGAGTTGCGTAAGGAGCCCCACTTTATGACGTAACGAAGCAACTGCCTCGTAGTGTCGAGCCGGTGCATCGTGGCTATGCCGAGATCAGAGCAAGATTTTCCTTACAAGCGTAGGAATAATCTGAACCAGCGTCTATCGGCTGGAAGAGATGTTGGCTTTTCTATTCGCGTAGGTATTGTTCTGGATATCGTTGCTTAAACCGAGTCCCGAAACAAAAAACGCCCGACGACCATAAGTGATTGTCGGGCATCTGGTTAAGAAAGTGGGGCCGGCGGGACTCGAACCCGCGACCAACGGATTAAAAGTCCGTTGCTCTACCGACTGAGCTACAGCCCCTTGTGTGCAAAATCGCCTTGTATTCCAGTGTTTTGCGTGTTATTATAAAGGTGCTGGCCATTTGTTTTGGCCATTTCACGGGCAAATTTAAGTGCCATCTGTACGCCACCAAGGGGATATAAAAAGCCGGGATATAAACACACTGGCAGCATGGGTCAACTCTTCAAATCAGTACTCGGTGCATCTTAGCAAACATCGTGACCAAGGAATAGGCTACCGGGAGAAGTCCAATGGCAAAAACAAAAAAGCTCGGACGAAAAAAGGGGAGCAGGACAAAAGGTTACCATTACCGAAAGGGGCGTGGCTGGTACGCCTTAGAGGGGAGCAGGCGGGTTCCTCTCGTTTATCCGAGCGGCGAACATATCAAGGACAAGAATGCCGATTCCGAAGCCGTCAAAGATGCGTTCGGGCGCTGGAAGGTCATTACGCAAACTGCCAAGGTAGCTGCCGAGAAGGCAGAACAAGCGGAAGCCATCATTACCCTGGAAAAGGTCTGCGATCTCTATTTGTCCTACACGGAAATGTCCGGCGCAGAGTCAACCCACTACAATCGAGCTAATACTCTCTTCGATTTGTGTTATGCCGTCCCGGCTAAGTTTCGACGAAAAAATGGCCAGCCGACCGAATACACGGCCGAGGAGAAAAAGGCGATGCAACAAGAGCGGTGCAACCATCCACCTTACGGTAGTCTTCCGGCCATCAACCTGACACCGTTGCATGTTGATGAATGGCTCAAAGCTCACCCCACCTGGAAAACTGGGCGGCGAACGAAGGTCCAAGCCCTTAAGCGGGCACTCAATTATGCGGTCGAGCGTAAGCTAATCCCACACAATCCGATTGCCGGTTACTTCGCTGGCAAGGACCGGAGCCGGGTCACGTATTTTACCGATGAGCAGGAAGCGGCTTTGATGAAGCACGCCAACGCCAACCTGCGAATGGCATTGCAGGTTTGCATCCGCACAGGACTTCGTTTCGGCGTCGAGTTTACCTCGTTGACGAAAGACCAAGTCACGGACATGGGTGACCGTATGGAGTGGCGGGTAATTCCAAAGAGGACGAAGACTAGCCAAAAGTACCGAATCGTCCGGGTTAAGGCCCCCGAGATTATTGCTATCGTTCGACAACAGATGAAGGCATTTCCTGTCGGAGCAATCTTTCGCAATAACAAAAACAAAGCCTGGACACAGAGCAGTCTGACGACAGCGTTCCTGCGGCTACGGCTTCGTGTAGAGAATAAGGAGGGGATTCAATTCGATCCAGATGCCTGCATGTATGCTTGCAGGCATACATACGCCAAGCGAACCTTGCAGGGGTACTGGACGGGCAAGCCGACCACCATCGAGACGTTGGCCAAGTTGCTCGGCAATACCCCGCAAGTCTGCTGGAAGCATTATGTTCAGTGGTGCGATAGTTACACCGAACCGCTGTGGGATGCGTCCTAGAGAGCCAAAAGCAAGGAGTCAAAGCCGTTGTTTGACATTGCCTTCATTGCTGAACCCGGTCGCTTATCTTTGTTATGTTTTGGCTTGGCAACCAGAGTTTTCAACGGTGCCTTCTCTGGATCGTGCGTGTAGGCGTCGATATAGTTCTCCAGCCATTCGGGGCGGAATTTGATTTCGTCCCCCGGATTGGGTTGAAAGAATCGAATCGTTGGTCCTTTGACCGGATAGCCTTGGAGTCGCCTCTTGGATCTGTCAATGAGTTTCCGCATTCCCGATGGGCTATACCCGAGGCGCGATGCTCCCTGCTTCATGCTCAAAAGCGGCTCGTCATTTGTCATGGTAGTTTTTCCGTTTAATCTTCCTTGCATTGTTCCTTAAACCTCATCGCATACTGTGTTGTAATGGGCCTCGATCGTGACGACGAAGTTCTGTTGAATATCGCGTGCGGCTTAGACCCGCTTACTGCGGTCGTCGCCGCTCCTAACGATGAAAGACCACCGCAACGATCAAGCTACCTTACGGCGATGCTTATAATTGGCGGTGTGCTATGGGCGATTGCCAAATTCTAAAACGGGACCGCTGCGCATCCGTGCGCAGTATATCCCACAATAATTAGCCGGTAGTACCTTTAGTTTGTGGTCAGCAGCTTTCTTGCAATAGATGACAAGGACAGGCTTACAATTTACAAAATTGGATACATTCATATACTCAAAAAACGGCCCTCCCATATAAGACGTTTGACAGCGTGAAATTTGTGTGTCAATAACAGGAAAATTGCTGAACTTTCTTATAATTCGGTCAGTACCACAACAAAAAATGGGATTGTGCGGCTTTTGCGGGCCATGTGGTTGCAGTGAGCCTCTATCTACGAAAGATGAGGAAAAGGTGGGATTTCGTGGGTTTGAATGTTTTCAGTGGCCGGTCTGTTGGCCGTAGAATAAGACAACACGGCTGGCTTATACCCTGTGTGACAGGGGCCAAAATGGCTCAACGATTTCCCTGCGATCAGAAGCGATTCTCGGCAACCTAGTCCTTCATGCTGTCAGAAGTGTGCAAGGAATGGTATGGCGTTTTGTCAACTGACTTGTCTCGTAAACGATCTCCGCTTTCATCGCCACAGACAGACGCACGCCTGCCGCTACATGACCGAAGCCCTCGGGCGGTCGTGCCATCACGGCTTCTGTTCCAGGCCATTCGGCTCGGGAACTTGCTTTTTCAGATCGTCAATTTGTTTTTCCATCGCCTTGAGCCTAACGTCCGCATCTCGTATAGCCTGGTCTAATTTCTGAACGTGTGCCTTGAGACCAACGTTCTCTCGCTCTAATGTTGTCGCTCTGGTCATCGCTTCATTTTTGGCCTGTTCAGCTTTCTTGGCTACGTTTTGCATCTCCGTGTTCTCGCGCTCGATCGTCTTGATCTTGGTGTCTGCGTCCTTCTTGGCCTTCGCCGTCCGTTCATTAGCATTCTTGATTACATCGCTGAAACTCTTCCGAAGACTCGCAATATCCTGCTCCATCGCTGGCAGCTTCTTACCCTGCTTCTTCAACTCAGCGTTGTCCCGTTCCACTTTGGCTTCGGTATCTTTCAAAGACTGCTCAACTTGGGATGTCGGCTCGCCAGCGGGCGAACCAGTGCAACCGCGATGAATAGCAGACACGAATAGAACCGCTATCGCCAGCAGGAAGCCAATAACTGCGTTTTCAATGGCACGGTGAGCAACGGCCATTTGGGTGACCTTCACGTTATTATGTCGCTGATGATTGTGAAGGCATTTCAACGATTCGCGTGTTTGACGGAGCATGTGGTCAGCTCGGTTTTCACCGAATTGCCGCAACTTGCTGCCAGGTGTCGGACCGCGATACCCGCGTCTTCCAAGCCCATGAACGGCACCACGAATGGCGCAGAGCAACTGCATGATGGTGTAGAAACCAATGAACGCAATCAGAATGGTGGCACTCGCGCCGAACGCTGTTTCACGGCCAGCTAGAAATGCGATGATTCCGACAATGAAGGCGTTAGCGGGAGTCGCCAGAGAAATCACTGCGGAAAGTCGTGAATCGACACTAGCACGCCTACTTCGTTCTTGATCGAGCAAGTCTTCGATTCCATCAAGTACTGCCTGCCGCTCAATCTCACTGCGGTTTTGGCCAACACCATCAAGCATCGCATGGTCGTTCGCCTCTAACTGCTCCTCCCTTGCTCGGGCACACTCGGGAAGGGGAGCGGCATGTGGCCAGAAACAGTCGCACAGGTCTTCCCGTGTGAGGCGGAGCAGCCATTTTGGACAAAGTTGAGTGATCCTGCTCATAACGTCCGCAGAATTGTGTTGTGCTGTTGCGTGTTAGTCTCTTCTAGCGAGCAGCCAGCCGACTATCGAATCAGTAATACCCATTTCTAGCATGTCATCCAGCCATTGCCACTGACCGTTGGGGTTGATCTCCAAGAACACGTATTCGTCATCCAGGGTGCGGATGAGGTTAATAGCACCGTATTCTAGGCAGAGCATTGCCATTAGCTGCAATAGGTTCTCACAGATACTTGCTGGTAGTTCAGCCCGTCGGTGAGGCAGATTAGGATTTTGCGTCCGCCGCCAATCAAGTTTGGCTGCGTCATCGGTTTGGGAGTCAATTTCAACTATGAACAAGCGGCCACCGACGTATGTTACGCGCACATCACTTCGCTTCTCGATAAGTTCTTGGTAAATGGCAGGACTCAAACGCGCCTCGCATAAGTGGTCGAGATGCTCTGCTAGCACTTGGCTTGTGTAAATAGATAATTGCTCAGTGCCAAGATCGACGTATCCGGTACGGGCTGGCTTAACAATCATCCTTTGGTTAAACCGATCGTACGCCGCACGGATTTGTTGAGCACTGTTCGTAACGATCGTCCTCGGAATCGCAAGACCGATCTGCCTGGCGACTCGAAGCTGATATGTCTTTTGCTCGGCAGCCCACACTGCCTCGGGGGGACTCATTAAGCTCGGTAGAGAATCTTGCTAAGTCACTTCTTGTTAGGGGGATTGACAGTACAATGCCACGCGACGAAGATCAGTTTCGTCGGACTGCCGTCGTGCTAGTCAGTGGGATAGAACAGCCGTTCGGAGATCAGATAAACCAACGGCGATGTCAGCACGATCAACCACCGGGGTCAACATGCTTTCTTATGATCGGCAGTGTGAGCCGCTAGGCGATTGCCATTTCGTGGTGTACTCCATTGTTTGTCCCAATCAAGATCGGGTAAAAGTTGACGCAGCAGGTTCCGCAGAGAAGAGCCGTAACGACTCACGAGCGCGTTTCCGTGGTTGTTGGCAAAGTCTCGCTGGTGGACGTGATACCAGTCTTCTGGTTGATGGAAACCAAGTTGCTTGCCCAGCCAGTCCATATAACGCCGGTGATTTTCTGGCTGGTTCCAAAAACCTTTGGGTACGCGCGGGAACAGCCATTCCTTCCAAGGATACTTCGGATATAGTTCCATCGCTGCCAACACCGGGCACGAACGGTAAGAGGAGAGGAGGATCCCAAAGCCCTGATAGCGTCGGAAGTCCGCGCCGGTCACTTGATACCAATCCTCTGGCCGGAGGAAGCCTAACTGGCGTCCCAGCCCACGCAGGTAACGCAAGCGGTTAGCGCGTACCATCCAAAAGCCTTTGGGGTGGCGTATTATCTTTCCAGCCCCCGTGGCTCGCTTCCTGAACCGCTGCATGTCCCAAGTATATTCCGGGAAGGCATCTGCCAACACCGCCGGGATCGAACCAAGGCGACAACTCTCCAATAACGTGCCGCCCCGATGTTGCTGAAAATCACGGACTCTCACCCGATACCAGTCCTCCATCTTTCGGAAGCCGAGTTGCTCACCTAGCCAGAGCATGTAACGCCGACGATTCTCGGGCTGATCCCAAAATCCTCTTGGCGTCCATCTGAACAGCCACGGTTTCCAGTCGTGTTCGGGAAACAACGAAGAGAATATCCGAAGCAGCGAATAGTTGTAACGAGTCAACAAACAGTCACCGCCATTTTGCTTGACATCCGTCTCGGTCACTCGATACCAGTCCTGCCAGTGGCATACACCCATCTCGTGACCTAGCCACTCGACGAATCGCAACTGGTTCGCCGGAACGTCCCAGAATCCATCTGGAACCTGCACGAACAACCATTCGCACCAATCGTATTCTGGCAACAGAGTTCGCAACATTTCCGAGGGGCTTCCTCGGTAATGTTTCAAAACCGTTCTGCCGTAGTTGCGGATGAAATCCTTCCCTTTGACGGAGTACCACTGTTCCATGCGTCGGAACCGCAGTTTATGTGCCAGCCACAACAGGTAATCACGGTGGTTTTTCTCGTTTTCCCAAAATCGCAGCGGCACACGGCCTGAGCACCACACCGGGTCGAGCCGCTCGATTCGCTTGAAGCAGATCGGCTGGCTGCCGACAGGTATCTTCTCGGGCAAATGAATTGATTTCGGTCGGGGCATGATATATTGTGAGGCGTTTTCACCCGGATGGAATCGCTGGCGAGCAACAGCACGGCGTTGGCGCACTTCGATCAACTCTTCCAGGCGTTTCTCGGCTTTTAGACGGTCCAGGCTGGAAGACAGTTTGACTCGGGCAAGATCATACCAATAACTTGCGCGAAGAAGGCATCAGTCGCGATCATTGCCTTGGTGGGCTTTATTTCGTCAATAGTCTTCCACTACTCCAACCGTTTCGATCCTTGAAATTCCTGCTGTCGCCAAGGACGCAGCACTTGTCGCAAATGGAGCATTGCCTTCAATCGTTGCCTTGCTTCGGCGTTGTCAAGTGCATCTAGGAGGACTTGATTGGCCTGATCGGCAGGCAACTCATTGTCGGTCAGTTGTGATAGAAGAAGCTCTGATTCTTCTGAAAGGCTCATAGCGTCTCTCCATTGGGTGAAATTCTTTGCTATCCTATTAGACGCTCGGGATGCCAAACTATTTCACGTGCCGTGTTTGTATGATAATAAAATGTACCAGTCCATCACATCAGGGCTATTCAAACTCCTGATGCAATAACCTACTTTCGTGCAGTTCGTCATCTTAGTGCTGGGCTGCGTCGGCACCGACTTCAAGGTTCTCTACCCCTTGGTTGAAGTAGTTTTTAATCTTCGGCCAACCAATTTTGATGAGGAAAATAAGAACCGGCAGCGCAATGGCCCCGATAATTAAGATGGTCTCCAGGCTGACGGAACCGTCCTCGTTGTCATGGACTTTTTGTAGAATGCGCCAAAGGGTTGTCATGGTTTGTTCCCTAGATATAAATTGCCTGATTCCACCGATGGGTTACGTACAGCCGCCGTTCCATGACTGACCTCAAGAGACTTTGCTTGCCACGGAGAAATCATGCTGTACCGATTCAACGTTTTCAAGCAATGTTCCGAGGCGAGGAATTGTGCGAATTCCTTGGCCAACTCGCTGGCCTTCGGAGATACATAAAGAGTGAATGTCCGTGCCAATGGGTATTCTTGTGGCAGGGAATAAGCTGCCATCGGCGATGTATTTTGAACAAGTAAGGTTGGTTTGGGATCGGGGGCTTTTGCTTCTGCCTTACTAGGTCGGGGGGTGTCTTTCGCGACTTCCTTAGGCGGTTGCCGACCGGGCAAATACACATCTATCAACTTGACCGTCTTCTCATCGGGCGACAACTGACTCAGATCCACAAAGCCAATGGCAGTCTGGTCACGGGCCACTTCTGAAATTATTTTCTTGGAGTCGGGCAAAGCATCATATTTCAAGGACATTTTTAATTCGCCCTCGATTTTCTTCTTCAAGAGTTGCGAAATCGGATCAGGATAGAAAAGTCCATGTACATGCATCACGGCAGCCGCCCCATCGGCTTCAGGCCACTGGACTATCTCCCCGCCGAAAATCCCTCGCAATTCTTTCTGCGGCAGTGCATTAAGTATGTTTTTCGGATGAACGATAACGCCCACCGCTGTTTGTCCCAAGGGGACATACTCGCCGGAACGTGTTTTTTGCTCGGAATCGACCAACAGCAGCTCAACGCCATCGACCGATAGCTTTTTCTCGATCTCTTCCGGTGTTAGAGATGCTTGTGCCTCGCCATTCACACGAACATTCAACTGCACGGCGGTTTTCACTTTCATAAAATCTCCCGCCAAATCGTTTAGCAATCGCGCATTGCCGGTAAGATCGTGGATCGAAACGGTTTCGGCCTTACCACGCTTCACTTCCGCGACATTCTGCTTGCCTCGCGGATTCTCTAGTTGGTATTCGGGCCACATCTCGAATTGTCTGGTGATTTTAAGGGCTTTCTCTCCGCTGGCAAATTTACAGAATTCCCGTGCCACTGGAGGGGCGTCGGGATGCAAATAGAGTGTAAGTGTATCCCACAACTGGTAACTACCATCAGAGACCGCTGCAATCGACGGCGCTATGGCCGGAGAGTTCTTGTCTTTGGCGATTCTCAAAATCCGCACCCGCTTGTCAAGCTCCTTCTCGTCGGCTTGAAGGAAGAATCCAATGGCGCGAGTCTGCTTTCCGATGGCTCCAATAATTTCAGCCGTTGAAAGTTTCTGGCGAGTTATTTTCGAGGAAGAATCGCGAAATGCTGGCGCGAAGCTAGATTTTTGCATGACTCTCTTTTGAAAAATGGAACATTCCGTACTTACGAGCATTGGTCCATAAAGTTCGATCTTTCCGAGCGTTCCGCCATTAGAGACATCATTCCAAGAGGTAATTTGACCGGAAAATATCTTGCGCAAATCCTCTGTCGTGATTGTCCGCATGGAGTTCTTGGCATTCACAGCCACGTGAACTACAAGCCGTCCGATGGGAAACGGCTCGAACCGATTGTCAAAATCTTTATCCAACTTAGGCGCGAGCGAATCGAGCATCATCCCCACGTTGCATTCGTGCTTCTTAAGTGCGCCAGGTACTTGGTCGCTATCTCGTGGGCCGAATGCAAATGAGCGTGATCCTTGCTCATATTCGTATTGCCGGATTAGTTGGTTGACTAATTTGATACCCGCCCAACTACCCTGAACCGATACCGGCACGGGCTGCGGATTGTCTTTGGAGACATCTGCAATTGCCACATTCGACACCAAAATAAGGGTCACGATGATAAACTGTTTCCCATTCATTTCATTCATCTCTCTCGCCCCGCAGATAACCCGATTCACTACGGATATTAGCATCAACATCAGGGGAACAGGCCAGCAGTGCTCATCAGTGATGGCACCGACAGGATAGTCGGAAATATAGCACGATCAATACAGAGGCTCCTTATTTTCCTTATAGTGCTCACGACTCCAGGTAATGCATTCCTCAATCCGTCGGCGTATCTCCTTATCGTCAGCCCTGCTCTCAAGTTTAGCCAACAATTCCAGCAGCCGCCGTTTGCCGCCAAGAACATGATTCAATACGTCTAACGACTTGATGCGGAGTGTACCGTCGTCAGATTTCTCAACGTTTTCAATCATTGTTGGCACCGCGGGTCGGCCAATCTTTACCAGTGCATTCCACACAGGTGCGTCGAAACGGCATGAACGCGACCGCATCTTTCGACCTGGTTCGTCAGCTAAGGCCCGAGACAACGTGGGTACAGCCTCCACGGCGTGCAACTCGCCGAGCAGGTAGGCTGCCGCGCAACGTGCCCGATCGGAATAGTGTGTTGCGTTGGCCGGGTCAATCAACGGGAGCAATTGCTGCACTGTTGCCAAACGGCCTTTTAGAATTGCATCTACGGCTGCATCGCAGGTTCGAGGCTCTTCTGAGCATAGGTTTTCAATACCGGACACAGTTTCCTCTTCTTTTCCTTTGGGGCTTGAGTCTGCGGAGGCCGTCGCAGATAGCATAACAATGACTGCGGCCACAACAGTTACCGCTTGTTTACAAACCCACCGGCCGGTACGATTCACAGGTAGTTTCATAGCTTACTCCCAATTGTAGATGGTTTAGCAGTAACGATTGCGGCAAACATACCCTGATAACATTATGGTGCCTTCACCGTGATAGTGACCGTGGCTGCATCGCTTTCATACGTGTTTGGGTTATGTTGGTTAAGACCTTTGGTAATATCGCTAATCTTCAATGAGAATACAAGCGTGGCCCGGCCGATGGGGGCATTAAATGTCGGTTCTTTGGCAGTATCATCGGATAGAGATACATTGGGACCTTGAGTTTGGGTCCACTTGTAGGTCCATGTATCATTGTCTGCATCTGTGGCATTCCCGTGCAAAGTCACTCCTTGTTGTTGGCTGTTGACAGTTTGGTTAGCTCCGGCATTAGCTACAGGCTTCGAGTTTGTGATATTCTCTGCCGGAACTCCTGGATTATGATTATTGGTACCATTCTCAACACAATTGGGCAGAACACCTGTACCGTTGAAATGCCAATATGCATTAGTTGTGGTACTGATTCTGGACCACGCATAGCCATCGTGCCAATACGCAATTTCCCAAAAATCACACCTCTTAGTAACCTGCTTAAAACCATCAGCGTCGAAACCTGGCTCGTCGATGCTAAACGCCTTATTTGGTTTGGTAGCGGTAGGGTATTGGGTATCCCCTGAATGAGAATGCTCATCCCACTGCCAACTCAAATCATTTTTAGGCACAACCCTATTTCCGGCTCCGTTGAACTGTGCCAGAGCGGTCTCTATGATTTTGCGCTCCAACTTAAAGCTGAACTTACCGTCGTCTCCATCCACACCATATCTGAAAGTAACCCCGCGAGCGGGCCAGTTGATTCCGTTTGGTTCAAATAGGAGTGTAGCTTCCATCTTTCCAGCCGTCCAGGTTGCTCCGTTCTTACCGTCCCAATTGAATTCACATTTGGCGGTGTTGGTACCACTCTGATCGCTGAATCGCCGTGTGTTGTCGCCGTCCAAGTCGCCAGAGACTTTTGGTGCCGCCCACGTCACCTTGAACACCGTACGCATCTTCGTTTTCGTGCTTCCGCCGCTTAATGCCTGAATTTGCACCGCATCACCACTATTGGCCGTTGCCGACTGGCTACTATATCGCACGGTGATGCTGGCGAGATTCGTCGCGGTTGTGGTACCTGTTTCAGTGATTGTGGCAAGAGTTCCACCCTGGCCAACGTCCCAATTCACGTTGCCGCTGAACCCGAAGTCAGTGCTGGCGAATGTCTCGGTCGGGTTGAGGGTTGTATCTTGCTGTCCACCGGGCCACGCTTTCCACTCGGTAGGCTCCAATGGTGCCAGTCGCACGTAATCCCTGGCAGTATCTTCGCCGCCTTTGAGATTCGAGTCCCATTGGAACGTGGCAGTGATGCTGCCGGACAGGGTGAAATTCTCGTTGGTGAGGATTGCATACTGCACATGATCGAATCCGCCAGGCGGGACGCGAATACTGCCGGTATATTTTGCCCCACCGGAAACCTTGTAAAGAGCAACACCCTGTGCAGCAACATTAAAAGTCAAAGTCCCAACATTACCATCGGAACTGGCTGGCCCAGTCCAATGTGGCCGCAGAGTAAGTGTGAGAATCTTGTATG
Organism: uncultured Planctomycetaceae bacterium; assembly: GCA_964458015.1. Taxonomy (GTDB): domain Bacteria; phylum Planctomycetota; class Planctomycetia; order Pirellulales; family Thermoguttaceae; genus CAYWGR01. Next base: position 36,196 of record CAYWGR010000002.1, read on the forward strand.
CGGAGTCCGTGGGCAACGAAGAGGGGAGTGTTCCAGTCACAAGCGATGGCGGCAAATACAGTCCGCCGCTAGGCGTAGCCTCTGCTGCGTCCTCCGCACAACTGCCGCTTGGCGTCCAATGATCGCCGGAATGAACACCCAACGAGTCCACGTCGATGTCGATGTCGCCCACCGAGGCGTCGAAGTGGGGTGGTTGTCCGCCGGGACCGCCCGGGCCGGGCCTCTTGAGAAGTCCGTGAAAAAGTACGCCCGGCCAACAATTGTTGTATTCCGCCGCCACCGTTGATGTATATCCCGCCCATATGTGCATGTCGTCGCTCGCCTGAATGCGATTCCAGACAGTGTAACCGCTTTTCTCGATAACCTTCGACGATTCGCTGTTGGTTATGATCCACCAGTCATCTGGCCGCGCGAGCGTGACGTAGATGCCGGAGAAACCTTGTCCAATGTTGTCAAATGCGATGCCAACGTCCTTGTTAACCTGGAGTTTGGCCTGAATGTTGCCCTCGTCGCCAAGACTGCGGACATTTATTCCCAGGGTTAAGGCAAGTATCGCACAGACGGAAATGCACACTCCGCGAACTACTTCCAAGATTACTGTCCTGTACTTCAACATCATCAAGTTCCTTTTATAACAAATGACTATTTTACTTAGATGAAACGCCCGCCCCCTCATTCGCCTGACGGGCAAGGGAAACTATGTCAAATAGCCTTCTTTGATTGTGAGTCTTTGGGTGACGATTCTATGCCCTTTTGGTTGTCTGACTGATCTACCGGCTGTTTGTTTTCGTCAGACAGCGCGCCGAGCTTGGCAAGTTGTGCCCGCGCGCCCTCTGCAAGCGACGAACGAGGATGTTTTGCCAAGAAATCTTTCAATACCTTCTTTGCATCGTCAGGACGATTTGTCCAAAGGTAAATCACGCTGATATAAAACGTGCTGGAATCCGACTCGATGCTGTCGGGGTATTCTCGCGTCACTCGCGTCCAGGTGGCCACCGCAGCATCCGGGTTGTGATACTGGTTTCAAAGGATGTTAGCAGCAAGGAGCATCGCTTTGCTCGCCCATTCGGCTTTGGGCGCAGATCGAACGGCAACGACGTAATCTTTTAGCGATTCTTCGGGTTTGAATTCATCACCATCAAAGCTGAAATAGTTGCGAGCGCGTTTGAAGTGCGCATAGGATTTCTGCTCACGGGTAGCTTTAGGCACGGCACCTGAAATTATCCGATTACAGAGGTCAAGCGATTGATGCCATTCCTCACCGGCGTGATAGGCGTCGGCAAGCATTAGAATCAGCCGAGCCTTTTCGTTGCCAGCACGAACGGCATCGGGCGTGAGCGACTTACCGGCTTTGGCGACCTCAATCAGACGCTCGATACCCGTGGGGATCGTGCCATGCACGACGATCATGTTCCTTTCCGGCGAAAGCAACTTGGCCTTCTCAAAAAAGGCAATGGCTGTGGATGAGGAACGATCATTCGGAGCAGCGAGGCGAGGATCTTTGACTTCTGATTTTTCTTTGTCTTGATCGCCCTGACTAAGATATTCGACCAAGCCTGCACGCACATAAATATCATAGCCAACCTCTTTGAGGGACCGCAAAGTATCCGATTGATCGTCCACCAAGTTGTTTTTCGCTTCCGCTGCCTTCGCATGGTCAAGGTGTTCGTACCAAGCTGTTGCCGCTTCGGCGAGCGTTCTTGCAGCGGGCAGATCGAACTGGCGTTCCAGCTTCACGTCGATCAACCGCACTTGGGCTTCTCCCGTCCACGGACTGGTGGGGTATTTGTTGGCGAGTTCCTCAAATGCCGCCAGGGCTTCATCCGGCTTCTCGGCATCCGTAAAAAGTACACCCGCATGATAAAGAGCCTCAGACACGTGACGACTGGAGGGATAGCGTTGCCGCAAGTCGTTCCAAGTGGGCAAGGCTTTTAACCGAGCCGCGATTAACGCCTTCTTTTGCTGTTGTCGGACCGATTCCGTAACAACCGGCTTGCCTTTTTCCTCGGGGGCTTTCTTGGCTGGTGTCGTGGTTTCAACAGCTATCCGCTCGGTCAATAATGCCAATTCCCGCAACGTTTCGTCATGCCAGGAACCGCCAGGATATTCTTTGAGACTTGTATTGTAGGCAACCACCGCTGGCATGAGGGGCGAGACAGGGGCCGGTGGTGCGACTGGCTTTGCACCCTTCTTTGGAGAAATCGTGATCGTTGCTTGTGAAGTTGGACCACCACCCGTCGCCACGAGGATGCGGGCAAAGCCCAAACCGGCGAAGGAACGGTGCGGTGCAGACCGGCTGCGCATGGAGCCGTTCAAAGGCAAAGTGAAATAGCCTCGGGCAAGATCGTATTGGCGAAGCACTTTGTAGACCGTGCCAAGGGCAATGGCGACCGCTGCTCGATCATCGCCGATGGCTAATTCGGCAGGATACAACCGCATTCGCTTCTTGGATGCTTCGATAAGCCGGTCGAGCAACGGATTGGGAGATACCTTTTGTGCTTGCTGAAATGCCTGCTCGGCAACATCGTATCGACCAGCGACCAGCGAGACGATGCCCTGCCTAAGGTAGATATCATAAGCAGTATCTTTCCATGAGTTACTTGAAGAAACGGTGTTTTTAGAAGCTTCACGGCGATGAGTGGTCTGTTTTTCTTTCTTTTCCTCAGCAGGCTTGTCGAGCGTCTTGAGCGTTTCCGTTGCGGCCGTCGCATGTTCGGCAGCCTTTTTCATATTCAATTCGGCTTGTAGCACTGCATCGACCATCGCTACATGAGCCTGCCCACGCCACGGACCTGCGGGGAATTCCTTGATAAACTTCTGCCAATGATCCACGGCTTGTGAAAAGTTCCCGGCACTCAAGAAACACTGGCCGATGCGAAAACCCGAGGCGTGTGCCCATTCGCTCTTTGGATACATGGCGCGGACTTGGGCGAAGAGTTGACCAGCTTCAGCGAACTTTTTCTCTACACGAAGCCTTTCTGCTTCGTCATACATCCGCTTTGCCCAACCAGCAGTAAAGTTGCTGGTAAGCCGCCCGCGTAACAAAGCAAGAGCATACCCGTCTTTCACGCCCTTGTATTGCAGGACTTGCAGTCCAAAATCCACGGCCTTCTTGGCTTTCTCTGTATCACCGTTGGCCATGTAAATCACGGCCAAAACATCGGCGGCTTCGGCAGTAGTATCGCTGTGAGGATTGCTTTCCAGCATCTTCTCCAGGGATTTAATGGCTTCATCCGATTTGCCATCTAATGCGAGAAGCCAAGCCTTGTAGATTTTAGTCTGTTGACCGCCTGTCACATCATTGCCCGGTTTGGCCATCTGATTTAGATATTTTCGGGCCTGCTCCTTCTGCCCAAGCGCCAAAAGAACGCGAGCGTAGACAGCGGATACTTTCTTGCGATCATCGGCTGTACCTCGCTGTAGTATAGTGTTAGCCACCTGAAAGGCTGTTTTATAGTCTTCTTTGCCAATCGCTTGATCCAGATCGCTCCATTTCGGCGCGGTAGTTTGGGCAATACACAGTGCCGAAATAAAAGTAATAGAGGCAAAACCACATGCAAGTACGTAGTTTCTGCGCATAAAGCATCCCCCGATGCGAATAAGTCGCTGCATACTGATTAGACGTGCAACTTCAGTTTGTGAGGAACACACGGCTCCGAGGACAAATGGTGTCTATCCCGAATATCAATACCACCTATTGGAAATACTTTTGAAGAGCTGAAAGCGAGTGTAGGGATTTCGTCGTTTTCGTCAAGCATGGTGAACCACCGGAAAACAGAATTTTTGAGTAGAAAGACGGCACGGTTGATGCGAAAAACACGCAAGTCGTTTGTCGTAAAATGTTTCCGAAAGAATAAGTTGGTCAAAAATTCTTGCGTAATCCCCCCTAAAAATATGCTCTGTTCCCACCATGGAAGACTTTTTTGGATCGACAAAAATGGTTTTATAAAACCAATTGTAAAAAAGGAACCTCCTCGTCCCGTGGCTGGCGACATTGCCGCTTACATGGCGCTCAGCAATGCCGACATCGAGCGTAAGATGGCCAATGGTGCGGACGTGAGCAAGATGAAGCCGCATGGTCCCTTGCCTTGCACTCTCAAGGTTCGACTTGCCAAGAGCAAGAAGGGATTCATTTGGCACATTCCCGAAGTTCAGGAATGCTCTCTGCCGTTCTCGAATCTTCCCGCATTGGAAGTCATCAAGAGCGAAATTGATAAGTTTCTCACGGTCAAGGATGACGGTGTGCAGTCCGTGAAGGAAGAACCGGGCAAGAAGGCTCGCGCTCGATAGGCTGTCTAATGCGATACCTGCTTCTCTTTGTTGTGCTATTGGTGACGGGCTGTCAAGCCGGATTCGATACTCGGCTTCAGCAGCCGCAGCAGCAACAGTGGCGATTCGACCCATACACGGGCGCGCCGCTTCGTTAATCACACTCGTCATGCCTCTCAATGTGCATGGGCGAGTTCACAAAGCCGGTGAGGGTGGTTGCTTGTTACGCAGCCGTGGGTGGTTATGTGGGCGCGAAAGCGCAGTAACCGGCTTTCCTTTTTGGAGATCCAAATGAAAAACAAACAGTTCATCGCTGAACTAATCCCTTCTGATCTTCTTGATATCGCCATTGATTGGATTGTGGACAATCTGCCTCCCGACGAAGTGTTCGACGAGGACACCTTGTTTGAATGGTGTAAGTCGAATGCCAACCATGCAGAGGATGTCTGCCCTGACATTCTTCTCCACGAGTGGGCCATGGATAACGGCTATGTGGAGGAAGAATGAATTGTGTGAATTGTGTGAAATGCAAAGTCCTCCTTTATGACGGACAGTGGAAAAGAAAACTCGGCCGGGAAGTGGTGGTATCGGCTCTGCGACGATCCGTCTTCGGTGATTGCACTCTTACGGAATTGACTTTCCTAGAACCCGGTGACGATGTCGCCTTTGAAATTGATATCGCGGTCGCGACGGACTGGTCGGACGAGGAAAACGTTTGTGACAGGATCATCGAAAGACTTCTTCAATTCGAGCCTGAGTACGAAAGCATGATCGAAGTTGAGGTCTACGATGCCCGTTGAAGCCGTTCTGATTACCACCCCCTCGATCGACTTTACCACGCTGCTCGGGCTGACGCACGAGACTCTGGACCGCAACATCGCAGGGGCTGCTGACTCCAGCCATCGGAAGATGGTGGACGCTGAAAAGTATCTTACGTGCCTCGCGGCATTGAAAAGTGTGGAAGCGATCATTACTCCCGATCTATTGGCCCATGTCTCTTTCAGCGTCCTGATTATCGCCGATGAACTGGATCTTCTCGACATCCTCGGCAGAACCGGAATGTCGTTCGTCGTGGCGGAAACCACCGTTTCCGGCGTCAGCATTGCAGTCGCAACAGGAACACTGAGGCAATGGAAAGAAGCCGTGATCTCGGGAACCAGCGAGGCGGCGGCATCCGTTACACGCACTTGCTACTCAAAAATTCTTCTGCTGTTTGATCGTGCCGGTTTGACCTCCGTGTGGAGCGATTATCAACGAAGCACGGATCGCAGCGGCTTTTTATTGGCTAGCAAGTAAGGTGGGAAAAACCGCAACAAGCGGGTTTCCGGGGGTATTTATCCAAAAAAGCGTCGTAGATTTGACTGCAATCCATCACTTTTGCAGTCGAATTCGTTGGACTTTTCGTTCGTTTCTAATCAAAATTGAGTAAAGCAGTCAAAACTGCGCTACCACATGAAAGGGCCGTAAATCATGGCAACTTGGACCGTTGATAAATCGAGAATTCTTCAACCAGACGAAATCCGACGGGTACTGGAAGACTTGGCTCGGAAGGGCCGTCGGTCTCTGAACACCCGCATGAATCGCGTGATCTTTCGCCTCGCGTGCTGTGCGGGCCTGCGTGCCTCGGAAATTGCGGGTTTGGTCATGGGTGACGTGCAGGTAGATTCCAGCCAGCCGAAGATCAGGGCGAGGAAGGAAATTACAAAAGGGCACAAGGCCCGCAAGGTGCCTCTCACCTGGGACCAGGGCACCCTCGATGATCTTCGCTCGTGGAAACGATTTCGTCGTGAGCAAGGAGCCGACGACAATGCTCGATTTATTTGCAGCCAGCACAAAGACACCCTTGGCAATGCCCTTGATCGCCGCAACCTTCGCAAGCGATTTAAGGTGTGCTGCAAATGCCTTGGACCTGAACGGCAAGCGGAAATGACCATTCATAACGGGCGGCATTCTTATGTGAGTCATTCGCTTCATGGCGGTCGTGATGTAGCGGCAGTGCGCGAGGCAGTCGGACATAGCTCTCTGTCGGTTACCTCACTCTACGCGCACTTAGTTGAAGATTCTTGTGAAATCGGCAACCTCTTCAAATTCGATGGGTGATTGTTTCGGAGGTGGCGGCTGCCGAAACCCTTGCTGGATACAATCTGACAAGTCAGGTAGTCCAGACGCCCGCCATAATCAAGGTCACTTGGGCAAGGGTGGACAAACTTTTCACAACGGCTAGATCCACAACTTGTCGGTGGAGACTCTCGCCATCGTCATCGAAGAACTCGATCTGAAATGTGCCGTCTGAGAGCGGCTGGAATTCCAGGGCGGTCGCAATGGCAGGATGAGTTTGCATAAGTTTTTCTCGTCGGGATCAAAGGAATCTACCTCGGTGACGCAGATGCAATCCGGCTGCGATGCATCATCTTCATATTGGCGGTAGGAGTGTCAGACGCAGCACGGTTTGGTCGTGCTGCGTCTGATTTATTGCTATTGCTAAGAACTGGCAACCGTCAGGCCACAGCCTCTGCGGGTTCCTCGTCAACTCCGCAGGCTGGGTCGATCACCAGAGTGCCTTGTGGGATCTTGACGAGTTGCCATTTCGGAATCTTGTGGTCCGTGCGCTCAAATTTTCTGTTGCCAACCACACGTCCTCGATTATCACGCAGGAAGCGACCAATCACGCCAGTATAGTCTTTCTCGCCAATTTCATTTAACAACGCTGTGAGTGCTGGAGCCTTCCCTTCATTGACCAGTTTGATTGCGTCCCCCACTGTGGACATTCCGCCCAATTCCTCCCAGCCGTCCATGAGTTGCCGTAGCAACGAGGTTTCGTCGTCGGCTTGGGTGGCTAAGGCTTCGCGTGTGTCAGGGTCGGGCAGACCGGCATGAATGAGTGAGGCGCGGACTAAGTGTGACCAGCCTTCAAAACTTCCCCACGATTCCATTTTGACCTTGGGGCTACCCGCCAAGATGTATTGCGCAGGGATTGAAATGGCTGCAATTACCAATTCACGCTGATTACTTTTGATCCAGTCAAGTAGATCGGGATGTAAGAAATCCTTACGCAGGTCGGGGCGTTCAAGATCGGTTCGCAATTCGATGGCGCACGTCCGGCGAACCATGGCGCTAGTCAGTCTGCAATTATTACCAGTCCCTAAAATCACGACGTTCCATGGAATATCAACGCTGCGATTGCCTCCCAGAATACGGTCGGCCCAGCGGTTTGTAGTCAAGACATTTTCGAGGATCGGTCCACCGAATCGACCATCGACATTGTCAAAAAATAAGTATGGCGAGCCACTTAGGGCAACAGTGGTAATGACTTTGCGCAATTCATCGTTGTTTTTAGAATAGCCATATCGTGCGGCAGATCGGGCTTCGGTAATTGAGGTAATGGCGTCAAATGCCATGGTCTTCCCCACCCCTGGCATGTTCGCGTTGGCCAAAAAAAAAGGTGAGGGACCGGGAAAGGCGACTCGGGATACAATTGTCACCAAGGCCGCAATCCAGGCGCTACAGTGTTTTTCGGTGACAAAGGGGAAATCAGCTACGACTTCCTTGAGCATCGCGACCGCAACCTCTGTTGGCATTATGTCGGGATAGTCGCCGGTAACGTTAAGATATAAACCCGTCAGAGGGTCGTATCCCGGCACTCTGGCAATCGTGCCATCAACACGCAGCATCGGCGAAGATACGACGTTGGTAATTACGGGAATGCCAGGAAATTCCGCGCTGGAAAGTACCGCCTTGACAATTCCATCTTGCGGAAGGCAGGGGACCCAACCTCCCCTGGCATATTTCTCAAAATTGGCACACGCGGAAAGTTTGCGCGCCATAGTTGCGGTTGAGATTAAACGGAGTTGTGGTGCGCCGTTGTCGGTCAGGCAGAGTTCAGGTTTCGGTGGGGCATTCACCACTTCAGTTAGTACACCGTGCTGGAACGTGTTGGGGTCGTTGCGTAGCGATTGGATGGACTCCTCTACCGAACGGTCAAGATTAGTGGTAATCTTGATAACCGGTCGGAACACAAAACTGTAATTGAGTGAGGGGGCTCCCTTTTCTGTCTCACCCCAGTCAGGGCCTTCTTTTATGTTGCCAAAACAGACCAGATAAAAGCCCTTGCGTCGGAGGTACACCTTGACGTTGGCTTTCATTTTGTCAGTGCCAGGGCTGCTTTGAGGGAGAAGAGGCAAGCCTAGTGATTCAGCGGTTTCCGCCATCCCGGCGCGGTGCATGTGATAGCAGTGGTATTCAGGTCGATAATCAAAAACCCAACCGCGTTTCTGGTATTCTGCAAAGAAATGGTCATGTTCAGCAGTCATTTTGATCGTGGGAAAAGATGAATTCACATCCATGTCGCCTCTCTCCGTACTTGGTTTGACAGGAATGCTGTCTCGCCAACCCGGCAAGTCGTCTTCTGTCAAAACAACGGTTGACGCTTGTAAACACTCATACGATCGTTTCTCTTCGCTTGCACGCAATGCCCAAAACCACAAAATTCGTCCACAAGCATCTATGGTCGCTTGAATTTTCAAGCCGGTGTCGCCAGCAATCTTAGCGACGATGGCGCGAGCAAGAATGGCGTGCTCATCGTGGTTTGCGGTGGGGATGCCGATGACGAAAACATACACGTGGATGCCACTGGAGTCAGTACCGCTAGTCCCACGGCGGATCATCACATAAGGAAGTTTTTTTAAGGCCGCAATGACCAACTCGATTTCCTCTTTTGACACGCCCGTGCCAAGGTGTTTGACAAGGTCGTCGATCTCGAACCCAACCCAATAAGACATTCGTTCCCTCCAGTTCCAGCCGCTCATGCCAATATGATTCGCAAATAGCTCAAGCGGCCATTGCGCCGGGTAGTTATAGAAGTGTGGTTCAGAAGCGGAGTCTTTGGGTATGCGGACGTTTCCCCATGTGTATGCGTCGTTTCGATAGCAGTTATTTTTACCAGGCACAGGCTTGCCACCTGCGGGCGAGACATTGATTTGAGTCTCCTGGCCATCCGACCACATGTTGACGAGGTCGGTGTTAAATTGGTTCTTCTTGAGATCAATGAACCGTTTGATGGTTTCAAGTATAGGGGTAGCTTTCTTCATTTAGGTTCTCTTGTTGTGCTCAAAGTAAATAATATGCCCGACTACGGTAAGCACTGTCATAGGCAGACACAGCAATCAAGGCAATAGTTCCGATGTAATCGCCGCGACAAAAGCAGGGGGATGGGGGATTCCGGGGGATATCTTCAACCTTGGCGAGAACAAACTTCCCTTCTTTTTTACTAGGCCAAGGGTAAGTATCCCCTTTGCCCCCCATCCCCCTGTTTTTGCCGCGTCGGATACACAATTGCCTGCCGATCATGTGGGCGACAATAGTGTGATTGTGCAGATTGTCCGATTGAACTGCCAAACCGACACAAAGTCGGTACGTAACGCCTGTTTACTGTTTTTTACATCCATAGTGAAAATTACATGTATAAGATAGGCCTCCTAGGTACGTCATTTTTTTTGTGAGACTTATGTTTTTTTCAAAATATCACACACCATGAACCTACTGAATCTGAGTCTCCCTAATAAGTCGCTTGGGTATCTGATATTTGTTTGAAATTCCTATCATTTCATTACCAAATTACTCTACTCTTGATTCCTGGTATTCTAACTATGCACATTTTGCGGGATGAAACATGACAATTACGCTTAAGCAGGCTACCGTCGCTCACTAGCCCAAGGATGTATTGCTGATCCGTTACGATCGACCGAACCAGTAAAACTCGGCCCACATCAACCAAATGGAATAGGTAATGCATAAATGCCTCCCACATACGTCGTAAAATAGTGTGATCCTTGTGTATCTAAAATGGTGGGCCCCAAAGCCGACAATCGTCCGTCCCGTTCCATTCCAAGACCAGGGACCGATCCGCCTGCCCGTTTATGTCGTGCCGGGCAAAGGAAGGACGTAACCGAACAGCACACCGCCAGCCAGGCGCAAGTTCTGACTAAGCATGGCACGGATGCCACGGCGGTTTACCGTGGCATCCGTTTTATATTATGACTACAAGGAATTTGGTGCGTCCGACCCTCTGAGCGCGGAGCGGGGTCTGCGGTAAATGCCCAAGGAAACCAAGGTCGCCCGCGACGACCTGCCACTAAGGCCCGGATAGGCAGCCATCAAAACAAAATAAGGACACCATCATGTTGACACGACGTTCATTGTTGAAAGGGACCGGCTTCGGTCTGCTGGCCAGTTTCTTTCCACGCTTGGTTCATTCAGCTACGGGGACTTCAGCGACTGGGACTTCAGCTACGGGGACTTCACATCCCACTTGGGACGATCTAATCAACCATGTAGGATGCGGATTTGGCGATCGACGCCCGGATCTAATGCGGTGGATTCACGAGCTGGTCTACCGACCGAACATGCCGGGAGATACTTTGTTGTTGCACGATCCATACTGCAAGATAATGTTCGTTGAGGCCATGAAGCTGTTGGTTCCGACAGTCTGCATTCCTGGGGATATGCCCCGGCGTACATATACGTTTCGTACCCGTCGAGGGGAACTTCGTGAAGTAGTCCAAATACCTTCGACACCGCCCCAGATCGCAGTATGGGAGCGATCCCTGGAACAAGCCCAATTGATCGTCGTCAATGACCTACCTGACAAATCCATTACGATACCCCGAAACGTCAAATGGTGTTTGACTTCAGATTATGCCTTGAATCATTACGCACTCTCACGACTTCCAAGTATGCAGGGTCTCCTCTCGATGATCTGGTTCCCGGTTAAATACAGGGAATGTGATGAAGGATTCCTTGATCGGCTCAAGGCAGAAAAGGATGCATTTCTCCGAACGCTGACAACGTATGAATCCGAGGAGGACGGTCAGTATCACGACAGATTTTCCGACTACGTACAGAGCAAGAATGCGCGTTTCATGGAACTTTATGGAGGCAAGGCTAAAACCTTTTAGAAAGGAGTTCATTATGTCAAAAAAGAAGAATAAACAAGAAAGAAAAAAGGCAAGGCACGATCGCCGAGTGGCGAACCGGGCCAAGCTGAAGAAATCAACATTGAAGTTGTACGCACCCGATAGTCTGGTAGTCCGATCAACAATCCCAGCAGTCGAACAACTCAGAGCGGCATTATCCATGACTATTCCAACGGTCCATACCGAACTTCGGTCAGTCAAACATCCTACCTGGGACCGTTTGTTGAACCATCTGGGCCGGTATCGGTTTTCGGATCGGCGGGCTGAATTACGTTGTTGGGTACAGGGATTGCTGTCCCCGACCAAGCCGCAACCGCCATTACTTCTGACTGGACCGGAATGCAGCGGCAAGACAATCTTCCATCAAGCGATGGGACTCTTGCTCCCGGATCGGGCAATTGTTCATTACCCGACAGAGGCGCGGTTCAGTCGATCCCACCCCAATCCGGCTGAAGCGTGGCAACAACGACTGCAAGAAGCATGGCTGATGGTCGTCGAAAACCAACCGGATCGGTTCGTCAATCTATTTCTGCCGAGAAAACCCGGCAATGGAGACGCATACAGTCCTAACCATCTCCATCTGACACGTTGGAAGGGCATGATTTGTCAGATGGTTCGGCAGCAACCTCACTGGCCGTCAACGCACGCCGCCAACTACCGAATTGGCGAATTGATGCCGTAAGCAATGAACTATCGTCCTGCCGAACTACTCGGTAGCTGTTGGATTTACCCTCCTGCTTTCGATGTAAAACCTCGTCGATAATGCTCTGTTTGTTCCATTCCCGTTTGGCATTCACGGGCGGCGGAGTATTTTCGGTGGAGATTGCTGCAAGCACCCGACGCCAACTGTGGAACTTTTTATGAGCCGCAACGGCTAAGATGCGGTTTTCAAGACAAATATCACGCCATCGGAGTGAATGTCCCTCACTCCATTTTCGCAACGCATCCACAATTTCATCACTGCCAAGCTTCCGTGGCTTGACACCCCCCAGCCCGGCCAGATTAACATTAACGCCAGCCGCCACCAATGCCTGACGCCAACTGCCGAAATGCCGAGTTGCCGCGCGTTGGAGTTGATAGTCTAGACCGCAAGTTAATTTGACTGTTGGTTTATATCCCTTGCGGCAATGTTGACGAATTTTCTGAATCACTTGGTCATTAGTATAGTTCTGTCGTAAGAAAACAGATCGCAAGTTTACACCGGCATATTGCAAAGCCGTGTCCCATGCACCAAATTGTTCACAAGCCAATTGGTGAAGTTCTGGATTCTCTTTGAGAATGATTTGCTCGCTAAGTCCTCTGTTTTGCGACTGCCGATCAACAATCTGACGGATAACTTTTTTCCGTAATAAGGCGTCAATCATTCCTTACTCCATTGTCGGTTGAACTAACGTTCGGCGCTGGCAATGATTTGCTCGAACAGATTAACTTGCTGCGAGTGACGCTCTTGAAGATATTCACGCACCCTCTGGTTGGCCAACAACGCCCGAACATAGATAATAAGCTTCAATAGATTTGTCGTGTACTGTTTATACAGCCCGGAGAAGAAGTCCTGTTGTTGTTCTGCATCTTGAAGTCGTTTGAGCAAATTGGTTTTCCTTTGCTCCGCCTCTACCCAAGGAGTTCTAGTGCCATTGACTTTCATCCGTTTCGCCGCCGATGTCTTCAATACAAGCCCTTTTGCGAAGGTCGTGCCATAGTCACTGCACGATTCCATCAGATCGAGGATCTCGACTTGTCGGTCCGGCTTAACATGTGTCAGTTCACGGGCACAGGAACAATTGATCTTTCCCGCCTCGAACGCTCGGATCACTTTAGGATCCAACTGCTTAAGCAGGCCGTCATTGAGTCGATGGCCGATGCGTTGCAGTCCTAATGCAGCGGCAATCGTTTTTTCATCTAACTCCTCCAATGACTTGCGAAGCATTCGCATCTCCTCGGCGGCAGTGAGCCTGTTGACCATTCGATTTTCCGTAAACGCTTCACGTTCCTTCCGCACGAGGCATGGCACCATCTCCACGCCCATCTCCAACAGAATCCAATATCGCAGGTTGCCGTCAAGAATCTCGTAGTTGTCTCCGAGGTCATAGACAACAAGAGGTTCCAGAAGTCCCACTGCCCGCAAACTGGCCTCGATGCGTTGGCAATGCTTCTTGTTCACTTGCCGTTTATGGCGCGGTACAAGTTTCACAATGGGTAAGTCGTGACCATTGACCATATTTATGTCCCCATGGCTCAATATCTATGTTGTCAGATTTGATTCGTAAGCGAAATTTCCTGCCAAATCCGGCCGTTCTGAAAGATTTTGTTCTTTCAGAATAGTTACCAACTCCTGATCTCGCCACAACATGTTGATTTCGGTCAGCAGCGTCAGGAATCGAGTCTCCTTGCCCTTTGCCTCCCGTACATAAGAAGTCTTCACCTTCGTCGCCTCTGCGATATCCTGTTTCAGTTGATCGACCGAATAATCATCTGACAGCTTCTTCTTGTCCTTTGTAACGCGCGCTCGCGACATGATGATCTGTCTTGCGCGAGCAAAATTGTTGGTGGTTACAATGCCTTCATCGAACGCATCCATCAAGACATTCTGGATCTGGCCATTTTCCGCTGTAGCCACCTGTGTAGCAAACTTAATTGGAAAGATCCCTTGCTCCACCCCTTGAATCAGTCGATCCTCCCCTTGCTCGACCAATCGGATATATGCTTGAATATATGACACCGGTTTGCAGGCCACCCTCGCGATAGCGGAATGCTCCCAACCTTCATCATGGAGTCGCTTCAACTCGCGGGCAAAATCCATGCTGCTCGGCTTGGTGCGGGCGATATTTTCGACCAGCGATTGCAGATAGGCCTCTTTCCGGCTGCATGTGACCACTTCCGCTAATATCGTCGTCTGACCCATCCTTTGGTGTGCCAACAGACGCCCCTCTCCACAAATCAGTTCATACCACCCTGTTCGTTCAAAAAACTTATCGTTTACGCGAATCGGCTTGATGAGTCCGACATGGTTGATGCTCTCAATGTTCATTTCAAATTGCTCAGCATCTCGATTTCGATGGTTGATGACCTTGATTTTGTCCACGAAAACTTCCTGATAGCGGCGATCAAGCATGGGTACGATTTCAAAAGAATGATCTGTCATAGTGATGGTTCCTTTACAACAATTGCTGCAAAAAACTCAAGTCCATTCGGCCAAACAATTCGGTCCGCAAGGATGTCGCATTGATCCGCAATGGATGATGCCCAACCAGCCAGCGCGGTAAAACGATATAGCCGAGTATTTCCAACTCATCGGGATCGGAAAGCAATACGCCAAGAGTGATGTCGATCGCCTGGCGTTTATCAGGACGAAACGGCCAATAAGCGGAATAGCCATTCGGAACAGGCATAGCCGGTTTTACCGACAACGTCATCTTCTCGTCCAGAACCAAAAAATCTCCATAGGGCTCGACTCCGGGAATGGCTTCACGAATACGGTCGTGGACCAGTTCTTTGGCACGATTACAAGAGTCTTGATACATCTGTTGGAAGGCAAGATCCAAACCGCCAAATCGGCGGCTAAACGTCGCTGGTGCGGGAGCACATTCCAGCACCCGCAAGAGTGACGAACAGAACAACCCGTATCGCTGATAGAGATGTTTCAGTTGCAAAAGCATCTCATCAGATTGATATTTTCGCCGCCGTTCGGCAAACAACTGACGAGCCCGTGTGAATAATTCGTAACTGACAATCCCCTCAAAGGCACCTGGCGTCCGTACCCAATGCTCAGATGCATTTGCCTGGCGTGGAGTTTTTAATTTCTGGCTCGTCTGGTTATAGAGCATCGTACCGGCATATTTCTCATTATGGAGCCGTTCGACGACCATGCCAGCCGACCAGCGGTGATTGGCGGGGGATGGAATGGCTTCAGCATTGAGCCCTTCCGCAATGCGATATTCCGAATAGCGCAGTTCCACAAACTCGTGAAAGATGCGTTGAATGACAGCGACTTCATGGGGATCGCCAACTACCAATGTAACTCGCTGGTTTTGAATTCCCTTCCGTTGGCCAGGTTCTAGCACATGCAGTGGTTCACGCTTTTCATCCAGCAACAGGCGTTGTAAACCATAGGGTGGGGCACCACCGGCCCAATAGCCTTGCTCGGCAATCTTCATGCAACCTCGCCAGACTTTTTCGCTCAATTCTTTGCTGTATTGCGCCGCCCTAAAACGCTCAAAATGGACGTAGACTGGAAATAAAGCGTCATTGTCTCTAGGTTTGCCGATGGTTGTGTAGATGACATGCTTGCCGTGTCGTTTGCATTCGGCACTGTATTGGGCCGATAGATCAATGTCTTGAAATCGCCCAAAGCGGCTGACATCCAGACAAAGAATGTACTCAAAATCATTTCTCTGCTTAACCCATTTTTCCATCATCTCGTTGAATGCCGGACGACCTTCCGCATTGAGACCGGATTTTCCAGCGTCTTCAAACTCGTAAATGATCTCGACGCCATTTTTCTCGGCCCATTCTCGGACTTGCTCACGTTGAATCGGAATGGAGTTTTCCTGGCGGTCCTGGGCTGAGTGACGATAGTAGGCTACGGCCCGTGGACATACGATTTTACTTGTTTGTTCTGCGTCAATAGTCTCCCACCAGTGTGCCATTTCACTGTCCTTACTGTGTGACGATAATGTTCAGGGCGAAGTCAAGCGTGGCCAGCCTGCAATCGTTACCCATGTGGGCTTGCAGAGAATTGTTTTCTTAATCCGGCCTAAAAGACGCCCCGGCTTACCTTGTTTGGTTCATGTAAGCAGTAGTTTACGCTATGACCAGCCTGCGGCCATTGCAAATCGGGGGAAAAATTCTTTGCCAAAGAGTTTTTCATAGACACCGTTGATGGCTAACAATTCTGCGGCAGAGTTAAGCGTATCCCTACGCAATTGGGTCCGACAGCGTCGAGTGGAAGTAATTAGTACCTCGCTGGGCATTTTCAAGTCGGAGGAGATTTGTTTCCTAATTTGACCTATGCCAACATGCAATTTGTAATGCATTTCTCCGAGCCATGATAACCAGCGCCAAACTGTGCTGGAAGCCAATCCGACCGGTTGCCTTGTCGCTGTTGTCCCACGGTCGTCGTACATGATCGGCATTCCGTCATGTTTAATGATTTCATCGTAAGTCTCATCGCTTTTTAGATATCTGTTGGCTTTCTCCAGTATGGGAGCCTTGGTAAATCGTTTACACGGCAAGGCGAAAGGGCGGATAATCGGTAAACCGTTTTCTACAGCGAAGACAATGCCACCGTAATATCCACGATAATTCAATCTGAATGCATCGTCCAGACACAAGGCGGAACTTTCTGCGTCGGCAATCATGCAACCTGAAGTATTCCTCCGCAGTTTCACCACAGTGCGGACAAACATCGGTGTAGCGCATTCGTTCTCCCGATTCCACTCGTCGTGTATGGTTTTGAATCTCGTTCTCGATATTCATTGTTAATAGACCCTAATTGTGCCCAAGAGATACAGGGCATTAAATGTGAGCACCCCCAACTTCTCGCTGTCCAAAGGTTCCTGGATAGTCGCAGCTTGTAAGCTGCTATTTCTATTCTGGCATTCTTGATATCAGACAGAATGGAGACGTAAGGTTGCCGGATAAGCTGGCTTGTGGCTGCAAGTTCATAATGTTGACAAGTTGCCAGACTTTGACCACAATCAAAAATCTTATTCCGCCCAGTTTCTCATACGGGAAAATACCAGTATGCCGAAAACCTCCCGCAAACTGACACAACGCGAAATCCAAAACTTATGGCAGATCTATCAATCAGTCGCGCCTGATCTGCATAAATTAGTGGATGATTTGACGGGCAACACAAAAAAGAGACGGAACGACCCGCAAGAACTGAGGCGACAGTTCGACAAGATCGTCGAACGTCTGGAGAAAGAAGGCATTGATGATATGCCGCTATAATGTAGAAACTACTTGCTGACTATTACCGTTGCCTTGCCCGAGATCGGACGAAGACGGGCGCTGTGGAATGTCACAGACTCATGGGTGCCGATGGCGAATGGTTTAACTGGCCAGCCTTCCACGAAAGCAGCTTTCTGTTTACCTGTCCAGTTGAGATGCGGCTTGCCGTCAAGACTCACTTGCACCGTGGCGTCTTCACCTTTCAGGCGGACGGTTACCAGAACGGCGTACTTCTGGCCGTTGGTCAGCACGCTCGGTTCAATACCGATCCGATTACCTTGTTGCGGAGGGCTCAAGCTGGAGTTGATTACCAACCGGCTGGTTTTTCCCGCTGACTCGCTCAGTGTCAACAAACACGGATTGGGACCGACCAAAAACTCAATCGCTACAGCCTCTTGGCCCGTGTTGCGAGTAAACTGGATCTCAAGGTCGTAATCGCCTTCAACAGTGATCGGCAACGAGAGCAAAGCGTTCTTCACAGGTTGTTTCGTTAGCATTGCTGATCCGCTTCGTTCCCACGAGCCACCTGCTCCATCTCGTTTCACGTCCACAAGTGTCAAAAGATCGGCCCAACGGCCTGTTGGAAGCGAACCGCCCGGCTTGCAACGCGAGCCGATCGGAGGAGGGATCACCAATTTTGCTAACGACCGCTTCAGCGCAGCCGCTTCGTCCAAACGTTTTTCAACGCGAACTTTCGTCAGCCCGCCAGGAAGCGTGGGATTCACCTCTTCGTACCACTCGGCAGCGTGCAACATGAAGAAATCTTTCTCCTCGCTTTTCCTAGTGCGCGTAAGCTCCCACCAGGCGTCTGCCAATTTTAGTTGGCCGTCGGATTGCGTCGGATGTTCCGTAAGCTCTTGTTGGCACAATCGTTGAAGCAAGATGTCGTCGCCTTTGGCACAATACGCAAGCCCCTGCTGCACATCGCCCTTCTGGAACCAGAGCCAGCGCCCCACGGTGAGATTGGCAACGGGATTGTCGATATCCGTTTCCAGTGTCTTTTGAGCCACGGTGGCGTCACGCCATCGTTCTTGCAACCGTTCCACTTCCACTTGTCTACGCCGAATTTCTTTCCGTTCCTTTGTAGACGCCTTCTGGAACATGCGATTGATGACACTCATCGCCACGTCGAATCTGTCCTCTGCGACGGCACGACGGATCAATTCATCAGCCCCATCCGTCACGGGTTGCCGGTCGAACATTTTGGCCTCGACCATCAAACCATCAATACTGAACTCAGCAGCGATTGACTCGACGGCTTGACGGACAAGCGACGGCTGACCGGCGTCACCAGCCAATTCAGCGGCTCGGCGGCGAATCACAAAGCGTTCCTCGGGCTTTTGACTCGCCTCGGCTTGATTCAGTAGTTGCTTGGCGCACTTTGCTTTCTCGGCAGCCGATTTGATGCCATCAATTTTATAGACATCGTTGATCTGTTGACCGATTTCCATTTGCACGGCGAGTGCTGGAACCGGCAATTTCTCCAGGGGCTTTTCCGGGGCCGCCGCAACAGGTGGTTTCTTACCGGCTGGTTCTTTCGCTGGTGGAGGCGTGGCAGGTGGCGTGGGCGTAACGGCCGCCTTGGGCGGTTCAACTTTTGGCGGTTCGACCTTGACTGCATTATCCGGCACAGAAGCACTGGCAACTGTATTTGTTGCGACTTGAACAGGTGCAATTGCAATAGGAGGAGCCTCGTGTTTCTCTTGTGGCTGCGGAGTACTTACTTGCTTCGGCGGAGGAACTGATATGACGGGCGTGAGAACAGGCTTTGCCGCTATTCCCGTAGAAGCGGTCCCTGGAGTGCTTTTTGCATACCAGATCACCACTGCAACCAACAATGTGACGGCGCACAAACAACCAATGATGACATACTGCCGCTTTTGGTTTTGAGGCTGTTCCTTCTTCGGACGAGATCGTGGCTTTGCAGGAAGCCATTCCGTGGAGGCAAAATCAAAAGCCGTATCCTCAGTGTTACCCTGGAGGGTAGTATCATAGGCCGACTTCTTTTCCGGCGTCAGAAGACAAACCTTTGCCGCCGATACATCCGCGAGAAGCTTCTTCACAAGGGGAGCGTATTCCTTGGTTTGGAGACTGCGCAAATGGGCAGTCTGCCGGTCCGCCGCATGTTGAATTGTCTCGGGATTGTCCTCGAATCGCCGAAGACCAAGCAACTGATAGTGATCGGGCGGCTGATCCTCCGAACGAATCCCTAACCATTGATGATATGGATCAAACTTGTCGGTCATGGAACTTTTTTTAGCGGCTTGTCAGTGTTTGCTGAAACTTTTTGAGGATCTTGATTTTCTCTTGCATTTCTTTGATCCTGGACTCCAGGGCGTCGATTTCATCGGACGGAAGAGGCGGCTTACTTTTCTTGAGGGCTTCCGATTTCTCGATTACCCGCTGGTATAGGTCAATGAAACCGCTCGTCATCGTCTCAGCCACGTCGGATACTCGGCGTGTGACACTGCCGTCTTTGTCCCGTTCAATTTTGCCTTCAATGCGTTCAATGAGTTCTTGCACACGGGCCTCGGCCAAGTCCTGATCGCAATCACAGAAACCGTTCAATGCCGGATGAAAGTCCGGTGCTTCGGTGCCCCAACCGAAAAGCTTGTAGTAATAGAGAAACTCGTCATCCCGGTCTAAAGGTCTCAGATTCTTACGAAACGGAGCACAGAAGATGGCCACGACTGCCTTCACGTAAGCCTCACCGTAATGTGATGATGCCTTCTGAAAGGCATACAGAAACGGCGTTCTCCGCTCGCTGAAGTACCACGCACTCATGGTGTTGTAAAAATCCCACTTGTTATCTAAAAGTGCGGATTGTGCGGAAAGGCTGTACGATCCTAAATTGCGCAGTAAAGGAAATGTTCGTGTTAGTTCCGAGGAAGCCGTGGAAAGTCCGCGAGTTGGATCCAAGAGATCGCTGTTCGCTGCGGCCCCCGGCGGTAACGGACCGCGCGCCACCGGCAGATCTACGCGAGGGTCGTCGAGACTTTTCACATGCCCTCCGCTCGACGAAACACTGCCCGACGCTGGCCACCAATTCGGCTGTGGATTGGTTCCTTCGCCGCGCCCCGTGCGATCCTCCCAGAGTGTTTTGCGGGCCATCACCAGCGAACGGACCTTCCAACAGGCCGCTGTGCCGAAGTTTATCATCAGTGCCATGACGCACAGCAAGATTGGCAACGCCAGCACCAATTCCAACGTAGCAAGACCGCGACGATCGTGCATGGGGTTGCTCCTAATGCGTGTTAATTCTTCCAAGTTCTTCGGCTTTCAAATTGCTGAAATCGGGCAATTTGAAACCGGCCTCGGCAAGAACCGGCGGTGTCGTGTGGAGAATCGTTGCCAAATTCGAGATGGTGGTCGGTGTCAACTGGCAGGTCCACTGCTGGTTCCATAAATCCCAAGATTGTGGAATCGCCTGGCGGCGAATTCTCCAAGGACGATCGGCCTCCGGCGGCTCGGGGTATTCGTTTTCCATCGGCATGTCGGGTAAGTCGCCCGGCACACCGCCGATCCATCGCGGCGGAGGAGGATCTTGCCACCACTCAATCCGTGAAAGCGGCAAGAATACCTGCACCTGAGCGAAGGCTACAGAGTCCGGCTCTGTGGAGTTGCTAAAAATCTTCGGCAACGATTCCTGTAGATACTTCCAATAGACGACTGCGAGGAAGGTAAAATGTTGGTCGATATGCGAGTTGCCATCCAATACATCGCTGCCCGTCGTGCCGATCATCATAGGTAAATTCTTGTCCGGGTACTCCTCATCGAGCAGTTTGTGTAGTTGGCCGCAGGCAAAAGATCGCCATAGCGCGGCGAACTGACTCATCTTGGCCTCGCGATCAAAAAACAACAGCGTTCTCGAATTCCAGAGGCCCAAATAGTGCAGGGCCATTTCTTCGCGCTCTTTGCGAGCGGCGGTACGCCGGAAGGTATCATACTCGGGATCGGCAACCGGCAACACGGAATCCGAGGGATCACAGCCGACCGTTTGCCCGGAGGTCCGCCACAACACGCCGAGCATCTTGCCCCGGCCGGGCTGTAATTCTCGATTGGCCATTTCCATTGCTGCCGTCTGGGCGATGTCGGGAAAGGCCGCGACAACCGCTCGCTGATATTGGGGGATCAATTCCTTGGCGAGTATCTCTTCCAAGAGCGGTAGAATGCATTTACTTGCTGCTTCCAACCAGCGGCAGTAGACATGAACCAGATCCTTTTCCAATGGGATCTTTTTGGTGATGGCAGAGCCTAATGCCTCGAATTTTGGAAATCCCGACTTGGCGAAGATCGGCCCCTCCTTGGCCCAGGCCGCCAAAATCGGATCAAGATATTCTTCCGCATGGCAGCCTTGGGCCTCGCGCAAGAACGCCGTTGTGGCCAAAATTTCGCACAGCAAATGGTTGGTGAACGCCAACGTATTCATCCCACGAGTCAGCACAACGCCGCCGGAATAGGCCGAGGCATCCGCAGCGTTTTGCATACGGATCTTTCCGTCCACCTGTCGGCCGACGTTCATTACCATCCCCAACAGCATAGTAAACAACATCACCGCAAACACGGCAACGATGCTGATCGAGCCGTCTTCGTCACGATGCAAGTTTCTTGAAAAGTTAGTACACATTATAGATATATGGAATCAATGGTTTCTCGCCCTCGTTGCTAATCACCGCCGAGGCGGACAGCGGATACGTGTAGACCTCCCCCTGATGGCTGATGGTGTCGCTCACCTTGTCATCGCCGATAATATGCTTCGCCAAGAACCGACCCGGCCCCGGCAGCAGCGCAAAGTCATGCCGAACAGTCACGGCAATCTGATCCTGCCAACCGATCTCATTGCCGTAGAACTCGCCGATATCACTCTTCAAGTAGTGTGTCATCAAGGGCGGTTCGCTGTTTTTATGGAAGAATTTCATCTCGACCGTCGTGTGGGCCATTGCATAGGCAAGCTTGTGCTCGATGCGTCGCGGAATCGCAGCATTGTTCTTCGAGGAGGGAGAACTGACACAATAAGCCGCTGCGATGTTCTCGGCCATCGCTTGGCCTTGATTGGAGAGTGTGATGACATCGCGCGAGGGACAAATCGGCATACAGGCCATTACTGCCGCTTGACTGATTTTATCGTATTTCGCGCTGCCTGATTGAACGACATACCACAAGCCTCCCTTGGTCGGTCCGAGAAGCGACGGCATCGTCTGGTCCTTCGCATTCGGATCCACATAGTAGCTGCTGATGCAATTCGCTCCTTCTCCGGCAGATAGTTGTGCGGGAATCCAAACTGCTGCTGCTCGGGCTGTTGCATACGCAGCATAATGAACAATGATCGTGCCTATCATCAATTGGCTGACCTGCACGATAAACAAGACGATCATCACCACAAGCGGCAACACCAAGACAAAACTCAAACTCTGAACACTGCCGCACTCGTCCGCGTGAATCTTTGTCAGTCGGCTGATGCGCAGTTTTGCTCCCGAGGCATAGATAATTATGATGAGTGCAAAGCAAGCAAGAGCGAGCCAGGCAATCCAAGGCAGACATTCCCACACAATGGCACGTCCCACGATCGTGTTCTCCCCACCGCTCTTGGATGAGATGGATTTGCTGCCCGACGTGTGTAGTCTACCAACACGTTCTGCTGTGTCAATGTTTTTGAGAAACAACTTGTTGAATGCAACCATTGATTTCAAATGGCGTGAAATTGTTTCAATTGAAATGTTCAGCAGGATGTCGTTTGCTATTTCTCAGACGACGAATCTCGGGAGATTTTCTTCGTGTGTGAAGATGGTGTTTTGAGTATGAGAAGCATTCTCCGCAGCGGGGTTCGCGGATCTATTTCGGGGGATTTTGGGAAGAATTTTTAGAATGTGTTTTTGTTCCGAAGCAATTTGCGATTAACGACTTGCGCAAAAAAGGCTTCGTTTCGCACCTCATAATTTGTCTTCCTGGCTCTACAAAATGCTTGACAGAAATGACAAAAGCTTTAAGATCGCATTCACTCGTCGTATGTAATCCGAACAGGGGGCGTTAGCCTTCTGTTAAGACATAACAAGCCTTTTGAATCGGGTGTTCATTCCAGGCTAAGGCTGCGCGCCTCGTAAGTGCGTGGCGATTTTTCCGCATCGGGGGATATCACATGCGAAGATACTGCGCAATTGTATGTGGTTTCTGGTCTTTGGTTTGCGCTTCGGCACTCTATTCTGCCCAACCTGCCACGCCGAAATGGAGCGATCTCGATCAAGCAATCGGCAAAGAAGATTACGCAACCTCCTTACAGGTGGCTAATAGCATATCGCAGAGGGGCACACCCGATGACAAGAGAAAAGCAGCTCAAGTCTACGCTCGCGTTCTCCTGGCGCTTGGGCAGAAGGAGCAGGCCCGAAAATACCTAAATCAGATGGCTAAGCCGGGCAATGATGCGACAGGCGGTCAACAGACCAAAATCTACAAGGCTTGGCTTCTCGCATTGGATGGCAAATCGGATGAAGCTGTTAAATCATTGGAGAAGATGCTGGAAAGCAATCCTCACGGCGATACTACTGCTGAATCCGCCGATGTTTTGGCCATGTTTTTCATGGCTAGCGGGGATATGGAGAAAGCGAAGAAGGCGGTGGACTTCGGATTGCAGGTTCTGCAATACAAGGGCGTGAAAGACGGTTATGTTCTCGCCTTGTTACGCGGTCGGCTTACGAGCAACTTCACTGCTGGCTGGGCAAAGCGAATGTACGACGAAGCGGAAAAGCTTCGCGCCGAGAACAAGTTCGCTGAAGCCGGTCAACTCTTCGCCCAAGTTCGCGCCATGTACCCCAAGAGCGAATGGGCGCACGCCTCGGGCTTTCGTATCGGCCAATGTTTCTTAGGCATGAATCAATCTACCAAGGCCGTTGATTGGTGGCAAAAATTCATCAAGGACTCGTCTGCCGGTCCATGGCGCGGACAGTCGTATGTGGCATTGATCGACACGATTCTGGAATCAGAGCTTAATCTCAAAAAGGCGACGGAGTTCGCCATGACAGCCACTGCTACTTTATCCAAGGGGCTCGGTAAGGATGCCGAGCCCTCGTGGAAGGAGGCGGCTTACGACATCCACCTCCGTTTGGGTATTGTTTCCTTGGTTGATGGTCGATTCGATGCAGCAAAACAAGCGTTGGAGAATGCAAAAAAAGCAGGCGGCAACCCTGCTTTGTTGGATCGGCTGATCGAGGCGGCCAAACAACAATCCAAGTTGGTTCCTGATGAATTGGGCATTGGTGACGACCGCGCAAAAATCGCCTTGGCGATCGGCACCATTGACAACGTCTTGTGTCAATATGATCGCGCAAAAGTGTTTTTCACGTTGCCGCTGAACGGCTCCATGCGAAGCCGGTCTGCTCCGCATCGCTCCTTTGCTGGTTTGGGTTTTGCCCGAGTCTTGGTGGCGACCGGCGGCATCGTTTCCACTAATACACCAGCGACCTCCAAAAAGGTCAAGGTGAAAGAGGCTGTAGTTCCCAATCCCACACCATTCTTGCCAGTAGTAGCTGCGTATGAAGCCTGCCTGAAGGAATACCCTGGCGGTTCGTGGCATGAAGAGACGTTGCGGGAGATTGCGTTATTGATCGAGCGCGTTGCTGCTGAGCAATATGCTCCGCCAGTTGTCAAGCAGGAAGTTGGGCCGAAGGGCGAAAAGAAGCCCACGCCGCCAATTTCCGATCAGGCTCGTCTACAACTGAAGAAAGCAACCATTGCCGCTCGAACCAAGGCATTGCCCTATTGGGTGGATTTGCGGCAGCGTTATCCGACTAGCCGCCATGTCCCCCAGGCCCTCTACCACTCTGGCGTGCTTTTTGCGGAAGCTGAAAAGCCCGAGGAAGCCCTGGCGGCGTTCGACGAACTCATCAAGAAACATCCCTATAGCCCTTGGACGGGCGATGCCCAAGTTAAGTTGATTGATGTAAAACTAGAGCATCAATTCGATTTAGCTGGTGCAATGGTATTGGCCGAAGCGGCGGTGGATTGGTACGAGCATATTGACCAAGCCAGAACTGCTCAAGCCCGATCCATAGTTCTTTCCTTTTGGAACAAGACTGGGTTAGAGAACTCTTCCGGGACTCTGCGTTCCGTGCGGCAGGTCGGCTATGAAATCTATATCCGTGCAGGCTTGGTCGAATACCTTAAGGTGAGAGGAGAGGGCAAGGCAAGGAACGAAACGCCTGATTCGCCTGAACAGTCTTCGGCTTCTGCAAAGAGTTATCCTCGGACGCTTGCTTTTTTCGAGAAGGCCAAGCCACTTCAGCCTGAACGAAACTTTGTTGTAGTGCAAGGGCACATTCCAACTGGTATAGAGCGGCTGATTAAAGTAGCTGAGACTGGTAGATCGCTGACGCCCGAGATCGTCTGTAAAGAGAACGAACAGGTCGGCTTGGTCCTTCAGTTTGCTGATCTCCAGCTTGAAGCCAACCAATGCAATAAGGCTATCGAATTATACGATCTTGTGATTTACCCTACCCGATTCCGAGTGACTGCACACCAAAAATCCTGGGCACATCACCAGAAGGCAACGGCGATCTACGCTATTCCCGACTGCAAAAATGCCTACAACGATTTTGTTCAAGCCCAACTAAGTTGTCCTGGCGCGCCATGGGCAGCCCGTTCTCTGTTTCAAGCCGCTTGCATTACCAACAATTTCTTCGAGGACAAAGCGAAGGCTGCTACTCAATTTATGGTGGTGGTCAAGAGATACCCTAATAGCGATGTTGCCTCTAAAGCAGCGTATTTTGCAGGTGTAACCACTGAATGGGACAAGCAGTTAGACAATGCAAAGGTTGCCTACCAATGGTATCTCAAAAAATACCCTGGTTCCCAATGGGCAGAACTCGTCAAGACACAGCACTTACCCGAAGTAGAAAAACAACTCAAAGCCGTCAAAGAATCCCCAAAAACGAGGACAGAACAATGACAGTCCGTAATGCCTATCACTGGAGCAATTTCAGGCATTTTGCGATTTTGGCTCTTCTTCTATCTGGCACGTTCTTCGCACCCACACATGTACACAGCGAGACGAAGGACATCACGGTGGACGTAGACCCCGGCCTGACCTATGAAGGAAACGTCGGCGCTGGATTCAATCTTATCCAGAACACAGCGACCCGGCTCAATATCCATTTGACCAGCAGTAGGGGCACGATTGTCAAGTCTGAATTGATTAGCAGTTCAGGTGCGGCATGGACCAAGTACAACGAGACCTATTGGGTATGTGAAGGCATTGGTCCCAATGACCATTTTTGGTGCATCATCAAGTGCACAATGGCATATCCAGGTGGGCCAGGTGGCCCCGGCCAGCCGCCTATCCGCTGGATGTCTGTCTCGGATGTCGATTTTGATGCAGACACCGGCAATGCCAGCCCCTATGACCACCGTTCACCCAGTCGTAGCCAGGATGAAGACTACAAAGAGTACCCGGGAGTCTTGGCCACGGAGCCGATCGGACTCGTTATTCCTGTCAATGACAGCAACCATGTTAGTTGGTCCCAGCGGGACTGGGGACTTCCCATGTCATACAGCACAGACACCATGGATGTTCTGGATGCATTTCTGGAGATTCGCCCCAAAAAAGGCGGCTCTTGGGACGAGACATGTCCTGGCGCTGTACGATACACTCAAGACGGAAGCCAGACTAGTCAAGCCAGCAAACACTTGAGCATAAACCAAGATATTACTCTCAGCTTACGTCTGGAGTCGTTGTCCTCTACTACAACTGGATACCGAGCTACAGGGATAGCTACATTCACCCCCGATTCACCCTCGGCAGGTTACCAACCATGTGACAAGTTGAACTACATGTTCCTGGGCTGCGATATTGATGTAGACAGTGATAACGATGGCTATATTTCTAGCACCAATGGAGATGGAACTGGTGAGGATTTCTTCGAGGATCATCCGAGTAATAGTTCGTTCTATTCATCCCATCCCGAATACAAATATGGCATGATCGTTGGTGTCAACGACGGTGATGATGACGCTGATGGCAATCCAGACAACGGGTATATATCTGATGGTAACTGGAGTAATTCAGATAGCAATACTATTGAGAACACAGAACGACTTGGACGAGGAGTATTTCGTGGGCTTGTAATAAGTGACATGTATAAGCTTATGATGGATCCTTCGATGTCTCCTGTCATCCGAATCACAATGATTTCCGGTGATGGGGCTGTTCGGCTATTTCTGGCTGATCCAGTTACACCGATTGGAGTTTTTTCCAGTGTAGGACAATCGGTAGATGAATTTGGTGGAACAACAAACTGGAACCGACTGTACCAACTTAGTAAGGATATTTATATAGAAGGCCTTCGCACAGGGGAGGTCATTCTTGGCTATCAGATTTTACTCAACGGCATACTTATCCATCAAGATTCCGTGAGAATTACGGTTGTCGAAACAGATAACACAGAATGGCTGGTAACACACGATCCAAAGTTTGAGAAGGACCACGCTCAGAGAGTTCCCACAAAATATAAACAGGCTGAACTAATGAACAATAAAGCATGGGCAACTATCACTTGTTCATCAGCGATTGCCCCGACAATACAAGCAGAATTGTGGGATCTTGGAGGGACAAATACTAAAATATGCAACGGCCATTATGTAGGCTACTGTGGAGGAAAGGCCGTATTTGAATTTCGGACCACTGTGGGAAGCACCACAACTGGCGCAAAGACAGACACTGATGGCAGTATTTATGTTGAAGATATGCTATTACCAGAGGGGCTTGAGGGATGGAAGCTTGGCGAGCACACAGACTACTACATTCGTTTCTATCAGGGAGCAACCAAGCTTGCTGAACACGACATTCGAATCGGACCACTTTTTTCAGGATTATCAGTAAGTCCAAATGTCTTAGCCGAAACACCAGCAACCTTTGATCCGTATGAAGACACGTTTGATATCATCACCGGTTGGGGCGGTGTGTGGTATGGAATGCAAATTGATTATCACCTTAATGGTAATGTTGTAGGGGAGTTTGCTCATCCTGTTAATTCATCATCAACAACAATGTTTTCTTTTATGACGGACTCTAGTGTACCGCTCGCCGAACGTGGTGATATGACTGGCACACATTATCTTTATATGCCGTCAAGCCTGCTAATAGCCGCCGCCGCAGATTATACAATTAAGTGGGAGGGATTCAATGAATTGTTATATGCATATACAGAGCAGGCTGATGCCATTTTTATGAGTGCAGACCAAGACAACCACGAAGCAGAATTAGCACGCCCCTGGGGGCCGACTAGCGCGCCGCAGTCCCATAAAGGAGCAACTCCGCTACATCTGGTTGGCGAAGGGAAATACAAAATGCGAATCGGATGCAAAAGGGAATTCGATCAAAGCCAAGTTCAACGTCTGCAAGTTGGATTTGAAGTACAATATCGTTAGAACCCATCATTGAAGTACGCTAACATTTCGTAAAACTGGAGAATGTATACAATGAATCGACGCTACATTGCTCTCATCTGGTCTATTCTTCTCATCTCCCATCTACAATGGCTAGCGGCAGAAGAACCGGCCGTAACAGAGGTTCTTGACGACCGTGCAGCGACTATTGTCTGGCAACGTCTCGTGGAATCACGGCATAACTTAGAAATCCTGGACAAGGCAAAACTAATCACGGAGGTGCCCGCCTTACCCAATGACAAAGGTGTAACTCCTCAAGCCGCAGCTAGTGCTTCACTTGTTCAATACTATGACAACACCGATCACGATCTGTCAGCCAAGCGCGGATCACTTGTCCCAACCGTTAGAGAATATCTAAAAGACAAAGGTGGTTTGCAAGGACGAGCGATTGCTGAGAAATCACTATATATTGTTGGAAAATTATGTAAGGAATATAATGACGACCTTTTTCGTTCCGCTACAGTGTTGAATCGGAGATTCTCGCAAGGTGAGTGTTATGTTCGTGTTATGCAGGCGTATTCCGCTAACATTGGTAAGAATGAGCCGCTACGAGATGCTGCAACAGCCATTGCTTCATTTGCCAATGCTCGTGATTTCAAAGTCACAGCCATACGCAAGGATGCTACATGGAATGAATGCTGTGAGACTTTGGCAAGGGACATGCCGTTCCTCTGCTCTTTTGGGGCTTCACCGGCATTTCGAGTCTATTTGTGCGTGGGCTATGCAGAGGGCAAGGGTAGGAAATACCTAATTGCAGTCTCGCCAACGGCATGTCAGACGAAAGTTGAGACTATTCCTTCTGGGAATCGCACTTCACAAAATGATTCGGCCTCTGGAACAACTTTATTTGTGGGGCATAGTGATGCGGCCCACCGCACAGATTATATGGTTAAGGCAACTATTGATATGCCTCCAGGGATTGTTGTGTTGCAAGCTCCATCTGGATCATTGCCATGCCTATTTGTATACAATTGGTCCCGAGATCGAATGGCACTTACAAAACGCATCGAACGTCTCATCAACAAAGAAGAGATGACCACTGAAAATAAGGGAAAAGGTAAATGAATACACACAACCGTATTGTGTTACTGATCTTGGTGTCAAGCATAGGTGTGTTTGAGTCTTGGGAGTACTGTCAGGGATATGGATCAATTGTGCATTGGATCATCGCCGAAGAGGTTGGATCTGATCCATCTTACGCAAACCTCCCTGACGTATGGCCAAGCACATCAGCCATTTGGGTTTCAGAAAAATTTTGTTGGTCACATGCTGCAATTGATATGAATCCAGGGCCATGGATTCCTAACACACCTGTTTATGCTGATGACGGGCGTTATCCTGGTTTTGATATGTGGTGTATAGCACGGTACAAACTCAAGAGTCCATCCAGTATCGCGCTTAAGACGGCTGAAGGATTTGTTTGCCACAATGCTGCTGACCGAAATGTTCATTGGACATACTTTGAGGGAGGGACATTGGACAACTGGATCGAAGACCATCAATACAAGGAGCTTTGGGCAGAGTACATCGTTTTTGCGTGGGTAAAATGTGAAGTGGACTTTGATGGTGGTGAGGTTCTAGAATTGTCAGACAAGATGTTTGACGCGAATGGCAATGTACAGTCCGCACGAGCATTTACCATGGATGTTCTTGGCGATGGAAGGCTACTGAATTTGTCTCAAAAGTCATATCGAAAGAACGGACGATACACAGACAGTGATGGTACTGGTGACCTTGATGTTGATACAACAAGCACAATTGCGCAAATGATTGTGAACACCAGCACTAGTATTGCAAACAATGTCGCCCATTTGCGACTACGGAATACTCTTGGTGAAGATATTGAAAACCAACGCCTCCAGCAGTGGGAGCAGCACGCACATTGGATAGAACTGCGGGATAGAGCAAATAATCGAGGATGGGACCAATTCGAGTGCCGAATGATATACCTGGGCGCATGCATAAACGCTCAGCAGTGGATCGCCTATATGAAAACCCTGTAACAACTGTTTATACGAGTTGTTAGTTACTGAGTGCACCAAATAAGTCAATTTAAGTGGGAATATCACTTGGCTAAAGGGACCTTCGCAGAGTTCACATGAAACTCAAAAATAATTCATTGGTGTTCGTCGCATTTTGGATGGTAATGCTGATTTTAATCATTATGTCCTCCAGGGTTGGTGATCCACAAGGACATGGAGTGCCTGCAATTCTTGCATGGCTGATTCCTGCAATACTTGGGACAATAGCGATTTTCCAGCACATTAGAGATTCGGACTATGGTTACCATCGTGCTCTTGCAATCTTTGCACTATTTCTCACAACGCCAGCAACATTTTACTTTTTCATACCGATTCCCTTTTTCGGGCTGTTGGTGCACAGCCTAGCAGGTGGAAGCGGTTTCGAGGTGATATCGGATCGTTATTGGTCGCAACCGCTACGAACTGTGGGTGCGCAATGCATCATCTTGTTGACAGGTGCTATCTTAGCAACATGCATTACTTGGCTGGCATTCCGTTTTACCACTCGGATAAACGAACAATTGCGACGATACTTGGCATGGTTTATACCATTTCCAGTGTTTGCCATAATAGTGTTAGGTTTTCAATTGTTGATGAGAGAGGTTCTGTTGTTTGTCCGAAATGTGGGACTCTACCCTTTTATTTAGAAGCTGTTTCGTAACTATCTTGGGGTATGTGCATACTTTGCTAGCATCTCATTCCACAATGAATGCTGATCAAATGAGTTGGTATACATTCATACAAAACCAGCTTTGAAGCAGGTTCTAGGCATAATAATCTGCGAAATGGAAAACTCGTGGGTATGAAATGTGAAATTGAAATAATGAAGAGCTAATAATTGTCACCGAAGCAATGTGTGCTGAGCATGGGATTAGAAATCATGGTCCAGTCGAAGAAAGTGCATAAAATATATTGTCTCATTATCATGTGCTTGTCAGTATTGTCTGGTGTTCGTGGTTATTGCCAGGACAAGCAGTCAGTCTCACCACAAGAACTGAGCAAAATTCAGGAGGACGTGAAGGCAAAGACTCAAGAGGTGGATCTCCGGTTACGCGACTTGGACAAGCGAGCTAGCGAAATCGAAGCGGAGATTACGTCGCCGAATCGCAAGCGATCATTGGAGCAAATCCGAGAAGAGCTGGAATCCATTGCCAAAGAGAGAGAAAAACAGCACAAATTGTTTAACGAAGCGATGGAACGACACGACAATGCCGTGCTCGCCTCTGTTAAAGGTCGCTCGGCCGTGATTGCCGGAACACCAAATGCATGTGGCGTTGCTGAGCAGTTATATCAGCAGTTTATGTCCACGCTGGAGTCGAAACAAACTTTGTCGTTTCCGCCACAACTCTACTATGAATCCGATAGTAGTGATGCTTGCCTCAAGAAGTTAATTGCTGGCAAGACGATGGCAGTGGTTTTAGATCATCCTTTAACGGACATAGAAAATGACTCCCTGGAGGCAGCATTTCCCGATCCCGAACGTCAGCCGCAGGAGTTTATGTTCGGCCGGGTCGCTGTGGCGATCATCGTGAATCGTGGCAGCCACTTTGAAGGTTTAACCACGGAGCAAGTTGAACATATCTATCGGGCTAAGATCGAAAAATGGTCTGCTTTCAACGGCGCGGACCAAGCTATCGGTCGGCTCGGCACGAAATACCCCCTTCTGAGTTGGTGGATGTTCACGAACATGATTCTCCACGGCAAAACAGTTCGCTTTCCCGATGAGTTCAAGTATGACCCCAATAATCTCCCCCAGGCTGTAGAACTTGATGCCTTTTACAAGAAACAGCGTAGTCGCTTTCCCGGTGGTGGTCCATTCCCTTGCTACGAGACGGACGCCAAATTGATCGAACAAGTATCGAAGAAATCTAACGCGATCGGATATTGTATCCTGTTCCCCAGTAGTGACAAAATGAAAAATGTGCGGATTGTCCCTATTGCCCGCAAAGAAGGCGAAGCCCATGTACCGCCATTGCGTGATAATGTTCTTTCCGACGATTATCCCCTTCAAAACGTAATGTGGTTTCTCGTTCATCCTGATGCGACGGAATCTATCAAGGCATTCGTGAAATTTGCCAGCGGCCCAAAGGCAACAAAGAATGTCAAACAATGCGGTTTGTGGCCAGAATACGAGTTAGAACAGGTGCGTCGCCAACAACGGCTAGCGGAATTCAAAGCAGGCAAGGGAACGCCAATTGCACTTTGCAATCTTACTGGTAACGAACGACTCCTAGCGGACTTGGCCATTGAATTTGTTATGGTGAAGGCAGCGGTGCAATTAAAGGTTCAAAAAGACATTACGCGAGTCATGGCAACGGAGAATCTCATCAAGGGCAGCAGTGAGTTGTTAGTGGATGATAGGAATGGGCAGTTGGTAGTTGCCAGTGGACATAAGTCTTATATTTCTCCGTCTCCCCGCAGCATCGAACTCGGCAAAACTGCGGTTGGGATTGTGGTTCATCCACAGAATGTGCTTAACGCATTGCCATTTTCGGAATTACAGGGCATCTTCTGGGGAGATGTCAGACAGTGGCCGGGCGCGGACAAGGCGACTGGCATCGTTCACGTCTATGGAATCCAACACGATAATCCGATCGTGCCATTGTTCCGCGACATGCTTGCAAACGGGAAGGACGGCAAGGCGTTGATCCATTCGGCGGAAGCAGACACGGTGAAGGTCGTTATGGCCGTTGCCAAGGATCCGCTGGCCATCGGCTTCGTGGATTTGAGCAAATTGTCGCCCGATGAGAAATCGGTGAAGTTATTGAATGTATATCTACCTGAAAATCAACCCACAAAGGATGCAAAAGAGCAGGCAAAACCCAAAGCTACTGCTCCTCGTCACCTGTGCCTTGCTGCCTATCATTTGCCGGAGAATTATCCACTAGCGCGGACGTTGACACTCTATGTTTCGCCCAATGCCAGTGAGACGGCCAAGGATTTTGCGGTATTCCTCACGCCGGAACATTGTGCAGAGACGTTGGCCAAACATAACATGATTCCCTCTTCACATACGGAACGTCCCGTTAGGAAGAAGAATGTTGCCGAAGCCGTTGCCAAGGGAGGAAATGAGACAAAGCCAGCACAGACGGTTAAAGCTCCAGAAGTGAAATCGCCTGTTAAGGATGCCAACACAAATACTAAGCCAGTTCCTGCTGCAACTTCAACAACAACTCCTCCGGTCGAAGTACCGCAGAAAGAACCTGCACCTGATCCAGTCAAACAAGTACCACCAACCAACCCTGTACCTTCGGCACCCGAGAAGTCTCAACCGAACTCTCCCCCCACACCGAAGGCTACATCGCCATTGTCAAGCGATACAACTCCGATGCCGTACAAAATTTCACCAGAAAATGGAGGTCTCTCGAATGGCGGTCGTATGATTCTCGTGTTCTTGGGCGTGGGCTGGCTTTGGTCGGTTAATCGCAGAAGAAAAAGCCAGTAAGACATCATTGAGGTTGCTTCATGGAAGCGCAAGAGAAGTTTGATCCCTACCACATTTGGCTGGGCATCCCGCCCGAGGAACAGCCGCCGAATCATTATCGGTTGTTGGGCGTTGCGCTGTTCGAGAGCCAATCGGATGTGATCGCCGGTGCCGCCGACCGGCAAATGGGGCACTTGCGCACATTTCAGTCGGGAAAAAACTCCGCGATCTCCCAGAAGATCTTAAATGAAGTGGCGGGAGCGAAACTCTGCCTGTTGAACAAAGAGAAAAAAGCCGCCTACGATGAGCAACTGCGGCAACAAACAATTCCCGCTGAAAACGTTACGCCGACCGAAGACGTTGTCGAGGAGTCAAACCCCTGGACCGATATAGCCAAGCCGACAATTCAGCGGAAGACTGAAGCTAATAAAGTCTTCGCCCTTCCGAATCGTCGCGCCGCTGGAAAGCGTCTGGCTAATCTTGGCCCCATGATCGCCGTTGGCGGAACTTGTGTGCTATTGGTCGTTGCGTTGCTGGTATGGAATTCAACACGTCCTGTTGCAAAGATCCATCAGAAATCTACCAGTGACAAACCGCGACAATCCGTCGAACAGCCAAAGGTTCAAAGCAAGTCGAATGGTTTGATCCCACAGAAGGACAATCCTGTTAAAGTACTTCCGAAAACGCCTTTGCCTGTAGTTCCCCCTCCTATTTTAGAAACCGCGAAATCCGCTACACCGGTTGAAACGGTTCCATCAAAGGAAAATTCTGTCATTGAAACACCGCCCGTGGCAACACCGGTCTTCGAGGCTCCGAAAGATAAGCTGATCGCGGAGAAACCTGAGAAGAAGCCAGAAAAAACCGAAACTATCGCAGAAAAGCCCTTGGACACACCCGTCAAAAAACTGTCGGTGCCCGACGAGGTCGTGCAACGAAAAATCACCTCCCAGATTGGCGACATTTACCCGATCAGCCGTACTAAGATACCAGCCGATAGAATCAAATTGGCCGGGCGGCTTTTTCAGGCGGCAGGAGCATCGAGCGAGCCCAATGAGCGGTATGTGCTGTTGCGCCATGTTCACGATCTTGCTTGCCAAGGCGGCGATGTGGTTTTGATGTTCCAAGCCATCGAGGCAATGGCCTCGCAATTTGACATCCAAGTGAACGAGCAGAAGGGGAAATCTCTGTTCGTGTTCGCCGAGACCGCCACGAATGCCGAACAGATCAGAATGCTTTTCGACCATTCGCAGCGGGTGATCGCGCAGGCCCTTTCCGAGAACCAGTATGCAATGGCTTCGGACTTGGCCAACGACGTGTATCGGGCTTGCCAACGCTCGAAGGAATTTCGCAAGCGGGCGATTGCCCAGCGAGATAAAGTAGCGGAATGTTGTCGGCGTCACGAAGACCGCGTTCAGGCAGAAGCCAAGTTGAATTCCGATCCCAACGACGCCAAGGCAAATCTCGTTTTGGGACGGCACTATTGTCTGTTCGGCAACGACTGGAAAAACGGGCTGCCGTATTTGGTCAAGGGAAGTGATGCGAACTTGCAGCGGTTGGCCAAGCGAGAGCTTGCATCGCCCAAGGATCCGAATGAGCAAGTTCAATTAGCAGACGCATGGTGGGAGTTGGCCCAGTCTTATAACGGCGATGAGAAGGATTCTCTTTTGTTGAGGGCCGGATATTGGTACGACGAGGCCCGAGGGAGGCTCACCTCCGGCTTGGTGCGACTCAAGGCCGACAAACGAGTGGAGGAATTATCGGAAATCCGTCAACGCCATGCGTCCTCGGACAAGGATGCCACGCATGATCTTTGGAGCGATTTGTTCTGACCATGACACGGCAAGCGATCTTTCAAGCGAGCGTGCAGTATTTTCTCGAACCGATCGGTCCTCTCCTGGAGGATCCGACGGTTTCCGAGATCATGGTCAATCGTTTCGACGATGTGTACGTCGAACGCAGCGGCATACTCGAACAGGTCGATGCGCGGTTTGCCAGCGATGACGCCTTGCTGTCGGCGATCCATAACATCGCCCAATGGGTGGGCCGGGAGATCGGTGAGGAACATACCGTGCTCGACGCCCGACTGCCTGACGGTTCGCGCGTTCATGCCGTCATTCCGCCGAGCGCGCGGACCGGCACGTATCTGACCATCCGTAAGTTCACTCGGGAAGCATTGACGCTCGATGACCTGATCCAGTTCGGCAGTTTGTCGGAAGCCGCCCGTGAATTTTTGGAAATCTGCGTCCGTTTGCGGAAGAACATCTTGATTGCGGGCGGCACCGGCACCGGCAAGACAGTATTATTAGGGGCGATTTCGAGGGCCATCCCCGAGGAAGAGCGGATCATCGTCATTGAGGACACGTCCGAACTGCGACTGCTCCAGAAACACGCCCTCTATTTGGAGGCCCAACACGCCGATCGTGCTGGGCGCGGTGGCTTGTCGGTGCGTGAGTTGTTCAAGAATGCCCTGCGAATGCGGCCGGATCGGATCATCGTGGGCGAGGTGCGAGGTGGCGAGGCGATTGACTTGATCCAATCCATGATTAGCGGCCATGCGGGATCGCTTTCCACAATCCATGCCAATACGCCGCTGGACGCCTTGATTCGGTTGGAAACACTGTCGCTCATGTCCGATGTGCAGATTCCGGTCTATGTGGCCCGCGCGCAGGCGGCGTCGGCCATTGACCTGGTCGTGCAGATCGCCCGATTCACGACGGATGGGTCACGCAAGATCACGCGGATCACGGAAGCCGCCGGGCTCGACGACAACCAGCAATATCGCACCCATGATCTGTTCGTTTCCAATTTTCAAGGGAGACAAAACGGCCGACTCGTTGCCGAGTTGGCCCCGACGGGTGAGCGGCCGACGTTTTACCGAGAGCCTTATGAACAAGGGTTGCAAGAAATGATCCGTCTGACAGGGGGGATTTGGAGTGAAGCATCGTAATCCGCGAAGAACAAGGGCCGGTTCGGCCTCGCTCGATTACGTCCTGGTCTTGGGAGTAATTTTGCCGATGGCCGCCTTCGTGATGTGGATCGGCCCCAAGATCATGGGATTGGTGTATGAAATGACATCCATATTGGTGTCCTGGCCTTTTATGTAGGAGAAAGAAATGAATAAGCCGTCACTGAGGAGTCTGCTTCAAAAAGTTCATCAAGATGAGGATGGCTCCGTGAGCTTGGAGACGATTTTGATTATCGGGGCAATCGCACTGCCCGTTTTGATCTTTTTAATCAAAATT
Source organism: uncultured Planctomycetaceae bacterium (assembly GCA_964458015.1). Lineage (GTDB taxonomy): Bacteria > Planctomycetota > Planctomycetia > Pirellulales > Thermoguttaceae > CAYWGR01. The sequence continues at coordinate 73,508 of CAYWGR010000002.1, forward strand.
GGGTGGCCGAAGATCAAGGCGTACTTCAACCAAGGCGTGGAAGACTTGAATGCGGGCGCGGATTCCGCCAAGACTTAATCATGCTGATGACGCTATTATTGCTCGGCTTCGTGCTTTGGGCCACGGTGACCGACCTCCTGCGACACAAGATCTACAACTGGACGACCTACGCGGGCATCGTCACGGCAGTGGCGTCTAGTGTGGCCGGGGCATTACTGTTTGGCGAAGAACGAATTCAGAATCTTGGCTTGATTCCCCTCTCGGAATGTTTGCTGGGTTTTCTGATTTGCGGCTTCGTGATGCTTTTTTGTTTTGTGACGTTTAAGGTGGGAGGCGGCGATGTGAAACTGATCGCGATGTTGGGGGCTTTTTTGGGACCGGAGCAAGGTGTTATGGCCATGCTCTGGACGTTCGTATTGGGCGCGTGCATGTGCTTGATAATGTTGGTCTGGCGAGCGGGACCGGTCCGAACCTTTGCCCTGGCGTCACGGCGCATCGCCTGTGTTTTCGCTCCGATGGTTTTTCGACCACTGACAAACGAGGAGCGGATTTTGCTCCAGCCGACGTTGTTCCTCGCGCCGAGTGCATTATTGGCAGTGGTGATCGTTCGATTTTCGTTAATTCCAGGATGACTATGCCGACCGAATCCCACAATTTTGCAGTGCTGGCGAAACGGATTTCGGCCTGGACAACCAACAGCCTGTTGACGTTGCTGATCCTGGTTGCTGGCTTGGGCTTTGGGCAACAGGTTCTGCGATGGTGGGCGGAAGACGCCTCCGCAAGTTCCATCACGGTGGACCATCCGACCTCGCCGTTTCAAACTCTCCAATTCAGCAATAATGCGTGGTCAATCGGCCGCCGGTCGGTCATCGGCGACAAGCAAACGGCGGTCGAACAACTGCGGATTGCTTGCCGGGAGTTGTTGGAAAAAGCACCTACGCTAGAAAAAACACCCTCTCAGAAAGGGCTGGATTTTCTCGCTGGTCTGACACCCGTCGATCAAAAACCGGGAAAGTGGCGGCTCTACGAATTGCAGGATGCTTTCCCGATGGCGGTAGGGGTAAATGCTAAAGAGGATTGCGCGGTAGTCTGGGGGCTGGCCATGCCGGTGGGCGACCAGCAGTGGACGCTCAGTACGTTCCAGATGGGCAACTCCAGATCGGAAGGACAAATCAAAGGAGAGGTTCCCTTGCCGCCCGGCGGCAGTCAAACGCTCGCCATGTCAACATCAGACGGTCGCATCGTCGCCTTTAGCGGTCCCAACAGATCTGAAGACTGGAAAAAGTTCTATGATGATTGGTCTTCGCAACAAGGCTACCAAAAAACCGACTGGCGGCAGGTCGGCTCCGCCTGGTACGCGAAATTCCTAAAACCCGGCGATTCCGTGGACGTTCGTTTCGGACCGAACGAGCGAGGCGATTTGAGCGGGCTTTGGATGATGACACAACGATCGAGGTAATGATGAAAGGTATTCAAGGTTTGATCGTGGCGGTTGGCTTGGGCATTGCCGGGTCGCTTTTCAACTGGGCGTATCTAGCCAGCCGGGCGAGTCAGGATGCCACGGTTTCCTTTGTGGGCATCAAGGACGGGCAAACGATCCATCGCGGCGAGGTGCTTCGAGACGAACATCTTGTGGAATTGTCGATGCCGGAAGGCTGGGTCGGCAACCTGAAAGATTATGCCGTGCTCTATAACGCGCGGGATACAGTCGTCGGCCGTCCGGTCTGGCGCACGCTTTCGGGAGAGTGTCTGCTTCTGAACGAGGATCTCAGGACGCCGCCCGAGACGCTAAAACTCGACGAAGGCGAGCAGCTTGTCTGGATTCCGGTCGAGGGACGGGCGTTCGTGCCGTCGTTGATTTCCCCCGGGGACGAAGTGATGTTCCTGGTTCCCCGCTTGACCCCAGCCACGCCGGGCAAAACCCCCAATAAGGCACTTGGCTCGACCAGCGAAGTCGGTCCGTTCCGCGTCCGCGCCCTGGGCAATCGGTTGGGCAGCGCCCAGGTATGGGCAGCGTCCAAGCTCCCCCAACAGCAAGAGAATGTAATCGGGATCGGCGTCAAAGGAGAAGACAAGCAGAAGGCGATGGCCCTTTGGGATTTTTTGCAGGCCACGAATTTCCGGCAGGTCGGCGTGGAGAAGTTGGGGCCGACGGCGAAGAAACAAGAGGCGATGGACTGAAAAAGGAAATTTCTAATGACCAATGTTCAATGACCAATAAGACTCTTGAACATTGATCCTTGATCCTTGAACATTATCTCCATGAAAGTCTGGTTCAATAAAGTCAACGAAAGCCGCCGTTCGGTGGTCGAGCTGCGCGACGCGGAGGTCACGATCGGCCGTGATCCGGGCAATGCCGTATGCCTGCAAAGCCCGCTGGTCTCGCGGCGGCACGCCGTCGTGCGCCAGTCTAATGGTC
>CAYWGR010000003.1:0-21225 GCA_964458015.1 uncultured Planctomycetaceae bacterium
TGCAGTTGCGTGGATTTTCCTGTGCCGTCGCCGCCGTCGATGGAGATAAACATGGCAAGTTTTGTAATAAATGAGCGGCTCTCGTGCTATGTCAGGCTAACTCGAAGCGATGGATTTCGCTTACTCTCTTGCTTTCACGGCAGTCAATGCCTTTCGGGCGTTGCCATTGATCATCCAGTTCTCATCCATGACGGCCTTTTCGAGGGGAGCAATCGACTTTTTAGTGCCAATTTCTTTAAGAATCAGGCACATATCGGCTTTTGCCCAGGCATCGCTGCTCGCTGCGAAATGCGCCAGCACGGCATCCTCCGCATCCGGCCCCATCGAGGTAAGGAATTTGGTTGCAGTTCGCCGAACATGCCCATCGGACATTAGTTGCGAGATCGGCTTAATGGCCTCTTTGGGTTTGAACTTGCACAGGGCTTCAACCGCACCGGTCCGGACGGGAGGCCACTCATCCTTCAACGCCTTGATAAGTGCCGGAACATTTTCGGGAGTCGCCCAGTTTTTCATCGCGCCGGCAGCCTCGCCGCGAGTGCCTACTTGGTCGCTGCTAAGCATAACTGATTCGAGAGCCTTGGCGATTTTAGGGCTTGGCTCCCGAGGCTTCTTCTCGCTCAATAATTTCACGGTCGCAGTGATTCGTTCAATATCGCCTGACGCCAGATCGACCAGCGCGGTCTCGATTTCTTGGTTGGTCAGCGGCCGCAATTTTTCCTTTTTGGCCAATTCTTCTTTCTTCTTTGCCTCATCGGCTTCCTTCTGTGCCGCGGCGATCTCTTCTTCGCTAAGCAGGCGATACGTGATTCGTACAGGAGATTCTTCGGTCTTGTTTGCCTCGCGCACAGTCACAAGCATTCTGAAATCCATGCTACCTGGTAAACCTCTCTCGGTATTGAAAATCAACTTGCCGTCACCGTTAGCTTCAAAACGCGGTTTTCCATTTACAAGCCCACTGCCGGTGGTCAATTCATAGTGCTTGGCGATCGTGATTTGCTTGTCGGTTTGCCCCAAAATGGTGTAGACCGTTTTTTCCGTGGCAGGCACTCCCTCGCGATAACGCACACCCCAAAAACGATAGAACGGATAGAATGCTCCAATCACACTGACTCCCGTATCGTTAGCGATAGTCCAGGCGGTCTTTTTCGTGTCGGGTAATTGTTCGATCATCAACTGGGATAGATCGCCCAACAGGAATGGCAATTGCGCATCGCCCTCGATGTGATCAACGCGCCCTTGCGGATCGACGGTAACAACGACTTCTTTTTGGGAATTCGAACGCACCATCACGGGAGGGCCTGGCATCATCCAGGGACCGAAACCGGGGCCGAAACCGGGACCGGCAATGGCAAAAACATCAATCGGCTCCAATCGTTCGCCGCGAGTCATTTTAGCCGACATGCTCAATAGGATGTCATTTTCGTCGGCCGATTTTACCTTGTAAGTAACGTCGCCGGCGTAGTAGTTGGCATAGTATCCACGATCGCCCTTGATCGTAACTCGGTAGGCGTAGGTTTGCCCCTTTTTCCACTGGTATCGCAGTTTCTGTAAATCCACAGTTGCTGCTGCGGCAGGCACCGGTTCGTTTTGTGGTTTCTCGGTAGTGGGGGATTCCGCCTTTCCACCGGTTATGCCCTCTTCCGCTGACTTGAGCACTTCATTAACGTAACGCACATCGCCCAAACTGAGTTTATTCAGAGGGACTGTCAGCGTGGAGCCATCGGTTTTTTTCAGGATGACCTTGCCATCTTTCACATCCAACAATTCCGCCTCTGCCGAGAAGCCACCGTTGCGAGAAGTCCATTGCCGGGCCATCGCCGGCATTGTCAGAACGCTGAAAACAACAGATGCATAAAGAACGAATTTCATGGCAAATCACGCCTTCCTGAGTAAGATGTCCTTTTTCGATCAAAGACGACCGAGACATGATGACTGGAAAAGAACAACTACAACTATAGCTGGTGTGATAAATGGCTGTCAATCAAATAGGGTAGTGCTTTGGGGTGGTGCGACGATTTTTGCCTTGTGGGATGGTTAGTAGCTACGAGGGGTGTCAGGCTTGATGCTGTTCCCCTATTGTCTCGTGGCGGCGGGGCTTTTATACTAAGGAGAACGCATGGCGTGTTATTTGTAAATGCCGTTGACCTCACGTGAGACCTGTCGATGAATCTGAACAACCCTAAGTTCGCTGCTTTTGCACTCGTTCGGGAAATGTTGGAGACTCCGCGCATCGTCGGAGAGTTCGATTTCTCGGCCGCCAAGGAGACCGCGCAAGCCATCCAAAGAGTCGGGCGTTTGTTTCTGACCGGCGAAGGATCGAGTCGAATCTTTCCGGCCAAAAACTTGATTTGTGAAGTGCTTCGGCAGGGTACTCCGTTGGCTGTTGCCACGGAAGGGGCACGGCAGGCGCACGAGTACGACTTGAGCCAGTTCGCAGTGTTTGGCGCGAGCAACAGCGGCAAAACCAAAGAGCTCATCTCTTTGTTCACTCAATTGGGCAAACAAGGCCACTCGAACCGCTTTGGTTTGACGGCCAATAGTCCTTGCATGTTGGAAGACGTCACGAATCGTTGCTACACCTTGCGTTGCGGCAAGGAAGACGCCGTGGCCGCCACGAAGAGCGTCGTCGAGCAGGCGTTGTTCTATCGGTCGCTGCTGGGCCCCTGGGAAAAGAATTCGCCGCTGACGGCCAATCAAAAAGAGGCTGCCCTGAAGTGCCAGGAAGTGTTGGAGGCCGATCTGGATCCGGCTTTGGTGGATAAGATCGCCAAAGCGCCGGTGATTTACTTTGCCGGGCGCAACGACGGCGTTGCCGAGGAGCTGACCCTCAAGACAAACGAAATTACGCATAAGAAGAGCGATTGCTTGGAAGGCACCTATGCGGTGCACGGCATCGAGGAGATTATGCGCCGCGAGGAAGTGGTGATCGTCGTCGATCCGTTCCCGGCCGAGGTCGAGAAGTTCAAGGCCACGCTGGTCGATGGCGTCGGGATGACGGTCATTGCGGTTTCGGATACTGAAACATCGTTGCCGACGATCCGCATTCCGCGCGTCGAAGGTTATCAGACGGTTCTGCAATTATTGGCCGGTTGGAACATTTTGGTTCACGTGGGCGTTGCCTTGGGAATTAATTTGGACAAGGCCGAGCGTGCCCGCAAGATCGGCAATGAGTTTATTGCACCGTAATCGTAACAATGAAAAATGGAAAGCCGTTTGCGAAGCTGCAAGCGGCTTATTTCTAAGATCCCAGACCTCGGAACCCTGAAACGCCATGTCCACCGCCATTACCTATATCCGCCGCACGCCTGAAGGGCTTATGACAACGTCGAACATCGCGGAGTTGTTTCCGGATTGGCGTGGTCGCGATGAATGCTGGATGTTTGTTTCGCCGCACGATGATGACGTTATCATTGGCGCGGGATTGACGTTCCAAGTCGGTTTGGCTGCGGGAGCGAAAGTTCATGCGGTGGTGGTGACGGATGGCCGGATGGGCTATTGTCGATTCGAGCAGCGGCGGAATATCGTGAAAATCCGTCGCGCGGAGACGGAGAAGGGGTATGGTTTGCTCGGATTGCCGGTCGATAATCTGCGGTTCATCGAGTGTCCCGACTGCAATTTGAACGCCTATCGCGGGCGGCATTTTACGACCATCGGCGCTCCGACGGAAATCGAGGGCGCCGGCGGGATGCAAAATGCCGTTACTTATGCTTTGCGGCAGATTCGGCCGAATCGCGTGTTTCTGCCGACGAATACGGATTTGCACCCGGACCACCAAATTGTTCACGAGGAAACGCTGATTAGTTTGTTCCATGCCCAGGGCAATATCTGGCCCGAGCTTGGGACACCGATTGCCGAGGTGCCGAAAGTTTATGAGTTCGCGTGCTATTGCGATTTTCCTGAGCCGCCGCAGATTCGGGTCGAGGCGACTCCGATGATGTTGGAAGCCAAGCTTGACGCAATTCGCGCCTTTGCGAGTCAGGAACAGATCGAGACGGTCGTGTCGATCCAGCGCAACGTCGGGCCGATCGAATATCTGCGTGAGTTGGCTTTCCTTTTTTACAATCCCGAGCAGTATCACCCCTTGTTTACCGAGGCATCTTGATGTCGGCAAAGGTTTGTTACTTAGGCGACGGCTCTCTGGGCGGCGCGGCGAGTTATTTGGCCGGGATCATGCTGCATTACGGCATCGAGTTCGACCATGTGGCGAGCGATATTGCGCCGCCGGAACGTTTTTTTGCCGAGCCGTATGCGCTGTATGTGGTGAGCGATTATCCGGCGGCTCGATTTGGCGAAAAAGCGATGGGCCATGCGGCCGGCCGCGTCGAGCAGGGGGCGGGCTTGGTGATGTTCGGCGGTTGGGAGAGCTATTTCGGCCGGTTGGGCGAGTATCATCAATCGCCGTTGGCGGATGTTTTGCCAGTCGTGATGCAAAATTGCGACGACCGGCGGAATTATGCGCAGCCGTGCTTGGTGAAGAAAGCGGCCGACCATCCGATTCTCGCGGATTTGCCCTGGGATCAGCCACCGGGCATCGGCGGATTTAATGCCATTGCGCCGAAGCCGGATACGCAGACGTTGTTGACGTCGGTGCAGTTTTCGGTGCATCAAGCGGCCGGTGCTTTTCAGTTTACGCAAGGCAAGGAAACGCCGCTTCTGATTGTCGGTCAGCATGGGCGGGGTCGGACGGCTGCTTTGGCCACGGACGTGGCGCCGCACTGGGTCGGCGGGTTTGTCGATTGGGGCGATAGCCGCGTCGTGCAGCCTGTTGCCGGCGATTGCATCGAAGTTGGCTGTTGGTACGCCCGGTTTTTCCGCAATCTATTAGTTTGGGCGGGAAAGCTCGAACAATAGCCGAGAGAATTGTCGGCAACATCGTAACCAGAACCAATCATTGTTGAATAAGGATATATTAAATGCTTCGAGGCAATGCCATCGTTGGACAGAGCGGCGGACCTACCAGCGTGATCAACGCGAGTCTTTGCGGAGTCGTTCAAGGGTGCCTTGCCCAAAAGGACATTGGCCGGACGCTCGGGATGCGGTATGGCATCGAAGGTTTCATGCAGGGCAATGTGATCGATCTGGGGCGCGAGGCTCCGGCCGTGATCGAAGGTTTGCGCACCACGCCGAGTTCGGCTTTGGGAAGCTGCCGCCACAAGCTGAAAGAAGCGGATTTTCCCGCCATTTTGGAGAAGCTCAAGCAATATGATATCCGCTACTATTTCCTCGCCGGCGGCAACGACACGATGGATACGATCCATCGGGTTGAGAAGTATTGCCGGGAGCATGGCTACGAATTGATCGGTGTAGGCGTGCCGAAGACGGTCGATAACGATCTTTGCGGCACGGACCATACGCCGGGTTTCGGCAGCGCGGCTCGTTATGTGGCGATGTCGGTCAAGCAGGCCGGAATGCTCGCCCGGGACATGAAGAAGGTGGACCAGTATGTGATTTTTCAGACCGTCGGTCGTTCGGCCGGTTGGCTTCCGGCGGCGGCTGCGATGGCCAAGCAATCGGAAGACGACGCTCCGCATATTATCTTGTTGCCGGAACGTGCCTTCGATCGCGAAAAATTCCTGGCCGACGTGAAGCGTTGTCACGATCGTTACGGTTGGTGCAGCGTGGTATGCGGCGAGGGCGTTTGCTATGCCGACGGTACGCCGATCAGCGCCTCGCAAACGAAAGATAAGTTTGCGAACGTCGAGTTTGGCGCGATGGGCGGCACCAGTGCGGCCATGATGTTGCATCGCATGATTAACGCCGAATTCGGATGGCGCGGCGAGTTCCAAGTTTGTGAATCGTTGCAGATGTGCGCCGCCGACCGGGCCGAGCTCGGCGACGTGGAAGAAGCTTATGCCTGCGGGCGTCGTGCCGTTGAATTGGCTGCCGGGGGCACGTCGGGCGTGATGGTTAGCATCGTGCGCGAGTCGAGCAATCCTTATCGCTGGTCGTTGGGTACGGCACCGTTGGCCGAAGTGGCGCTGGGCGCGAAACCGATGCCCGACGAATTCATCAATGCCGAAGGTAATTTTGTAACCCAGGCCTGCATCGATTACTTGAAGCCGCTTATAGGCGAATTGCCCGATTACGTGCGATTGGCCGGCGTGCCGGCATAATGACAGGACGGGGGCAAGTGAAGATGAGCCTGATCGTCCCGACATTGCTTATCTGAGATTCCATAGCTGTCACTGGTACGGCGGCTGGGCCGCAGGGCCGACGTACCGGCGGCCGCTGAATTATGGTGCAATCCGCGCACATTCCGGGAGCTGTTAGCTCCCGGCTATACGGTTGTGTTTTTCCGATCTGCGGATAAACCGCCATATTTTTTTGCTGCACCCTTCGTAGCGAAAAAGCTTGCTACGTCGTGCATATTCATTATAATGACGGCTCACACTTGCTATGGTTTTTCCCCTCCCTGTCACCCCCGCCTGGTATTGTGATGCTATATTCCGTCCAGTCTCGTTTTGCTTCGTGGATCGGCGTGGTTGTTTGTTTGGTGTTCGTGCAAATATCTTTTGCGGCGGAGCAAGGAGCGGAGCCGGCGAAACACGGGTCTGCGCCCGGCGATAATCTTTTAGTCAATCCAGGCTTTGAGGATGGAACCGGCTGGACTCTGATCGGCTCGGGCGCGCAGTGGGACGCCAAGGTTGCTCACCAAGGTGGCCGCTCCTTGCGCTGCTCGAATACCGCTTCGGATGAAACATCCGGAGCAAAGCAGGTGATTGTTTTCGACACCCCCGTACAGCATTCGATTCGCATTTCTGGTTGGAGCCGGGCGGAACATATCGATGCCGTGGATGATTATGATATTTTCGTTGATGCCCATTACGCCGATGGAACACCGCTTTGGGGACAAATCGCCAGGTTCAATCCTGAAAGCACGGATTGGCATCGTGTTGAATACACGTTCCAGCCGGTTAAGCCGCTCAAGTCGCTCGATGTTTACGTTTTCCTGCGTAAGGCCAAAGGCACCGCTTGGTTCGACGATCTGAAAATCGAACGGACTCCCCTGGAAATCAGTGGCTTCAAGGTCTTTCCCAATGTATACGGCACCATGAGCTTGAGCGTTGTAGGACAGACGAGCCTTCCTTCGGAATGGAACGCCGTGATTAAGGGCCCCTCGGGCGTTTTGGCCCAATCTCAGGGAAATTCTAGTCCGATCCTGTTGGAATGGGTTGCACCGGAATCCGCACCGGCCGGTAAATACGCAGCGCATCTCACGGTGAAAGATCCGTCGTCGGGTGCGACCTGCCACGCAGAGCGCGAGTTCGATCTTGCCCCAACGGGCGTTCAACGCAATTTCGCTGTATGGACCGAATCGAGCATGCGCCACGTGCTTCCCAGTGCAATGCCTCCCTTGCGCAGTGTGGAAAAACCGCAGGCGGAAATCCAACTGGCCGGCCGGGAATATGAGAGTTTTCAGATTTTACTTCGTTCGGGCGTCGAGCAACCGATCCGCGAGGTTTCCGTGATTCCGAGCGACCTTGTTTGCAAAACTTCGGGGGCCAAGATCGCCGCGGCAAATATCACATGGCATGAAGTGGGCTACGTTCGCGTGGACAAACTACGCGGCCATCCGGCCGATCCCGACGCCTTGCCGGGCTGGTGGCCCGATGCGTTATTGCCGGTCGATAAGATGGACATCCTGCCACAATTTACGCAATCCATCTGGGTGACGGTCCTTGCTCCCGCCGGAACGCCTGCGGGCGATTATCGGGGCACGATCTCGCTACAGCCCAAGGGGAAGCCGGCGATTGAAATCGGCGTATGCGCAAAAGTCTACGGCTTTGATCTGCCGGTCCGCAGCCACTTGAAAACAACGTTCGCACTTATGGACGGCTACTTGGAACGCTTATATGGAAAGCCCTTGTCGGACGAGATGCGGCGCAAATACGGCGACTTTGTTTTGCAGCATCGGCTGAATCCGGATGATATCTCGCGGACATCGCCGCCGGCGATCGAAGATTTGCGCCACTACAAGGATCGCCTGAATACGTTCAACATCATGAACCTAGTCGAGCCGCGCGGCGATAAAACCTGGGTTTGCTATAGCGAGAAACCAATCTACACCGAGGAATTCAAAAAACAATTGATCGCCCGACTCGATCCAGCCGTCGAAGAGATCCGCAAAGAAGGGCTCGAACATCTTGCATATATACATGGTTTCGACGAGCGCGAAAAAGATTTCTACCCGATCTTTCGTGAGTTTTTCGGGCTGGTCAAACAGCGGTATCCCAAGATTCCAACGTTGACCACCGGCAGATTTCCGCTGGAACCCGATGTTTTACGCGATCTTAAAGTGGATTGGGCGTGTCCCTTAACGCCGGGTTATCAGTACGAAGCCGCAGAAAAATGCCGGCAAGCCGGTTTCCAAGTTTGGGCCTACGTTTGCCTGGGGCCGGGCTATCCCTATGCCAACTGGCTCGCCGATCATCCGTTGATCGAATCGCGCGTCTTCTGGTGGCAGGCTTACCAGCAAAAGATGGACGGCATACTGTATTGGGGCTTGAATATCTGGGACCGAAAAAACAATGAGCATCGCATCCATCCGGAAAAAGGCCCCTTGTTGGATTTCAGCATTACCACGGGAGGGCCCGAGTGGCCCGAGTATGATAAGCTTCACGGCGACGGCGTGCTGCTCTATCCCGGCGATAAAGGCCCCATCGGAAGCATCCGCTTGGCGAATCTCCGCGACGGACTGGAGGATTACGAGTATCTCTGGCTCTTGGCCGAGAAGCTAAAAAATGTCGAGCAAGCGAGGCGGGCGTGTTTGCCAGTAACCGAATCACTGACCAGGTTTACTAGAGACCCCGAAAAAGTCGTATCCCAGCGCGATGCTATTGCCCGGCAACTGCCATAGGGTTTTGCGCAATAAGAGAAGCTCGGCAAACTGGGATTATGGGGAAACCGCGAGAAGCAAGATGCCTAGTGCATCATGACCAGTTGAATGAGTTCGGCGAGGGATGAGGCCCCCATTTTTTTCATGAGCTTGGCACGACGGTCTTCGATCGTGCGCGTGCTGAGACCGAGTTCCGAGGCGATTTCCTTGTTCAGCTTTCCTTCAAGGATCAGATTCAGAACTTCGCGTTCGCCGGGGGTGAGTTTGGTCAGCCGTTCATCGGCGCGTTGCCGCCGCGCGCGACGGCGACGGCTTTGCATATCTTGTTCCAGGGCTTTGCGTATGCTGTCCCAAAGGGCTTGTTCCTGGACCGGCTTCTCCAGGAAGTTGATCGCGCCCAACTGCATTGCCTCGACCGCCATGGGGATGTTTCCGTGCCCTGTAACAAATACAACGGGCAAGGCGATCTTATCATGGACCAACTTGCGTTGTAGTTCCAACCCACTCATGCCGGGCATGGCTACGTCCAAAACCAAACAGCCGGGTTGGTGATGGTAGGCTTCCAGAAATTCGGCGGCAGATGAGAAGGTAGCTACGTGCGGAAAGACGACTTTTACCAAAGCCGTCAAAGACCGCAATGCGGCGGGGTCGTCATCAACTATGAAAACCGTGGCTTCGTCGTTCAAGAGGCACCACTATTCCATTAAAAAAGACACTCTGCCCCATCAGCCCTTTCTAACATATTTCGGTTTACCACATAGTAAGTATATGATGCAATTGCTATTCCCCCCTTATGAACGTGGAAATCCACATATCTGGAGGGTATAAAAAACTTTATAGGCGAATTAGGCGAATTCATTAGAGTATTAGTAGATGGAATTGCGATAATTCGCTCGCTACACAGAGGGGGACTGCAAGGCCACGGCCGATTGCGTAGGGACTTTTGCCGGCGATGGCTTCCCTGTTTTGCCTAGGAGTTCCGTCTGCCCTGCGATGTGGTAAGATTGCATGATTCCCTTCAAGTCAAGGAACATTTCACGTGTCGATCAAACGCATACTGGTAACGGGCGGTGCAGGATTCCTTGGTTCGCATTTATGCGAACGATTGGTCGAGAAGGGTCATGATGTGATCTGTCTCGATAATTTCTTTACCAGTCAAAAGTCGAACGTCGCGCATTTGCTGAACCGGACCAATTTCGAGCTGATCCGCCACGACGTTACATTACCGATTTTTTTAGAGGTTGACGAAATCTACAATCTGGCCTGTCCGGCCGCGCCGGGCCATTATCAGTATAATCCCATCAAGACGATGAAGACCTCGGTGTTGGGAGCCATCAACGTGCTGGGCATGGCCAAACGTTGCCATGCCAAGGTGCTTCAAGCTTCGACCAGCGAGGTCTACGGCGATCCCGACGTGCATCCTCAGGTCGAAAGCTATCGCGGCATAGTGAATTGCATTGGCCCGCGCGCCTGTTACGATGAAGGCAAGCGTGCGGCGGAAACCCTGATGATGGACTATCACCGCCGCAATCGCGTCAATGTCCGCATCGTGCGAATTTTCAACACCTACGGCCCTCGCATGCATCCCTATGACGGCCGCGTGGTTTCGAACTTCATTTGCCAAGCGATGGCCAACCAGGACATCACCATTTTCGGCACCGGATCGCAAACCCGCTCGTTCTGCTACCGCGACGATTTGATCGAAGGGATGATCCGCATGATGGATGGCCCGGACGATTTCGTGGGGCCGGTCAACATCGGCAATCCGGGCGAATTCACGATCTTGGAATTAGCCAACTTGGTGATCGAATTGACGGAATCGAAGTCGAAGCTGGTTTACCGCAATTTGCCTGTCGATGATCCCATGCAGCGTCAGCCCGACATCACGCTGGCCAGGCGATATCTCCAGTGGAGCCCCGTGATTGAACTGCGTGAAGGACTCATGAAGACGATCGAGTGGTTCCGCTCGATCGACATGACCCACTACCGCCCGCCGACGCCGAATTTCTAAGGGCTTATCCCAATACTATCCATGCTCTCTTTGGGCAAGTGGTGAGTGGTGTGGTCTTTTGGAAGGTGACCCACATGGAAAAAGTGATGTTTTTTGAATAAACAGCCCTCACCCTAACCCTCTCCCAAAGGGAGAGGGGACTTGTTCTCATGTTTTGGGATAGACGCTAAGTTACTCGTCCGCAAGTTACTCGTCCGCGAACACGCGGGTGCTCTCTTCCTTGGTGACCGGGGTTTGCATGTCGTCGGTCAGCAGTTGGAAGCGGACGCGGAGATCGCCGGCCTTCAGGGCTTTCGCACGAATGCGATAGGTCGTGTCGGCCTTGGGAGCCAAGCGAGATAGACCGTCGAAGGTGATTCGATCGCTTTCGACGGTATGGCGCGTCGGGCCCTCGGCAGCGGTAGCTTTCAACTCAGGCGGAATAATCACGGCCAGCCGCACATTGGACGCCGCTTTCGAGCCTTGGTTGAGCACGTGAACTTCGTAAGTGGTTTCGCCGCCCAGTTCCAAAGGATCCGCGGTGTCGGCCACCTGGAATAGAATCGCGGCAAGACCCTCGACCATCACCGGCTGCTCCTTTTCGGCAGTCAAGCCTTTTTGAGCCGTTCCGCGGAGTTTAAGAGCGTATTGTCCGGCCTCGACCGGCATGGTCACGAGTTCGACGCTGCCGGTTTCGTTGGCGGGCAGTTCTTCCAACCGCCAGCGAACGGTTCGCGTGGATTCTTCATAGTAGCCGGCGTTGTTCGCACTGACAAATTTGAGACCCTGGGGCAGACTTGCCGCGAGCTCGACTTGTTTGGCGGGGGCCGTGCCGGGGTTTGTCACCGACAACTGGTACGTGGCCTGACGTTCCAAGTAGCGACGCTTCGGACCTTCCATGACCACGTCCAACTGCGGTGCAAGCACTTCGATATCGAATTTATCCTCGGCGCGGAGATTGCCGTCGCCTCGGGCGCTCAGCATGTTGGTCAGCGGACCGGGGCGGCCGGCCGTCATTGGCAATTCAAGCTTGCGGCTCTCGCCGGGCTTCAGATCGCCGACTTCGTATTCCAGCTCGGTGCCGGCGGGATGTTGCAATCCCGGCGGAATGCGTTCTTCGACCACGACGCCCGTGGCGGTGCCGGTGCCGGGGTTGGAAATTGTAATCGTCAGATTCAGCTTATCGCCGATCAGCACTTTTCGAGGCGCGGAGGTTTCAACGACCAATTGCGGCCGGGTGGCAATGCATCGAGCCGAGGCATCGGCTCCGAACAACACCGTGGCCACGCTGCCGATCTCGCCTTCCGAGGTCGGAATCAATTGCATTTCAACCGCGGTCTCTTCGCCGGGACCGATGGTTCCCAGAGTCCAAACGATTTCGCCCCGGGCTCCGGTTGTTGCGCGCGGCACCGTGCCGCGCAAGCTTGTTCCCTTGGGTACTAAATCGTGAATTTCAACGGCACAGGCGGGAATCTGACCGACATTTTTCACCACGGTCCGGAAACTGGCCGGCTTGCCGACCTGCACTTCCTTGGGCGCTAGCTTCTGGATCATAAGCTGCGGTGCTTGAACCCCTTCGAGCTGCTTGGCTCCAGGCTGGCCGGTCCCTTCGCTCTCTGCAACAGGCTCCGTCACCCGGCGATTCGTTTCCGGCGCGGAAGCGGTGCGGTCTGATTTCAGCGCACGCGGTTGATTGGCAGGCATGGCAAACGGATCGGCCTTAAACTGTGCCGGCTCCTGCGTGTCTACCGTCGGCGAAGCAGGGTATCGTTCGTTGCCGCGCGGGGCCGCCGCACGCTCGGGCCGTGCCGCATAACGGTTGTCGGCCGAGCGATTCGTCTCTGCCGGCATCAAGGAGGGGCCGTTGGCCGGCTGTTCGGCCGATGCCGGGACGACTTTATTTTGCGGATAGCGATCCTTCTCGACGGCGTTGATGGCATTTGCATTGTTGCCATAAGGCGAAGAAGATGTTGCGGGCCTTGCCGAGGAAGGCCCCGAGGCGGTGTTTTCATTACGCCGGGCGGATAGCCCGAAGGGATCGGCCGCCGGGCGCCGGGCGGCCGGGGCGGCCGTGGAAGATGCCGGGACTTGCACGGTTTGAGAAGGCGCGGATGTCGAGGACCGCAACGGATTGACTTCGCTTGTCGGCGGCGTCAACACTGGACGGTTGCTCCCTTCGGCAACGGTCAATGAACCGCCGCCCGCCGAATCGTCAGGCGTCAGGTTGTCGTTGCCCCGCTGGGCGTTGGCAATGGCAATCCAACCCAGAATAACCACGGTTCCCAAGGCACCGATGCGGAGGAGAAGAATTTTCATAATAATTCCCCAAATAAAGGGGGTGTCTCTCGATGAAAAGAGGCCGGATGGCAATACAATCGGGCGGCTTAGTACCAAAAACCGGCTGATAAGGGAAGACCAGTTCGGAAAAAGAAAGGGACGTTGCTCCAAGGCATTGCCGCCACTGGGGGCATTCGGATCTAATGGGAAAATTCCAAATTCCAATGTTCCATGACCAAGATAGGACGTCCCTGTATTTGGTACATTGGATATTGAACCTTGGAATTTGAACCTTGGGCCTTTCCGCATGTCCCGTGTAATCCTGGCAATGTCCGGCGGTGTCGATAGCAGCGTGGCGGCTTGGCTGCTGCGCGAGCAGGGCCACGATGTCATCGGATTGTTCATGCGGCATGGCCAGGATCATCTCCCCTCGGCTGCGGCTCGAACGTGTGAAGGCGGCAGTTGCAAGCAAGGCTGTTGCACGGCGGCCGATGCGGCCGACGCCCGACGTGTGGCGGATATGCTGGGAATCCCGTTTCATGCCGTTAATTTCCAGGACGAATTTGCACGGATCGTCGATTATTTTGTTGCACAATACACAGCCGGCCGGACGCCCAACCCCTGTATCGTCTGCAACACATGGCTCAAGTTCGGCAAGTTGTTCGAGTATGCCGACCGTCTCGGAGCGGAGTATGTGGCCACGGGCCACTATGCCCGGCTGATTTCGCAGCCCGACGGTTCGGTAGGTCTTTATCGCGGCTGCGATGCCTCGAAAGATCAGTCTTATGTGTTATTTGGAATTTCCCGGCCGCTGCTTTCACGCATGTTATTGCCGGTGGGCGAATTCCATAAAGAAGAGATTCGCGGGATGGCCGAGCGGTTAGGATTGCGAGTGGCAGCCAAGCGCGACAGCCAAGAGATTTGCTTTGTTCCCGACCAGGATCATGCCCGTTTTATTCGTGAACGATGCGAAAGCTTGGATACCGCGGGCGAAGTGGTGACCGTCGAGGGCGAGGTTGTGGGCCGGCACGATGGTTTCGAGCGATTCACCGTCGGGCAGCGTAAGGGGCTACGGCTGGCGTTTGGCACGCCGCGTTATGTGGTTCGGATCGAGCCCGACACGCATCGTGTGGTGATTGGCACCCAGGATCAACTTGCCCGGAGCGAACTGACCGCCGCCGAGGCCAATTGGTTGGTGGATGTTGGGGGCGAGTGGCAAGGAACGACAGGGGATAGAGTAAATGAGGGAGAAAATGCCAACCTCCCCTCTCCCCATTCTACTTTTGCCAGCCAAGTGAAAATCCGTTACCGCAGCCGGCCTGCGGAAGCAATGGTGGAATTGCTGCCCGGCGGTCGTTTTCAGGTGCGGTTTGCGGAGCCATCCTACGGCGTTGCCCCCGGTCAGGCTGCCGTTTGTTACCGGCACGACCAAGTCCTGGGTGGTGGCTGGATCGAGTAAAGACCCCTCTTTATAGCTATGCTGCTAATAATTACCATATTTCTAGGGGGGGTTGCGCATTTCCCGCCCTTTAGTCCATTGACGTAACGGAAATAATGGTTATGTTAATTATCCAGTTGGGCAGAGCTCTTTGAGCACGGATGAATGTTTGTCTATTGCCCGGCGTAAAATGCTTTTTTAATGGATGGAGGCAGCGTTAGCGACCATAAGCTTCAACCGTAAGAAAACTCCTCGCCGGGTATGGCCTTGCTAGGTCTCTCGACTCGAAGGGGAATTTCTCGGAGAAGTCCATCGGTCGCAAGCCGTTCGAGCTTGATAACTCGCAACGGCAGGGAGTTTTTGATTGCTATGAGTGTATCTCCGCGTACAGAAACGATCTCTCTACCGATCATCGGCGTTTCTAAAGCAATCCGCGATGTTCTCGCGCTCATTGATAGTGCTGCTCCCAGTGATTGCTGTGTTCTGATCGAAGGCGAAAGCGGCACCGGCAAAGAACTTTTGGCGCGCAGACTCTGTGCGAAAAGCCGCCGCAAAAATCAACCAATGATCCCCGTCAACTGCGCGGGCATCAGCCAGTCGTTGTTCGAAAGTCAATTCTTTGGGCATGTCCGCGGCGCGTTCACCGGCGCGGAGCAGAATATGCTCGGCATGGTTCGGTCGGCCAACGGCGGCACCCTGTTCCTGGATGAAGTCGCCGAAATCCCCTTGAACGTGCAGCCTAAGTTGTTGCGCGTGATTCAAGAGCAGGAAGTCATGCCGGTCGGTCATCCGATACCTATAAAAACGGATACCCGGTTTATTGCCGGCACGAACCGGAACCTGCGTTCCATGGTCGAGCGCGGTGAGTTCCGACAAGATCTTTACTACCGGCTGAATATCGTCCGCGTCATGGTTCCGTCGTTGCGTGAACGGCCGGAAGATATTTCGGTTTTGCTCGATCATTTTCTCGCGATTTATGCGAAACGCTACGGCCGCAAGGAAATGACGATCAGTTCGGCGGTGCGAAGCCTGTTGGTCGGCTATCCTTGGCCGGGCAACGTTCGCGAGTTAGCGGCTTGGGTCGAGCGGCTTTATGCCACGGGCCTTGAAGCCGAAGTGTTGATTGAAATGTTGCTGTTGGAAGGGCAACCGCAGCGAAACACTCCTCGAAACCCAATGAGCTTGGAGCAAGTCGAGCGCCAAGCGATCGTCCAGGCGATGGACCTTTCCGATTCCAACCAGAGGCAGGCGGCGAAGATGCTGAAAGTTCACCGCGCCACGCTGGCCCGGAAGCTGAAAAAGTTCAACCTCCTATCGTAAACGTCGCGGGGGCGACGTCTTTGTTTGGAGGCAATTGCTTTTCATCACGTAGGGTGCGTCCGCGACGCACCATCGGTGAATTTTCATGGATTGTGGTGCGTCGCGGACGCACCCTACGCAAGCCGAAGCTTCGCATCGCTCGACCCACCCCTACGCTTTTCCTAAATTCAACCATTGGTTGGCCCTGACGAACTATCTCATGGACTTGTTCGTACTGCGGTCCTGGGGTATTATACGGCATAGTTAGTGCCATCCACCGAACGGTCACGAACGTTCGATTCCCCCCCCTCTCTCCCCTTCCTTTTTGGAGCGTTCCCCATGCAGGTAATTGCTGCCATACAATCGCGGTGTCTTTTCACCATCATTGCGTCGATTGGTCTGATTTACACTGCCGGATCGGCAAAGGCGGATACAGCCACGGAGACTGCGGAGCAACGGAACCAACGCATGGCTTGGTGGCGTGAAGCACGATTCGGCATGTTCATTCATTGGGGACTTTATTCCGTGCCGGCCGGTGTTTGGAACGGAAAGCCGGTCAGTTGTTTCGGCGAGTGGATCATGCACGGTAAATATGGTGCAAAGATTCCTGTCAAGGAATACGAACAATTGGCCGCCCGCTTCAATCCAACCAAGTTCGATGCGCACCAGTGGGTTGCCATCGCCAAGAACGCCGGCATGAAGTACATCATCATCACCACGAAGCACCATGATGGCTTCGCGATGTTTCACTCGAAGGCCGACCCCTCATTTAACATTTACGACTCCACACCTTTCCATCGCGATCCCATGAAGGAATTGGCCGAGGAGTGCCGTAAACAGGATATCAAGTTGGGGTTCTACTATTCCATCGGCGTAGACTGGCATCACCCCGGCGCAGCCCGCGGCGCTCAGATCGAACCGTGGGATAATGCTCAAAAAGGTGATATGACGGAGTATGTTCGCAAGGTGGCCGCCCCCCAGGTTCGTGAACTGCTGTCCGAATATGGTCCGGTGTCGGTTCTTTGGTGGGACGGCAGCGATGATATGACGAAGGAACGGACCGCGATTATCCAGCCATTGCTGAAGCTTCAGCCCGGACTGATCACCAACAATCGGTTGGGTGAAGGATGCAACGGCGATACCGAAACCCCCGAGGGAATCATTCCTCCGACTGGTTTTCCTCGGGATTGGGAAACTTGCATGACCATGAACAATACCTGGGGGTATCGGTCGGATGATCAGAATTGGAAATCGCCGGAAACGCTGGTGCGCAATTTGGTAGATATCGCCAGCAAGGGCGGCAACTACCTTTTGAACATCGGCCCCACAGGCGAAGGGCTAATCCCGCAAGCTAGCATCGATCGCATGGCGGAGATCGGCAAGTGGACGGCCGTCAATGGCGAGGCAATCTATGGCACCACCGCCAGCCCTTATAGCCAGCAGCTTGCCTGGGGCCGTTGCACGCAAAAACCCGGCCGACTCTACTTGCATGTCTTTGATTGGCCGAACGGAAAACTGCTGGTGCCGCGATTGAGTAACCATGTGCTGAAAGCTTATCTTTTGGCCGACCCATCTCGCACGCCGTTGAAAACAACGCGCTATGCAGATGGTGTTGCCGTGGAGTTGCCGGCGGCGGCACCCGATAGGATCGCATCAGTCGTCGTCCTGGAAATCGATGGCAAACCAAACATCGCGCCACTGGTTGCCACCGAGGCGGCCGACGGCACGATCACTTTGGCGTCACTCAATGCCGTCGTCCACGGAAAAGCCACTCAACCCGATCTTGTCAATTTGCATGTCTGCATCAGCAGTTGGCGAGAGAATGCGTGGGCGAGTCTCGAGTTCCAGACAGCAACACCCGGCACATTCGACGTGGAAATCACATTTGATTGTGACAATGCATGCGCCGGCAGCGAATACTTGCTTGCCGTTGGGGAACAAACGCTTCCGGGCAAAGTCGAAGGAACCGGAGGAGGCTGGGGCAACTTCGTCACCAAAAAATTGGGTAGCGTGCACCTCGTTCAACCGGGACGCTTCACGTTGTCCGTCAAGCCTAAGAACATGTCGTCCCCCATGGTGATGAACCTGGAGACCATCACGCTAAGACGCGTAAAACCTTAGCCGCTTTCTCACCACAGGGCGGCAGGGCCGCCAACCAATGCGAGCTGCCGCTCGGAACAAGACACCCGCTCCCGTTGGTCGCTAAACTTTGTGAAAAAGTTCACGATCTTTGGGGTTAGTTGTACAGTGGTCCGTAGACGCACCAAGACCTGCGTGTCGCTTCACGAATAGTATCGGTGCGTCAAGGAATCGCTCCACCGCTTATCGTCTTGAAATCAGCCCGAAATCTAGGCCCATGACCCAGACCATGAGGCCCAGGATGAAGGCCAATCCGATGTAGGTCAATACGACTTGTACGCGCTCGTCGGCAGGTTTGCCTCGGATGCCCTCGTAGATCAAGAACATCATCAGGCCGCCGTCTAGAAGCGGAATGGGCAGGAAATTCAGCACGGCCAAGTTGGCGCTGAGCATGGTAAGGAACAGCAGCAGTTTGGCGTTGCCCTCGTCGGCGTGGCGCAAGGCCATTTTCATAATCATCCACGGCCCGCCGAGATTGCGCGGCGAGACTTGATTGGTGCTGAGCTTGCCGACCGTGCGGAAAACGATCGTCAGGGCGTCGAGCGTTTCTTGACCGCCCATGGCAATGGCTTGGCCGACGCCTTGTGCTTGAAGATCCGCCGTAAGGGACTCGAAAATCAAGCCGCGGTCGGGATTGAACCAGTCGGCCGCCTTGACCGGTTCGAGCGTAACCGTTTGTTCCTTGTCTTTTCGCATGACGGTCAATTGCACCGTGGTGCCGGGCAACACATTTTGCAACGTATTGATGAACACCGGCCAATTGCGTTCCGTTTCGGTGAAGGGGATCAGGATTTCTCGTTGATCCGTTTGCAATTCTTTCATCGTCGCCTTATCGGGCGGCAGTAGTTTCGCGCGGACGATCAAATCCTCCGGCTGCAAACCGGCCTTGGCGGCGGGGCTTCCCTCGATCACGCGATCCACGCGATTCAGCACGCGATAGGCCAACCCCAACGAGGCGACTTCGATCGGGCTGCCGATAATTTCCGGCGGGGCGTAGTCTGACGGCAATCGTGTGCGCACGGGCACGATGACCGGCGTTTTCGATGCTTCCCGTTGAATGACCATTTCCACCGTTTTACCGGGAGCGTCGTCGAGTTGATTGGGCAGCGTCATCGGGTCGGAAACGATGTTCGTGTCGGTCTTGCAGATCAAATCGCCCGGCTTGATCTCGGCTGCCTGGGCAGGCGAATCTTTTTGCAGGGCCGTAATTTCGCCCATCTTCATCACGAGGCCCAGCGTTCGCATGGGATTCGGATCGACGGGAATTGCAACACGTTGCGGTTTGCTGCCGGCGTTGTTCGACTCGCGTTCGATCGTGACCGTAATTTTTCGGTCGATTTTTCGGGCGAATTCCGTGCGGATTTGGGCGTAACTCGTAATCGGAACGTCGTCGATCTGCACGATTTTATCGCCATTTTGGAAAGCGGGCTCGGCCCGAGCGGCCGAGGAGCCGGGCTGCGCGACGTGACGTTTTTGAACGAGCCAGGTCTTGCGGTCTTCGGTCAACTGCGTGGTCTTGCCGCTGGCCACGCCGACGATGAATCCGCCGTGCGTGTTGTCGGGCTTTACTTGAACCGTGAATGGTTCCGCCACGCCCGGTCGGCGGATAAGAAACGGCACGCCCTTATCGGGATCGATGTCGCCCAAGGTGATGGCTGCTTGGAGGTCGCGGAATTGCGTCATCTTTTTGCCGCCGATTTCGAGGACTTCATCATCGGGACGGATATCGGCTTGCCAGGCGGGATAGCCGGGAAAGACGGAGCCGATCGTGCAGGGCGTCAGTTCAACGCCCATCGAAAAGGCGACGACAGCCAGGATGAATGCAAAAATCACATTCATAATGACGCCGGCCGAGATGATGGCCATCCGCTGCGGCACGCTTTTCGACAGGAAGCTGCGCGGATCGTAGAGGGCCGCTTGCGCCTCGTCGGTTTTGGCATCGCGGATATCGGCCACTTTTGCCCGCTCGATCTCTTCTTTCAGCCGCGACGGGTTGTCTTCCTGGCCGAGCATCTTCACATATCCGCCCAAAGGCAGAATGCCGATGCCGTATTCGGTTTCTCCCCAGCGGAACTTGCAAAACTTCAGGCCGCCGATATCGAAGCCTAGATAGAATTTTTCACACTTCACGCCGCACATCTTGGCGACGGCGAAATGCCCCAGCTCGTGGACGAAAATGACGAACCCTAGGCCGACGGCCACTTTGAGAATGACGACGCAATAACCGATCACGTACAACAACGCAGTACCTCCTGGCGTGCCCAACGATCTGCTTCAAGCACCTGATCGAGGCTGGGTTCGCGGTCGAAATGATGATTTTGTAAAATACTTCGGCAAGTGGGCACGATCTCGACAAAACGGAGTCGTCCGTCGAGAAACGCAGCCACGGCTGCCTCGTTGGCGCCGTTGAGGACCGCCCCGGCCGTTCCGCCGGCCGCGGCAACCTCTAACCCCAATCGAATTGCGCCAAACCGCTCGTGGTCGGGCGGCTCGAATCGCAATTCCATCGCCCTGCTCCAATCCATCTTGGCTGCAATGCCTTCGCAACGCCGAGGCCACTGCAACGCATATTGGATGGGCAGCTTCATGTCCGGCGGGCCAAGCTGGGCAATCACGGATCCATCTTTATACTCTACCATTGAATGGACAATGGATTGCGGATGAATCATGACGGCAATTTGGTCGGCTGAAAGATCGAAAAGCCAGCGGGCCTCGATAATTTCCAGGGCTTTATTCATTAAAGTGGCCGAATCAACCGTTATTTTCGGCCCCATCGCCCAAGTCGGATGGTCTAAGGCCTCGGCCACCGTGACTTGGGCAAGCTGTTCGAGCGAAAAAGTGCGGAAGGGCCCCCCGCTGGCGGTGAGGATGATCCGGCGTACTTCGTCGCGTTTGCCTGCTTGCATTGCTTGAAAAATCGCGCAATGTTCGCTATCGACGGGGATGATTTTAGCGTTTTTGCGGCGTGCGAGGTCTATGACGAGCGGCCCGCCGACGACAAGGCTTTCTTTATTGGCCAAGGCAACCGTTTTTCCGGCTTCCAAGGCGGCCCACGTGCCGCGTAGGCCTGCACTGCCGACAATGGCTGAAACTACCGTGTCTACCTCGGCGTCGGCCACTAAGGGAGCGACGGCTTCGGACCCGATGCACAATTCCACCTCGGCCGGCAAGGTTGACCAATCCTGCCGGGCGGCGGCGTTGGGGTCTGTTACGACGATCCGACGGGGCCGGATCACCTTGGCTTGT
>CAYWGR010000003.1:21235-21856 GCA_964458015.1 uncultured Planctomycetaceae bacterium
GTTCCAACAACAGGTCGGTTTTTGAATGGGCGGAAAGCCCAACCGCTTGCAAAGCCCCCCCCGAGGCGGCAATCACCTCTAACGTATTGCGGCCGATGCTGCCGGTCGACCCTAGCACGACGACGTTGATGGCACGGTCGGACATAATCAGAGGGGTATCGGGTCAAGGATAGAAAACGATCTTGGCGTATTGTACGTGCGTCTCCCCCCAACAGCAACCGCAAGCGGCGCGGATGGTACAGTAATGAATTATGGCGGTTGCGGACTGTTAATAAACACGGCGGGCAAGCCCGCCCGCTTCACAGGTTATCTATTTTGACCAAAGGGAATTGCTGTGCCCCCGCAGGGAGCCCTGGATTGTTGCCCCAGACGCAAAAACTCATTACATTGGGAATAAGTTAGCCTGCCCTGCCCGAAACCGATGTTCGGCAGATCCTACCAGTCCCCCCCCGCCAAACAGGAGTTCCTCCCGATGTACAACTTTTTCCAAAGGCTGTCGTTTTCCGTACTCTTGTTGCTGACCGGCAGTTTCGGGACTGTTTTGGCGGAAGGACTAACTTTGTACGTTTCTCCCAACGGCAACAACAGCCACTCGGGCCGGTTGGCGGATCCCAAAGACGG
>CAYWGR010000003.1:21866-38449 GCA_964458015.1 uncultured Planctomycetaceae bacterium
TTCCAGACGCTCGATCGTGCGAGGGATGAAATACGCAAACTAAAGAAAGAGGGCGGCTTGCCCAAAGGCGGCGTAACGGTCGAGTTGCGAGGCGGTCTCTATGAGCTGGCCTCTCCGCTTATGCTGACGGCCGAAGATTCGGGCACTGCGGAATCGCCGATCGTTTATCGGGCGCGCAAGGGCGAAGAAGTGCGGCTGCTCGGCGGGCGCGTGGTGAAGAACTGGCAGCCGGTTTCCGATCCGGCTGTTTTGCCGAAGCTTGATGAATCCGCTCGCGGTAAAGTGTTGCAAGCCGATCTCAAAGCCCAGGGCATTACGGACCTGGGCGAAATGAATCCAGGCCAGACTTGGGGGCAATCGGCGGCAGGCTTTGAGCTGTTCTTCCAAAATGCACCGACGACGCTTGCCCGATGGCCTAATGAGGGCTTTGTGAAGATTCCAAAAGTGTTGGGCAAAATTCCGGTCGATTGCCGCGGCACGAAGGGATGTCAGGACGGTGTTTTTGCCTACGAAGGCGACCGGCCTCGGCGCTGGATCGGCCAGCCCGACATCATGCTGGAAGGTTATTGGTTCTGGGATTGGGCCGATCAACGGCTCAAGGTCGAGTCGATCGATCCGGAGAAGCGGATAATCATGCTTCAAGCCAAGCCGGAACATGCTTTCGGTTTCCGTGACGGGCAGTGGTACTATGCTTACAACTTGCTGCCCGAACTCGATCAACCCGGCGAATGGTATCTCGACCGGGCGAAAGGCATCCTCTATTTCTGGCCGCCGGCGGCTATTGAGCAAGGCAGCCCCACCGTATCCATGTTGCCGTCGCTTGTGGTTATGAAGGATGCAGGGCACGTTACGCTCTCCGGATTGCTTTTGGAAATTTGCCGGGGTACGGCCGTTGTGGTGGATAATGCCGTCGAAGTGCGGATCGTCGGCTGCACGATTCGCAACACAGGCAGTTTTGCCATTTCTCTATCGGGACGCGACAGCAGTGTCGTTGGATGCGATATGTATAACGCGGGCGACGGCGGCGTTTCCCTAAGCGGCGGCGACCGCAGGACGCTGACTAAGGCCAACCTTTCGGCCGACAACAACCACATCCATCATTACGGCCGCGTGAATCGTATGTGCAAACCAGCGGTTTCCTTGAACGGCGTCGGTAACCGCGCCACACATAACCTGATCGACAATGCGCCGCATCAGGCAATTAGTTTCGGCGGCAACGATCACTTGATCGAGCTGAACGAAATTCACAGCGTCTGCTACGAATCGAACGATGCCGGAGCGATCTACTCGGGCCGCAACTGGACCATGCGCGGCACCGTGATTCGCAACAACTATTTTCACGATATCAGCGGTTATGAAGGACGCGGCTGCGTCGGCGTGTATCTGGACGACCAATTTTCCGGCACCGAGATCACCAGTAACCTGTTCGTTCGCGTCACTAGGGCCGCCATGATCGGCGGCGGGCGCGATTGCACGATTTCCAATAACATTTTCGTTGATTGCGATCCTGCTGTGCATGTGGATGCACGCGGTTTGGGCTGGGCCGCTCCGGGTGGCGATGGGATGAAGAATGGACTCAACGAGGTTCCCTATCGCGAACCGCTTTGGGCCGGACGCTATCCTAAGTTGGTCAACATACTGAATGAAGAACCGATGGCCCCCAAAGGCAATTTAATCGCCAAAAACATCTGCGTCGGCGGTCGCTGGGGCGATTTTTATGATAACTGCAAGCCGATGGTCGCGTTTCAAGACAACTTGCTCGACCAAGATCCGAAATTCGTGGATCGCGAGCACGGCAATTTTCAGTTGAAGGATGATTCGCCGGCCCTCAAGCTGGGATTCCAAAAAATTCCTCTGGAAAAGATCGGACTGTATCAAAGCGACGATCGTGCCTCGTGGCCGGTTCAACATGCGGTGCGACCGGTGGGGAAGCCGGCTGCCAAGTAATGGTTTTTATGGCGGTTTTTCGTTTCGGGATTCCGGTTCTTGCGTTTTTGAAAACGGTTTCAGAGGAGCATGGCTCATGAAGTTGCTTATTGCTCAAACACTGCTTGCTTCATGCATCGTTGCATCGGCCTGTTTGGCCGCGGAACCGGCGGCGTCTTCGGCGAAGTCGAAGGCACTGGTCGGGGCTTATTACTTCGATGGATGGACGGGCGATGTTGCCAAGCTGCTGAAAACCGAGTTTGCGCACCGACAGCCGGTTTGGGGTTGGAAAGACGATACCGTCGAAATCATGCAGCGGCAGATCGACTATTGTGCCGATCATAGCATCCATTTCTGGGCCTTCGATTGGTATTATCCCGAAGCAGCGAACAAAGAAACGCCGCTGAACAACGCCTTGGGTTTATTTCTGAAGGCGTCGAATCGCGAGCGGATGAAGTTCTGTCTGCTGGTGGCCAATCATGAAGGTTTTCGGATCGGCCCCAAAGATTGGGATGCCTGCTGCAACATCTGGATCGATCTGTTTCGCAAGCCGACGCATCTGACGTTGGACGGCCGGCCCTTGCTGATTTTCTTTTCGCCGGAAGAATTGAAGCAGGCCTTTGGCGGGATCGAGGGCGTGAAAAAAGCGTTTGACACGCTGCAAGCGAAAGCCAAGCAAGCGGGATTGCCGGGTGTGTCGATCGCGGCATGTACCGAGCCGGGCGGACATCTGAACGATCTGGCTCGATCCGGCTACACGCTGTTGACCGGCTACAATTACAACAACGGCTGGATGAACGGCGGCGGGCAGAAGCCGTTTCGCGATTTGATCGAATCAAGCCGCAAAACGTTCGATGCCTTTGCACAAACTACTCCGCTGCCTTACGTGCCCGTGGTTACGATTGGCTGGGATCGTCGCCCGTGGGAGCGTGAGAGCTTGCCGCCGGAGAAACAATCGGTGTGGTATCCAGATCGAACTCCGCAGTTGGTCGAGGAGTTTGTGCGGCTTGGCATCCAGTGGCTCGACCAGCACCCGCAAAAGGCGACTCCGCAGCGACTGCTACTGCTTTATGCATGGAACGAGAACGGCGAGGGTGGCTACCTAACCCCCACAAAGACCGACGGCACATCTTATCTGGAAGCTGTGCAGCGTGCTGTAGCTTCACCGCAATAATGCGCGGTTACCGCGATGAAGATGAAATTGCCTCGGTTGTACTACGTGCATTTGCGAGTTTCCCAGTGTGGGATCAACGCAATGGCACGATAATTCGGGATAGTACTTGCATAAATTGTGTGTTTTTCGCAGAAGGAAATGTTCGCCTCACCAATATTTCCCCTACGTGGTACAATAGAGAATGCAATTGTTTACCCCGTAGGAAAATCATAAATGCCGGAAAATCTTCCCGACTCGAATCGACCGCCGGAACGCAAGACCCCCCCCGCCGGCGGAAATCTCGTTTGGTATCTGCTTGCGCTCGGCGTCGGCGCGCTTTTCTTGATCAGCTTGATGGAAAACAACAATCAGGTCGAGCTGAGCTACATGGACTTGGTGAAGTTGATCCAGCAACAAGCGCCCCAGGTCAATCCTAAGGCCGCCATCGAGGTTCGCGAGAACATTGCGGGCAAGGACGAAGTGGTCCGCTATTCCAACCTGGATAATCTGAAGATCGGTCCCCACGAAATCACCGGCACCGTGATGCGGCAGGTTGTCGGCGCCGAGGCCGAGAACGAAAAGGGCGACGCCAACGTTATTTTCCATACGGCGCGCGTTGGTTTGGAAAACGACAACAACTACTTGTTCAACTTGCTGGCCGAGAAGAAATTTCCCAACGTGAGCGCGGAGAAAGCGCCCAGCGGATGGAAAAATTTGATGCCGATGTTTGTCTTGATGCTACTGATCATGGTGATCTTCTTCATTATGATGCGGCGGCTAGGCGGCACCGGTTCGGCCATGGCCTTCGGTCGCAGCCGCGGCCGGCTCTATGCACAAGAGGATATCGGCATCACGTTCAACGACGTGGCCGGTATCGACGAAGCCGTGGATGAACTGCGCGAGGTGGTCGATTTTCTGCGCACGCCGGAAAAGTACAAGGTCTTGGGCGGCCGAATCCCCAAAGGCGTGCTGCTGGTCGGACCTCCGGGCACCGGCAAGACGTTGTTGGCCAAGGCCATCGCCGGCGAGGCCGGAGTGCCTTTCTTTAGCCTTTCGGGCTCGGATTTCGTCGAAATGTTCGTGGGCGTCGGCGCGGCACGTGTGCGCGACATGTTCCAGCAAGCCCAGGCGAAAGCGCCTTGCATTGTGTTTATCGACGAATTAGACGCACTCGGCAAAACCCGCGGGTCGGGCGTTGTCGGCGGACACGACGAGCGCGAGCAGACCCTCAATGCGCTCTTGGTCGAGATGGACGGCTTTAGCTCCAATAGCGGCGTGATCGTGATGGCTGCCACGAACCGGCCGGAAACGCTCGATGCCGCTTTGTTGCGTCCCGGTCGTTTCGACCGCCATGTGTCGGTCGATCGGCCCGACGTGAAAGGCCGCGAACAAATCCTGAAGGTTCACATTGGCAAGGTGAAGCTCGACGAGTCGGTCGATTTGAAGGAGATCGCCAAGATTACGCCCGGTTTCGTGGGCGCCGATCTGGCTAATTTGGTCAACGAGGCCGCGCTGTTGGCCGCGCGCCGCGGCAAGCAGGCCGTTACGATGCTCGAATTCAACGAGGGCGTCGAGCGGGTGATCGCCGGGTTGGAAAAGCGCCAGCGCGTGATGAATCCTGAGGAAAAGCAGCGCACAGCCTATCACGAAAGCGGCCATGCACTGGTGGCCTATAGTCTGCCGAACTCGGATCCCGTTCACAAAGTTTCGATCATTCCGCGCGGGCCGACCGCCTTGGGATACACGATGTATCGGCCCGAGGGTGATCGCTATACGACCACGCAAGCCGAGTTAGAAAGCCGCATCCAATCGCTATTGGCGGGCACGGTGGCCGAAGAGATGATTTTCGACGACATTGCGACCGGGGCGCAAAACGACTTGGAACGCGCCACGGAAATCGCGCGCAGCATGGTGATGGAATTCGGCATGAGCCGCTTGGGCCGCGTGAATTTTCGCGACCGCTCGCGTGCGATGTATTTGGCCGGCGCCGAAGACATCCGCGATCGCAGCCACAGCGAGCAGACAGCCCGTGAAATCGACGTGGAAATCAAACGCATCATCGAGGAATCGCTCGAAAAAGTGCGACACATTCTAGCCACGAGGCGAGCCGCACTTGTGGCGTTGGCGGAACGATTGATTGAAAAGGAAGTGATCGACACGGAAGAGCTCAAGAAGGTGATCGAGGCCAATTCGCCCAACGTCATGCTTTCGCCCGGCACCGCCGAAGCCGCGGCACGGCGAAGCACGGAGACGGAAGCTGCGCCCGTCGAAGTGAAAAAGGCCGAGAACGGGTAGTCCTAGGATATCGGCAATCCATCCGTTGAAATGATCAATTCGAGCGACCAGGGGCGCTGTTACCTTCAGTGCATCTCGGCATAGGTTTTGACTTCACGGGCGATAATGCCGCCTCGTTGATCCTCCTCTACATCCAGATCGTATTGAGCTTGAAGGCTGAGCCAGAACTCCGGCGAGGTATTGAAATAACGAGCCAATCGCAACGCGGTATTGGCCGTTACGCTTCGTCGTCCCGCAACGATCTCATTAATACGACGAGGATCGACGCTGATGTCCAACGCAAGACGATGTTGGCTAAGCCCAAGCGGCGTCAGGAATTCTTCCCGCAATACTTCGCCCGGATGAACGGGCATCATTTTTTGTTCCGGCATGGCTTACACTCCTAGTGATAGTCGGCAATTTCCACTTCAAAGGCATCTCCATCGCGCCAATCAAAACAGATTCGCCATTGATCATTAATCCGAATCGAATACTGTCCCGAGCGATTGCCCTTGAGTTTTTCCAACCGATTTCCCGGAGGTGATCGAAGATCCTGCAAAATATGCGCACTATTCAACATCCGCAGCTTCCGAAGGGACAACGGCTGAATTTCCCGAGGAAGTAGCTTGGAATAATGACGACGGTACACCTTCTCGGTTTGGTTATCCTTGAATGATTTGATCACAAGAAAAGTATAGGGCGTATCACGCCCGGCGTCAATCGCGCTAACGCGATGCCCCTCTCTCAGCATTTCATATGTCGAGAGCAATTCCTTGAGTTTCCACCAGTGTTGGGAACATTCATGCCCATAATCTCACAAAAACAGTTCCCTTGACGCCCCCCGCTTCGGCCGGATAGAATCCGGTCATGATGTCAAATTTAAGCATTCAGCGTGTCGCTACTTCCAGGCAAAAAAAAGACTTTTTGGAATATCCTTGGACGTTGTATCGCAACGATCCTTACTGGATTCCGCCGTTGCGGATTGATCAGAAGGAGCGGGTCAATTATACGAAGCACCCGTTCTACGCCCGAAACGCGATCCAGACCTTTTTGGCCTATCGCGACGGCAAGGTCTGCGGCCGGATCGCGGCCATTCTGAACCAGGGCCACATCTTCCGCTATAACGACCCTCGCGGGTTCTTTGGGTTCTTCGACTGCGCCGACGACCAGGAGGCCGCCCACGGACTGTTCGACGCGGCGCGCCAGTGGTTTGCCGACCAGGGCATCTATCGGCTGCGGGGGCCGTCCAATCCGTCGCTGAATTATGAAACAGGGTTGCTGATCGACGGATTCGATTCGTCGCCGACCTTCATGATGACGTACAACCCGCCCTACTATGCGCAGCTCATCGAGTCCTATGGTTTTCGCAAAACCCAGGATTTGTTCGCCTTCTGGGGACACATCGACATGCTGCCGAAGATCGGCGAGAAGTTGCGGCCGATCGCCGAACAGATCATGGAGCGTTACAACGTCAAATTGCGGACGCTCGACCGGTCGCGATTCAACGAAGACGTGCGGATGTTCCTTTCGCTCTACAACCGGTCGCTGGCGAACACCTGGGGATTCGTGCCGATGTCGGAGGACGAGGTGACGCACATGGCCGCCGGGCTGCGCTATGTGATCGTGCCCGAGATGACCGTCTGCGCGGAGATCGACGGCCAGGTGGTTGGCGCTTCGTTTGGATTGCCCGACTACAACCCTCGAATCCGTGATATCAACGGCAGCCTGTTCCCCTTCGGCTTTTTGCATTTGCTGCGAAACCGGCAGGCTATCAAACGCATTCGGTTGATCAGCACCAATGTGATTCCCGAGTATCAGCGCTACGGCGTCGGTTTGGTGCTGATGCACGGGCTGGTTCCCAAGGCGATCGAATGGGGCCTGCAAGAGGCCGAATTCTCTTGGGTGCTCGAATCGAACTCGCTTTCCTACGGCGCGTTGAAAAAAGGCGGGGCCAAGATCACTAAAACGTATCGGATGTACGATTATGAGTGGGGCCCGGGCGTAGAGGCCGGTCCTGAGGGGGCAGGGAATGCGGCGAGCAGTCAGCAGCTAACGAGCAGTGAGACGAAACCCCAATCCCTAATCGTAAAACCCCAAGTCTCCGCTCCCCAATCCTTAATTTCTAGTGCTGCGCTTGAAATTCGCGAGGTTCGCAACAAGAGCGATTTGGATCGTTTCTTAAAGGTGCCGTGGCGGATCTATGCAGAAGATCCGCAGTGGTCGCCGCCGTTGCTGATGGACGTCAAGGAATTTTTAGACCGGCGCAAACATCCTTTCTATCAACATGGCGAAGCGACGCAATTCATTGCCGTTCGCGGCGAGGAAACGCTGGGCCGGGTGCTGGTGAGCGACGACCCCAACTACAATGAAGAGCACGGCGAAAATGTCGGTTGCTTCGGCATGTTCGAATGCGTGGACGATCGAACGACGGCCCATGCTTTGCTGGATGCGGCTGCCGGTTGGCTGCGAGCTCGGGGAAGGGCGGCGATTCGAGGGCCCATCGACTATTCGATCAATTATCCTTGCGGTTTGCTGGTCGATGGATTCTACACGCCGCCGCGCATTATGATGAATCATAATCGTCCCTACTATGCAAACCTGCTGGAATCGTGGGGGCTCGAAAAAGGACGGGATCTCTACGCTTGGTGGTTCGTCGATTCGCTTGATTTGGTGTCGCGATGGAAGGAAAAAGCCGAACGAATCGCCAAACGCGGCGGGATCACCATTCGCCCGTTCCGGACCGACAACTTCGATGCCGATGTCGCTAGCTGCGAAAACGTCTATAACGCGGCGATGAAAGACTTGTGGGGATTCGTCAAACTCACCCACGCCGAGTTCCAATATATGGCGAATCGTTTGAAACAATTGACCATTGCCAATCAGGTATTGTTGGCGGAGGTCAAAGGCCAAGTCGTTGGATTTTCGATCACGTTGCCCGACATCAACGAGGCCACCGGTCCGTTGAACGGTCGGTTGACGCGATACGGCCTACCGCTCGGTTTGCTCCAGTTTCTGCGGCGCAAACGCCACATCAAAACGGCGCGGATGGTCGTGCTCGACGTGCTGAAAGAGTATCGCCGTCGAGGCATCGCCGAAATGTTGATCTTAAAAACGCTCGACTACGGCAAAAACGTGATCGGCTATACCGGCGCGGAACTCGGCTGGACCCAAGAGGACAATCAAGCGGTCAACACCACGATCGAGGCCGTCGGCGCCAAGCGGTACAAAACCTACCGCCTTTATGAAAAGAAGTTTGGCAGTTTGGGTTGATTGCACGGCGTCATTGGTCGTGGTATGCTAAAATCTAGTGAGTTTCGTCCTTCCTGAAGTAAATAGGATGGCAGCGTCCATTCCTGCCTTTCTAGCCCCCCTTTTTTTGGAGTTCCAACATGCGAGTGTCTTTGTGGTTAATTTTAGGCATTGCTCTCGGTTTTGCGATTTCCGGAGTTGCCGGCGCGGCCGACAATACCCCCCCAGAAGGCTTTGTAGCGTTGTTCAACGGCAAGGATCTGGCGGGTTGGAAGGGGTTGTTGAAGCCGCCGCTCGATAATCCTGCCCTGCGGGCCAAGGCCACGCCGGCCGAACTTGCCGAGGCCCAAAAAGAGGCCGACGACGTAATGCGTAAACACTGGCACGTTGAAGACGGCATGTTGGTCTTCAGCGGCCAAGGTCGCAGCCTTTGCACGATCAAGGATTACGGCGATTTCGAGATGTATGTAGATTGGAAGATTCTGGCCAACGGCGACAGCGGCATCTATCTGCGCGGCTCGCCGCAAGTGCAAATCTGGGACCCCAACTTCTGGAAGATCGGATCCGGCGGACTCTACAACAACCAGAAAAACCCCTCAAAACCCACGAAAATCGCAGATAAACCCATTGGCGAATGGAACAGCTTCTACATCAAAATGGTCGGCGACAAAGTCACGGTTAAGCTCAACGGCGAGTTGATCGTCGATAATGTCGTGCTGGAAAACTTCTGGGAACGCGACAAGCCCATCTATCCGACCGGCCAGATTGAACTGCAAAACCACGGCAATGGACTCTGGTTCAAAAACGTCTACCTCCGCGAGCTTCCAGCCGCCAAGTAACCAGTAAGTTATGAAGAAATGCGTGTAGCGGGCAGGTATGCCGGCCATGTGGAAAGTGTTGTTTCCATGGCTGGCCAGCCTGCCCGCTGCATTTTCCGCTTCTGCTTGTGCCTGTCTTTTCCGACTATGCCCTCTCCTGGGGCGGCGCAGTAATTTTTTGTGGTGAAGTTTGGTAAGCTATGCTGTTTAGCTGCCACCAGTACGGCAGCTTGGCAACAGGGCCGCGGTACCGGCAGCCGCTTAACTATTGTCTTTTTTGCGGTCTGCGGACAAACCGTCATAATCTTTGACTGCACCTACTCCTGGGGCGGCGAGTTGACATTCGGTCGATGCGCTATTAGTCTAGGTAATTGTAAGGGTTTGTACCGGCTTTTTGATGCCGGCATTGCCAATCTTCCAGTTTCAACCGCAAAAACGGCTGTTTTAGCCGAGTTTGCCGGCCTAATTGGCTGCGAAACAAGTTATTGGCATTGCAGGACCAACAGGCCGGAAGTAATCGGAACAGAGATCTTACCCAGGCTTTTCTGCCGGACCAAAACACGTCATGGGATGTAACGGCGAGCAGAGGCATCGCCCGTGGATATCTGCAATCTAGCAGGGCATTCACAGGCGGCTTTTCTCGTTTTTCTTACCCCCCAAGGGTGCATGGTTTCGCGGAACGCCACTCGGAGCCGTTTATGGCCAAACGCAAGAGCGACTACACGGAAATCCTTATCCGCAAGGGAATTATCAGTCCCGAGCAACTGGCCGAAGCCCAACAAATGTCGAACGAGGCCAAGATGAAATTGGCCGACGCTTTGATACGCCTGGGCTATGCGACCGGCGAAGACGTCATGCGAGCGATGGCCGAGCAATACGGCCTGGATTACGTCAATCTTAGCGATGTGGTCATACCTCCTTCGGTCGTCGAACTGGTGCCGGAATCGGTGGCTCGCGAGAATGTCGCTATTCCGTTGGCCGAGTCGGATGGAACTCTGACCGTTATCGTCAGCGACCCGATGGACTACGATACGGTCGAAAAACTGCGGTTTATCCTCAATCGCCAGATTGAAATCGCCTTGGCGCCGCGTGAAGCGATCCTGGAAGCCATCAACCGGCATTACGGCCAAACGGTGGGCGAAAGCGCGGACTCGATGCTCCAGGAGTTCACCGATACCGCGATCGACTTCACGGAAACGATGCAGGAGGCCGAGTCGAATGAGGAGGACGTGGATGAAAGCAGCGCCCCCGTCGTTCGGTTGGTGCAGTTGATTATCAGCGAGGCTGTTCAGCTTCGCGCTTCGGATATCCACATCGAGCCTTTTGAGGACCGGATTCGGGTGCGTTACCGGATCGACGGTGTTTTGGTAGAGCGCGATAGCCCCCCTCGACGGCTGTTAGGCGCCCTCCTCTCCCGTATTAAGATTCTTTCTAAGCTGGATATTGCCGAACGACGCCGCACCCAGGACGGTCGCATTAAAGTCACCGTTGGGGAGAAGGATTTGGACCTCCGCGTCAGCGTGATTCCGACCAACCACGGCCAGTCGGTCGTCATGCGGATTTTGGACAAGGACAGCATCAAGGTAGGCTTGCGCCAACTGGGGTTCTCCGAGGACGACTTCCGGAAGGTCCGGAATTTGATCCAGCGTCCGAACGGCATTATTTTGGTGACGGGGCCAACGGGGTCGGGCAAGACGACTTCGCTTTACGCCGCCTTGAACGAATTGAATACACCGGACCGGAAGATCATTACGGCGGAAGACCCGGTGGAATACTACCTTCAAGGGGTGAATCAAGTTGAGATTCGGCACGATATCGGGTTGGACTTTGCGCGTGTGATTCGCGCGATGTTGCGACAAGCGCCGAACGTGATTCTAGTTGGCGAGATGCGAGACCTTGAGACTGCCCAGATGGGAATTCAAGCATCTCTGACTGGACACTTGGTATTCAGTACACTACATACGAACGATGCGCCCAGTGCTGTTACACGTTTGATTGACATGGGCGTACCCTCCTATTTGGTGTCAAGCAGCGTTGTGGCCATCATGGCCCAGCGTCTTGTGCGCGTTGTCTGTCAGAAATGCAAGCAACCGTACACCCCTGCCGAGTCTGCTTTGGAGGCCGCCGGCATCACCCCGGAAATGGCCGCCAAAGCCACTTTTATGAAGGGTCGCGGCTGCGGCAACTGCGGGGGGAACGGCTTCCGAGGGCGTCTTGGCATTTTCGAGTTAATGCTGATGTCGCCGAAGGTTCGCGAGCTTACGTTCAATTCCGCCCCCACCGAACAGATCCGGCGAGTGGCAATCGCCGAAGGCATGAGGACTCTTTATTGGGACGGCATTGATAAGATATGTCGCGGCGTCACCACGCTGGAAGAGGTTTTGCGGTCGGCTAAACGTTCGGATTCGGATTAGTGAAAGGAGGGGCTTAGGGGCTAGGGACTATAGGTTGGAAGAGGCAGAGTGGGAAGAGCGACGGTTTCTCCAACTTCTAGTCCCTGGTCCTTAATCTCTAAAAATACTTGGCAGTCGATCGTCGGCTGCGAATAATCATCGCGCAACCCGGCGCTTTCGGAACAGAGCGACGGAACCAGCCTCTTTCCCCAGCGGCTCCGGGTGCGCCTATCTACAGCGGGGATTTAGCATTCGATGGCTACTATTCTGATCGACAAACTGCTTCAGACCGTCGTCAGCCGCAAGGCGAGCGACCTTCATATAACCGTTGGCCAACCGCCGGTGCTGCGTTTGGACGGTCACTTGGTCCGGCTCGAAACGAAGACGTTGGAACCGGAAGACACCGTCGCCCTGATGAAAAGCATTACGCCGGAGCGCTGCCAGCAAGAGTTGCAGGAGGTGGGCGGCGCCGACTTCGGTTTTGCTTTCGGCAACTTGGCGCGTTTCCGCGTTTCTATTTTCAAGCAGCGCGGCAACGTGGCGATGGTATTGCGGCAAATTCCGTTGAAGTTGATGAACTTCAAGGATTTGGGCACCCCCCCCGTTCTGGCCGATTTATGCAAACGCCCCCGCGGTCTGATTCTGGTTACCGGACCGACCGGTTCCGGCAAGACGACCACGCTGGCCGCGATGATCGATTATCTCAACGACACCTTTGACCATCACATCATCACGATTGAAGACCCGGTCGAATTTTATCACACGCACAAGAAATCGACGATCAACCAGCGTGAAATCGGGATCGACGTGCCGAGTTTCGCCGAGGCCATCCGCCGTGCCTTGCGGCAAGACCCGGACGTGATTCTGGTGGGCGAAATGCGCGACCTGGAGACGATCGAAGCGGCGATTACAGCGGCGGAAACGGGCCACGTCGTTTTCGGCACGCTGCACACGACCGGCGCCCAGGGCACGGTCAACCGCATCATCGACGTGTTCCCCACGAGCCAGCAGGAGCAGATCCGCACCCAGTTGTCGACGTCGATCATCGGCATTTTGTCGCAAGCGCTTTTACCCAAGATCGGCGGCGGCCGCGTGGCGGCCTACGAGATGTTGGTCGTAACGCCCGCCATCGCGAATCTGATCCGCGAAAATAAGACCTACCGGATCACCTCGACGATTCAGACCGGCCAGCGGTTGGGGATGCAGTTGCTCGACGATCACATGTTCCGGTTATGGAAAGACGGGTTGGTGGAAAAAAGAGACATTCTGTTCAAGGCGAACAGCCCCGAGGAATTGGCCGCCAAAATTGCAAGGGCCGAGCGAGGCTTGTTCGAGGATGAAGACGAAGCCAAGGATCGCGGCAACCGGGAGTAGCACCACAAACGGCAACAGCGGAGTAGATAGTCATGGCGATTCGGCGAATCGGTCAAATTCTGGTGGACCTCGGGTTTCTCCGCGAAGATCGGCTGGAGATGCTGCTTGAGGAGCAGCAACAGCGGCCGGGCGAGATGCTCGGGCAAATCGCCATGAGCATGGGCTTGGTCTCCGACGATCAATTGGCCCAGGGGCTTGCCGAGCAGATGGGCATGCAGGTGGTGAGCCTGAACGAGGCGGTGATTCCGCCCGACGTGTTGACGTTGATCACCGAGCCGATGGCTCAGCTCTATCGCATCATTCCCTTGAGTTTCGAGGACAATCTGCTGACGATCGCCATGTGCGATCCGCAGAAGTTGTCGATCATCGACGAATTGCGAAGTTTCCTGGGGTATGACATCCGGGCGATGGTCTGCACCGAAAAGGAAATGGTGAAGGCGCTCGAGCGCTACTACGCCGCGGGCGGCGAGAGCGTCGAAATGTTGATCGCCGACATGGAACAAGACGCCGACTTGGCCGCGGCCGTTCAGGCGTTGGAAAAGAACGCCACGCTCGATCTGACGAGCGTCGAGGCGTTGGCCGACAGCGCGCCGGTGCGCAAGTTGTTGAACATGGTGCTGCTGTTGGCGATTAAGGACCGAGCGAGCGACTTGCATTTCGAGCCGTTCGAGACCGAGTTCAAGATTCGCATCCGATCCGACGGCGTGCTGTACGAGATGGTGCCTCCGCCGCGTCACTTGGCCTTCGCCATCACGACGCGCATCAAGGTGATGGCCGATCTTGACATTGCCGAGCGTCGTTTACCGCAGGACGGCCGCATCCGGTTGAACGTGGGCGGGCATCCGGTCGATTTGCGCGTCAGCGTTTTGCCGACCATGTTCGGCGAGAGCGTGGTTATGCGTGTTTTAGACCGATCCGTGGTCATGCTCGAGTTGGACAACATCGGCATGCCCGCCGGCATTTTGGCATCGTTCCGCGAAGTCATCACCAAGCCGAACGGCATCGTGTTGGTCACCGGTCCGACGGGTTCCGGCAAAACGACGACGCTTTATGCGGCCTTGAACGAATTGAACGTGGTCGAGGACAAGCTGATTACGACCGAGGATCCGGTCGAATACGACATCGACGGCATCGTGCAGATGCCGATTGACGCCTCGATCGGCAACACGTTTGCACAGTGCTTGCGTTCGATTTTGCGGCAGGATCCCGACAAGATCCTGGTGGGCGAAATCCGCGACTTGGAGACGGCCGAAATCGCCGTGCAGGCGGCGTTGACGGGGCACATGGTCTTTAGCACGCTGCACACGAACGACGCGCCGAGCACCATTACGCGCCTTCGCGACATGGGCGTGCCGCCGTTCTTGATCACGGCCACGATCGAGGCCATTTTGGCTCAGCGCTTGGTCCGCAAAATTTGCAAGGATTGCCGCGAGCAGACGATGCCGAGCACCGAATTGCTTGGCCAGCTCGACCTGACGCCCGACGACGTGATCGACAAGAAGTTTTACAAGGGCCGCGGCTGTGCGACGTGCAACAACACGGGTTACAAAGGGCGGACGGGCCTTTACGAGTACATGCCCATCAACGACCAAATTCGCGATATGATCAACCGCGGCTCCTCGGGCGAGCAGCTCCGCGACTTGGCGTTGCGCACGGGCCTGGTGCCGCTCCGCAATTCCGGTTTAGAGAAGGTTTTCGCCGGCATTACCACGGTCGAGGAAGTTGTCCGCGAAACGGTGTCGGATGCGTAGGAAACTAGGGGCTAGGGACTAGGGGCTAGGGACTAGAGGCTAGGGACTAGAGGCTAGGGACTAGGGGCTAGGGACTAGAGGTTAGGGATAAGGGATTAGGAAAAACGCCGGCGGCTTTGCGACAACGCGAAAGGTTCCGCTTGCGGCTTTGCAATCAACCAGAAATATCACTTGCGGTTTCGCAATTATTTTGCCGCCAGAGCAACGCGGCCCGAATCAAAGGAGTCGTCACATGCCGACTTATCAATTCGAGGCGATGGACGCCACCGGTCAGGAGATCAAGGACGTTGTTGAAGCTCCGAATCAAGAAGAGGCGCAAGCCACGATTCGGCAAATGGGATACTTCGTTACGAAGATCTCGGTCAAAAAGAGCCGGAAAACGGGGGCGCAGAAAAAAGCCAATGCCAAGGGCAAGACTTTCGCCCTCGGCGGCGTGAAGCAGAAGGTGCTGACCACCTTTACCCGGCAGCTTTCGATTTTACAAGACGCCGGCCTCCCGATCTTGCGCAGCTTGAAGATTCTTCAGGAGCAGTCGGCCCCGGGCGCGTTGAAAAACGCCTTGATCGACGTTTGCGAAGAGATCGAAGGCGGATCCACGCTGTCCGAAGCGATGGCGAAGGCTCCCAAGGCGTTCGACCGCCTGTATGTCAACATGATCAAAGCCGGCGAGGCGGGCGGTGCGTTGGAAGTCATTCTCAAGCGTCTTGCCGAGTTCCAGGAACGTGCCGAAGCGTTGCGCCGCAAGGTCAAAGGCGCTATGGTTTACCCCGTGACGGTCGTCAGCTTCGCGGTGGGCATTTTGGTGTTCATCATGTTGAAGATCGTGCCCTCGTTCCAAAAAATCTTCGCCGACTTCGGCACCTCCCTGCCCGCCATGACGGTGATGTTGATCAACACGTCGAAATTCGTCGTGAACTATTGGTATCTGCTGCCGGGCATTCCGCTGAGCATTTGGCTAGCACTGAAATTGATCCGCAAATTCGCGGCCGGCCGCATGGGCTGGGATATGTATATCCTCAAGATGCCGATTTTCGGCCAGTTGGTCGAAAAAAACATCATCGCACGCACCATGCGAACGCTCGGCACTCTGGTCGCTTCCGGCGTGCCGATTCTCGAAGCGCTGCACATCACCAAGGAGACCTCGGGCAACGCCGTCTTCGAGGTTCTGTTCCAAAAGGTCTACGATTCGATCCGCGAGGGTGAATCGATCGCCAAACCGATGAAGGAGAACTCGAAACCGCCCTTCCATCCGATGGCGCTGTTCTTCTGGTGTTGTATGCCGCCGGTGTTCGGTGCGTTGTTATATGTCACGAAAATGAACAAACGCATCCTCGACGACATGGTCGTCAACATGGTCGACGTCGGCGAGGAGACGGGCGAGTTGGATACGATGCTTTACAAGGTGGCCGACACCTACGACGACGAAGTGGCCGTGCTCACCGAAAGCTTGATGAGCTTGATGGAGCCGTTGTTGATCATCTGCCTAGGCGGTATGGTCGGTTTCATCGTCATCGCCTTGTTCCTCCCCTTGATCTCGCTCATCCAGAAGTTGAGCTAGAAAGCAGCGGGGAGTGGCTAGTGGCTAGTGGATAGTGGCTAGTGGATAGTGGCTAGTGGATAGTGGCTAGTGGATAGTGGCTAGTGG
>CAYWGR010000003.1:38549-65521 GCA_964458015.1 uncultured Planctomycetaceae bacterium
ATAGTGGGTAGTGGATAGCATAAGCCGCTTGCGGCTTCGCATGATACTGAATACAGAATACTGATAACTGAACTGATAGCTGAAAGCTGAATGCTGATAGCTTAAGAGAAAACGGGCCAGGGCAAGGCTGGTTTCCCCATCGGCAAAGGCGGGAACGATGGGCCG
Source organism: uncultured Planctomycetaceae bacterium (assembly GCA_964458015.1). Lineage (GTDB taxonomy): Bacteria > Planctomycetota > Planctomycetia > Pirellulales > Thermoguttaceae > CAYWGR01. The sequence goes on from CAYWGR010000003.1 coordinate 38,715, forward strand.
CCACGCCGATCCATAGGAGCAGCCATGAATAACAAAGGGATTAGAAATTGGGGATTGGAAAAGGGGCTAGGGGCTAGGAATTGGGGATTAGGGATTAGGAATAAAAGTCCCCTCTCCCTTCGGGAGAGGGCTAGGGTTAGGGCGATGGGCGAGAAAATGTGTCCAGCGACACTCTCCACTCCTCTAACAACTAACCACTATCCACTATCCACTACTTCCCGCGGCTTCACGTTGGTTGAAATGCTGGTGGTCGTGGCGATTATCGGCATTTTGGCCTCGTTGATCACGGCCGCGGCTTGGCGGGCGGTCGTCACCGCGCGCAACGGCGCGATCAAGGTCGAAATCAGCAAGCTCGACCTGGCCGTCAAGGCATTCAAGGAAAAGTTCGGCGACTATCCGCCGGATTTCAGCGACCTCACAGTCTTACCGCGATTCATGCGTAAGGCGTTTCCGAACAACACGGCCAGCTACGATTTTTCTGACAAAAACCTTTTTAATCCCGCTACGGCTTTGGGTTATTGGCTCAGTGGGCCAAACGGCAAGGGTTTTAGTGCCAATCCGCTCAATCCGTTTGATAACAACGCCAGTCGCATTGGGCCGTTTTATGACTTCGATGCCGGTCGATTTACTTTGCTTGCAAATGCGACTACAGTCAAACCTGCTTATCGCTACTACCCGCCGAATGTTACCAACAGCGCTCCCTACGTTTACTTTCGCGCCACCATTAACGGGACTTACAACTCTTCCTACTCCTGGACGACCAACGATTCTTGGATTCGCCCGCTTCCTTATTACCAAAACAGCGTGTACATCAATCCGAAGGGATATCAGATCCTTTGTGCGGGCCGGGACGGCGTCTATGGCACGGGGACCAACTATCCTAGTGGCGCTTACGTCTCCACCACAATCACGGCGTATACCGACAATCAATACGACGATATGAGCAATTTCACCGACGGCACGATGGAACAGGCGATGCCATGAGCATAATACACACAAGTGGTCAGTGGTCAGTGGTCGGCGAGCAGTGGTCAGTGGCCGGCGAGCAGTGGTCAGTGGTCAGTGGCCAGTGGCCAGTGGTTAGTGGTCAACAAGCAGTACTCAGTACTCAGTACTCGGTACTCGGTACTACGCACTCGGTACTCGGTACTCAGTACTCAGTACTTAGTAGTTCATTGTTGAATCGCGGTGGCAGGCAGCGTTCTCTCTCCCCTCTCCCCTCTCCTCTCTCCTCTGCTTCCTGTTCACTGACCACCGGCCACCGGCCACTGGCCACTGTCCGTCGCGGCTTCACCATGATGGAGCTGTTGGTGGTCGTGGTGATTATCGGCATCTTGGCCGGCATGGTTCTCGGCGCGTTGCAAATGGCCCGCCAAGCAGCACGCGAAGCGGCCACCAAGGCGACGATTGCAAAGTTAAACAACATTGTCATGCAACGGTACGAGTCGTATATGACGCGACGCGTGCCAGTCGATCTGAGCGGATTGCCGCCGCAACAGGCGGCCTATGCGAGGCTGTATTTGATGCGCGACCTCATGCGGATGGAAATGCCGGACCGAATTGAGGATATTACTTCCCCGCCACTATCTCTCACTTATTCATCGAAAACGGTATCTGTTCCAAAGCCAGCATTAACGCAACTCTATAACAACTTTTACACATCGCATTACAACGCTGCCAATGTTGTTCCCGACAAAGTATGTGCGCAAGCCGCCATGCTTTACATGATTGTAAGCCTTGGGTCACCCGAGGCCATGGAACAATTTAACCAATCCGAAATCGGCGACACCGACAACGATGGGATGCCGGAATTTCTCGACGGCTGGAAGCGTCCGATATTCTTCCTCCGTTGGGCACCAGGCTTTTCGTCGCCATATTCAGGAATCCAAGTAGACAACCCCACGACGCATCACGATCCGTTCGATCCCAACCATTTCGATACGAATGCTTACCACCTTATTCCTCTGATTTATTCTGGGGGAAGTAACAGCAATCCAGGTTTGAATATTCAAAGTGGATATGATTTTACAGCCACGAAAGGCGACATATTCAACAATAGTGCTTTCCGCAAAATTGGTACGCCGATAGACTCCACAGCCTTCGGCGTCATCACCAACCACTATATCGAGATGCGGTAACATGAGAGACACAACCGCCAATGTAATGACGTGTTTACCGATTCGCCGCCGCGAGATGTGCTTGGCCGGATCACGACATCCTTCGTTAGCCGCTAAACGGACCACGGACCACCGGCCACTGGCCACTGGTTTTACTTTGATTGAGATGCTCGTCGTGGTGACGATCATGATGATCATGGTGGCGGCGGCGGCGACGATGATGCAGCCGGCTTCTGATTCGCGACGTTTGCGCGAGACGGCCCGGGCCGTAAACGTGTATCTCAGTTCCGCGCGCAATCGAGCGATGGAAACCGGCCGCCCCTGCGGCGTCGTCTTCCGTGCGTTTCGGGATGCAGTCGGCAATCCAATTCTGCCATGTGCCATGACGGCCGACCAATGTGAAATGCCGCCAAGTTATTGCGGGGCCATAACGAAGTCCTGTGCCAGTGTGACAGCTCTGTCATCTACATCGGCGACTGTGGCATTCTCTGATGGCTCCGCGGCAGAAGTATTGCCCAATTATTCTGTTCGGCCGAATGATTTGATTCAATTGGGCGCGCAAGGGCCGTATTACTATATTGAGTCTTCGTCGGTTGACACCAACGGATACCTTTCCAACGTGTCATCAGTGACGGCCAAACTGGTTGATCCTAGTCAGGTTCAAGTGTTGCCGTGGACTGCGACGGCCGCTATGGTGCCTTATCGCATTTTTCGCGCGCCGGTCAAGGCGGCGGCAACGCCGCTGCAATTGCCGGCCTCGGCCGTGGTCGATCTCGCATGGTCGGGCGACGGAAGCGGATACCTTGATACAACGACGGCCATGGACTACACCGTTATGTTTTCGCCCAACGGATCGGTAGAATGCGTTTATGCTGGTGCAGCGCGCAGTTACATCACCCAGCCGATCTTTCTGCTTATCGGCAAACGTGAGCGGGTAGGACAAAGTGGTTCAAGTTCGGCCAACCCGGGCCAGTGGGGCAACTGGCAGGATCCGGCCGGTTATTGGGTCGTCGTGAATCCGCAGACAGGCATGGTCTCGACTGGCAACGTTGCTGTCGCTAGCAAGACGGATGGTACGATAGTTACAGATGCATTAACCGGCGTACCGTTAGCCCGCTCACTTGCCGCCCAAGCCCAAAGTATCGGAGGGAAATGAGATGAAAGGGATCAGAGGCCAGAGGTCAGGGTTCAGGGATCGGCGGACGGCCGTTCTGTCTTCACTATCCACTATCCACTATCCACTATCCACTGCTTCTGCCCGCCGCGGCATCAGCTTGATGGAAGTGTTGATTTCGATTTTCATCCTGTCGATCGGCCTGTTGGGCGTGGCCGCGATGATTCCGATCGGCAAGCTTGCGATGATCGAAACCGCCAAATCCGACCGCACCGGCGCCTGCGGCCGCGCGGCGCTGCGCGAAGTGAAGGTGCGAAGGATGATGAATTCCGCGAGTTGGTCCCCTGTGCCGACCACGAATCCGTTTGTCATTGATCCGCTGGGCTACGCCACCATTGGCCAAACAGGTGGTCTGACTGCAAGATTTGGCGGAGGTACGGTCGGTCCCCAAAGGATCACGCTCTCCTATTTGACCACTTCTCACTTGATTAATTCAATTTTTCGTTGGCGCGATGATTTGATTTACTCACTGCCGAAGGATATGACTCCTGGAACCACGACTACAACTTCCACGCCGTTAAACGGCGAGCGGCCGATGGGTTGGTTCGCATCCGACGAATCCTATGCGTCGGTCAGCCTAAGCACGGTAACCTCTTATCCTGCCAGCGAGGGCAACTATTCCTGGTTTTTGACCGTGTCGCCACAACTGCTTAGTGATGGTTCCTATGCCGGCACTTTTTCAGTTGCGGCCGTGGTGTGTTACAAGCGAGTGCTGGCGGCCACGTCGGAAGTTACGTATTCGGGTGTTTCGACGATGGCGACCCCGCCCACTTACGGCGGCGTCGGCATTAAATTCACCAAAGGCGCTACCATGCCCAAGGTGAACGAATGGGTGCTGCTCAACGGTGCGCAATGTACGTGGTATCGCGTAGTCAGCGTAGGCGTCCAAAGCGACAATACCGCCTATGCGATGCTGGTCGGTCCTGATTGGTACGGCAACTCCAGTAACCTCCAAATGATTGTCTTGCCTGGCGTCACCGGCGTGTACACGACGACCGTGCAATTGGATAACGATGCGATTTGGACGAGATAGCCGAAACTAGTGGCTAGTGGTCGGTGGTTAGTGGATAGTAATTAGTAATTAGTGGATAGTGGATAGTGGATAGTGGCCAGTGAGGAAATTAGTGGACAGGATTTACAGAATTCACAGGATTATAGGAATGAAAAATCCTGACCATCATGTTCATCCTGTCAGAAGTATGTATTCGGTTTTGAGAGTGGAAGATAGCGAGTCAGGGCAAGGGGTAGTGTGAATAAAGGAATTGAATCATGAAGATCGGTAACCATAAACATCGCGTGGAACGTCGCTCCCATGTCCGTATCTCCGCAGCTCGCTCCCCGCTCTCCGATCCATTATCCACGAACCACGATTCACTAACCACGATCCACCATCCACGAGCTACCAGCCACGCTTCCCGTCGCGGGGTGTTGCTGCTTTTGATTTTGGCGCTGTTGGCGATGTTCGGACTGATTGCGGTTGCGTTTGTCGTTTTGACCGGTCAGGCGCAGCGTAGCGCGAAGAGCATCGAGCGGATCGACCTAGCGATGGACCCGCCTAAGAATCTGTTGCAACAGGCCGCCATGCAAGTATTCCGCGGCACGAATAATCCCTCCTCGGTCTTGGGGGCACATAGCCTGCTGGAAGATATGTATGGGACAAATTGGTATGCTTGTCAAATTACGAATACGCCGACACCGGTTTGCGGTGGCCAGATTATTGAGTTCAGCTACAAGGTATCGTCGAATGGTTCGTGGACGCCAGACAAGGAAACGCCGGCCGGCAGTTGGGTTGCTGACTCTGATTGGCAGAAGCGAATGGGTTGTGTTGCAACAATCTATAACGGAAGCGTGGCGGGGGTCAGCGCCAGGATTGTTGGATATAATTCATCAACGAGTTGCCTGCAAATATTGGCCGGAGGAAACCTGACGGCGACTTCACTTGGCAGTACCGCAAACGCCAAGTTCTTGATTAACGGCGCGCCATTTAGCGGCACGGGTTTTGGATATACTACCGGCGGCTTTGACAGCGCCTTGGCGTTGCAGCCGAATAATGCAAGCAATCGTAATCCGCTTGGTGGGGCCAACGAGGATTACGATGCGGCCGACTATCAAAATATGCTGCTGGCGGCGCAGGCGTACGATTCAACTAACAATCGGATGATGACAATTCCCTCGCTGCATCGGCCGGCATTGGTTCGGTCTGTCGGTTCAGTGAACGCAAATATTGTTCTTCGACCACTTGATACCGCATTTGTAAACAGCACGTCTTATTTCAAGGCCGACTGGGACGGGAACGACAAATCATTGGGACGTGGACAACGACGGCGATGGTGTGCCCGACAGTGTTTGGGTTGATTTGGGCATGCCTCCTCGCGCCACCAACGATGGCCGCCTCTATAAACCACTCTTCGCAATCCTCTGCACGGACCTCGACGGGCGGCTGAATGTCAATGCCCACGGATCGCTGCCGCAAACCGCGACGACCTATAGCACGATTGCATCGGCTTCCGGCAACACATTGGCCGGTCCACCGACAACTGCGAATGTCCCTCGCGGACAAGGCATGGGCCCGGCCGAAATCAATCTCGGAGAATTGTTGACTGCGCCGGTCAATATCATGTCGGGCGTTGCCAGCGGTTATCAAGGGCGTTACGGCGTTACAAAAGCCCCAGGCGCGATCAATACGGCCGACATGTTGAGCCTGAATAAATGGTATCAATACGGGAGCAAAGATTACTGGACGGCGACGGCCAACAGCACGGGCTCGTATGGCTCGCCGCCCGATCCGTTCGGCGCGGGAGCCGTTGGACTCGACCAAGCCGGTCAACCGGCCTATATGGCCACGGGCGTTTACGGCTACGGCAGCGGCGTGGTCGATCTTCCCTATGAGTTCAATTTCGCCGCCAATGTACGGCGCGGCTTATCGCTTGGAGAAACTGTAGGTAATAATCCCTTCAGTGCTTCCGAACTGGAGCGTCTGTTGCGGCCTTATGATCGTGATGCCACGGGATTGCCTGCACGATTGGCGGCTTTGACTTCGGCCGCCGGCACGTCACCGGCCAGTTCTGAATTGCTTGCCGCGGCAAAGCGAAACACGTTTACGACCGACAGTTGGGACGTGCCGTGTCCGGCCGTGCCCGTCGTCGCAACGAAAAACCTGCTTACCGCCTTGAACGCTCGATGCAGCGACAAGAGCAAATGGTTGTTGTTCGTTCCGGCGGAAGTGTTGAGCGGTTTGAAGATGGATGTCAACCGGCCCTTCGGCAACGGGCAAGCCGGTGCAAACGGCATCGTGGATGATCCCACGATCACCACGGCGCAAACCGTGACGCTTTACAACGGCACCTCATCGGTTTCGGCTACGCTGAACTTCGACGGCACAGGCACATTGGCCACAACCTCGCTGGCGGCCCGACAGTTAGAAGCTCGCTATTTATACATCATGATGTGTCTGACCTCGGATCTGACGTATCTGAATACGAAGACAGGCGGCTCTGACAAGACGGCCCGAATGTTGGCCCAATGGGCGGTCAATGCGGTCGATTTCCGCGACCGCGACTCGATCATGACGCCGTTCGATTACGATCCGGCTTGGGCCGACCTGAGCTCTACTTCTATTTCAAGCTGGAACGTCACGGCGGGCACTTCGCCGCGTGTTTGGGGATGCGAAAAGCCGGAACTGTTGATTACCGAAACATTGGCTTTTCATGATCGGAGAACATCAAATACCGATCTAGAAACCGATTATGCCTCGGAAACAAGCAACCCGGATCGAACAAAAGGCGGAAACACAAACGATCCGGTTGATACGGCAACGGTGAAGACGAGGGATAGAACCTATGACCAAACCTATCGTCCGCAAGGCTCGCTGTTCATCGAATTGTTCAACCCAACGTCGAAAGTCGAGCCGCATTGCACCGATCTTTACACAGCAGCGGCAGCAGCTACAGGTGAATTGAAGTTGGACAAGGTTGCCGATGGTTCGCCGGTATGGCGATTGGTGATTGCCACCCCGACGGGCAGCGATGAGCAGCCTGATCCCGATGATCCCGATTCCGCGGCAACCAAGCCGGATGTTGAGCGGGAAGTGTATTTTGTGCCCGAAAGCGCGGCAACGGCACTGCCAACTGTTAGCGTACCGGACGTGCGGTTTTATCCCAGTGCTACCCCGACTACGGGAAGTGTTGCACCTGGCGAGTACGTCGTAGTCGGCTCCGCTGAAGAAGGGGCGACCAATCCAAATACCACTCACATTGGATTTCTTACTACCGAAACGTCCGGCAATTCTTCCACGCGGCGAATCGACCTGGATCAATCCATAAAACTTGTACAGAATAACACGAATAACCCGGTGGATCCGACCACGGGCGTTGCAGCCGTGAAGTCGATCGGCATCGATTCACCGCGCCGGCTTAGCGTATCGGAACCCGTCGATGGCTATGATACGTTTGAAACCGCCGGCGGTCCTGCTGCGGACGGCAAGTATGCAACTCCTTACGACCAACCGTTTGATGCACGACGCACCGACGGCGGCCAAACGCTTTTCATTGCCGACGGAACGTATCCCAAATATCGCGTGGTTTATTTGCAACGGCTGGCAAATCCGTTGGCCAAGTACAGCGCGACAGACAATCCTTATCGCACCGTCGATATGTTGGCCATCGACGTTACGGCGTTCAACGGCGTATGCAAGGATAAAGACAATACCGACCCGCTGGAAGACGATCCCCAATTGCCCGCGGCGCCGCCGGGCGGCATGATTGCCACGCATTTCCAGAGCCGTCAACGCGGCGAGCGCAACGATGACACATCGCAATATAATATCTGGAAGCAAGAGCCCGTTGAAAAGCCCTTGGCTGTTTTTACCACCTTGGGTGATGCGGCAACATCGGCAACGCACTATTTCGAGTCTGACTTGAAGCATAGCTTGGGCCATCTGAATCAGCCTTACGGCAATCCAACGACGGCGCCATACACCGGTGCGCCAACGAAGCCTTTCCCGTGGCTCACGTGGAATAACCGGCCGTTTGTCAGCCCGTTGGAGTTGATGTTGGTGCCAGCCGTTCGGTCGTCGAAACTGCTGGTCAATGCTTCGGATGGCACGACAAAGACGACGGGCGATGCAAACTACAACAAATACTTCAACATTTTGAAGTCGTCCGACTCGAGCGCGAGCCTTTATAGCGATCTGGACGGGGCCAATGTGCCTTATCCGCACTTGTTGAACTTCTTCCAATCGAATGCAAGCTCGGCGACCACGTCGGCGCAATTCCATCGTATTTTGGAATACCTGTGCGTGCCGTCGTTGTTTGTAAGCGCGGATACGCAGGCGAACCCTGGTACGGCCACCAGTCCGTTCTTGCCGCCGTTCAATCGGATCTCGAACTACCGCGAGCCAGGCCGCATCAACCTGAATACGATTTATAATCCTTACGTCTTCAAGGGCTTGATGGCCGGTTTCCCTGCGATGACGACCGATGAGTTTTGGCATAAGTTCATTGCGAGCCGACAGGGAAATCCGGCGGCAACAAACAATGTATTGGGTTATGTTACCAGCATGCCCTCGGAGTTTGCCTGTCCCTTCCGTTCGTTTGCTGGTTATACCTATTCGCCCAGTGACGTTCAAACCAAGCTGGCACGTGAAATCAACAGCACGTTGTTGCGTGCGGACCCGACGAATGCGAATAAGCCGTTGTTCCAGTTTGATTCGGGTGATTTCGCAGCCTATGCGTCCGACTACAATAATCCCGAGCGCAACCCCTTCTTCCGCTACCAAGGCCTTACGCGGCTGGGGAATTTGGTGACGACGCGGTCGAATGTGTATGCGGTTTGGATCACGGTGGGATATTTCGAGTACACGTCGGCGGGGCTCGGTCAGGAATTGGGCGTGGATACGGGCGAGATCGACCGCCACAGGGCGTTCTACATCTTCGACCGCTCGATTCCCGTCGGATTCCAACGCGGCCAAGACTTAAACGTCGAGAAAGCTATTTTGGTGAATCGATATATTGAGTAGGGGCTAGGGGCTAGTGGTTGGTGGTTAGTGGCTAGTGGTTAGCAAAAAGCAACAAACTTCTTGAACATTGAACCTTGGAAATTGAACATTTCTCATTGAGCCTTGGTCATTGAACATTAAACATTGGAATTTGGCATTGATAAATCGCTCTCGCAATCAACATCACTGACCACTGACCACTAGCCACTAATGTCTGGCTAATGACCAATGTTCAATTTCCAAGGTTCAATGACCAATGATCAATGACCAAAGTTGCTCGTCGATCGTTGCTAACCACTAGCCACTAGCCACTAATGTCTGACTAATGACCAATGACTAATGTTCAATGACCAATGTTCGATGGGCATTTTCTACTGCTTTTTCTAATCCCTAATCTCTAATCCCTAATCCCTGACCTCTAGTCCCTAGCCCCTAATCCCTAACCTCTAGCTATGTATCGCACGCTTGGCCAATGTGTTGAGGATCTGGAAGCTTCGGGGCGATTGGTGCGTGTCGAGGAGCCGGTGGATGCGAATCTGGAAGTGGCGGAGATTCAGCGGCGGGTGTTTCGGGCGGGTGGGCCGGCGATCTTCTTCGACCATGTGATCGGCTGCCGCTTTCCGATGGTCGGCAACCTGTTCGGCACCATCGAACGCACCCGCTACATCTTTCGGCACACGCTAAAACGGCTGGAGCAACTCGTGTCGCTCCAGGTCGATCCGGCCGACATGCTGCGGCGTCCGCGTTTGTATCTGCGCGCCCCTTGGACGGCCTTGCTAACGCGGCCGAAGCGCGTTCGCACCGGCCCGGTCCTCGATCATGAGACGACGATTGGCCAGTTGCCGCAATTGAAGTCGTGGCCGGACGACGGCGGGGCTTATGTGACATTGCCACAAGTTTATACCGAAGATCCCGATCAGCCGGGCTTCACGCGAAGCAACCTGGGCATGTATCGCGTGCAACTTTCGGGCGGGCAGTATGAGCAGGGTAACGAAGTCGGTTTGCATTACCAGATCCACCGGGGCATTGCCGCGCATCATGCCGGGGCGTTGCGGCGCGGCGAGCGGCTGCGGGTCAACGTGTTCGTGGGCGGCCCGCCGGCGATGAGCGTCGCCGCTGTGATGCCTATGCCCGAGGGCATGAGCGAATTGGCTTTCGCCGGCATTTTGGGCGGGCGGCGCGTGCCGATGATCTGCCGCGAAGGGCAACTGCCGATCCATGCCGAGGCCGACTTCTGCATCTCGGGCTACATCGACCCTACGCGGCTGAAGCCCGAAGGGCCGTTCGGCGATCATCTGGGCTATTACAGTTTGGCCCACGATTTTCCGGTGATGCATGTGGAGCATGTGTATCATCGCCGCGGCGCGATTTGGCCGTTTACGGTCGTCGGCCGTCCGCCGCAAGAAGACACGATGTTCGGCCAGTTGATTCACGAGTTGGTCGGGCCGGTGATTTCGAAACACATTCCCGGCGTGCGGGCCGTGAATGCCGTCGATGCCGCGGGCGTGCATCCGCTGTTGCTGGCTTTGGGAAGCGAGCGTTATGTGCCCTATGAAGAGCGCCGCCGGCCTCGTGAATTGCTGACGCTTGCCCACGCCCTGTTGGGCCACGGGCAGTTGTCGCTGGCCAAGTATCTTTGGATCGCGGCGGTTGAAGATAACGCGGATCTCAACGTGCAGCATGTGCCCGATTTCTTGCGGCATGTTTTGGAGCGTGTCGATTGGCGGCGGGATTTGCATTTTCAGACCTGTACGAACATCGACACGCTCGACTACAGCAGTGGGCGGCTGAACGAAGGATCGAAAGTAGTGATTGCAGCGGCCGGGCCGCCTTTGCGGACATTGCCGGTTGCCTGCGACAGTCGGATCGTGCTGCCCGAGGTGCTGGGGTTCCGTCGGGCGCGGGTATTTTTGCCGGGCATTCTGGTTGTCGAGGGGCCGGCCTACGGTTCTGGGCCGGATCAGGCGGTCGCGCAGTTCTGTGCGTGCTACAATCGTAAAGACGCAATCAACGGGTTTCCGCTGGTGGTTGTGGCGGACGACAGCGACTTTGCGACGAAGACGCTGGAAAATTTCCTCTGGACGACCTTCACGCGGAGCAATCCGGCGTCGGATATTTACGGAATCGAGCCGTTTTTCCTGGACAAGCACTGGGGCTGCTTCGGTTCGCTGGTGATCGACGCTCGAGCGAAACCGCATCACGCCCCGCCGCTGGTCGAAGATCCGGCCATAACACGGCGCGTAGACGCCCTGGCCGCCCCCGGCCGCCCCTTGCATGGAATCATTTGAGGGATTAGAGATTAGGGATTAGACATTAGTGGCTAGTGGTCAGTGGTCAGTGAAGGTGATTGCGAGAGCGATTCCGGAAATATTCAAATTCCAATGTTCAAGGTTCAATGACCAATGAACAAGGCTCAATGAGCAATGTTCAAGGACCAAGGTTCAATGTTCAAGAAGCTTGTTGATTGTTTAACTAATCTCACTAGCCACTAACCACTAGTCACTAGCCACTAGTCTCCCCCATGCTTCCTTCCTGGCTCATCATTTTCTGGTCGTTCATGATGGGCGGAGCGGTGGGCAGCTTTTTGAATGTGGTTGTTTATCGGTTGCCGCTTGGAATTAGCATCGTGCATCCGCCTTCCCGTTGCCCGAAATGCGGCAAGGGAATTGCGTGGTACGACAATGTGCCGATCTTGGGCTGGATTATGTTGCGTGGCCGATGCCGGCAATGCCATAATCCGATTTCCGCCCGATATCCGGTGGTGGAGAGCATCGCGGCCGTGATGTTTGCGGTCGTGGCAGTCGTCGAGGCGAACGCCTTTGAGCCGGAAACGTTTCTGGTTCGTTGTCCGTATCATTGGCTGCTGTTGAGCACGTTGCTGAGCGCCGCGTTGATTGAATATGACGGAAACCGCGTGCCGCCGAAGTTGTATTGGCCGGCGATGGCGGTGTGGCTTGTGGCAATGTTCTCGCTGGCTCCCGTGGTCTCGATGAATAAGTCGGAAATATCGCCGGCATGGACTATCCTCATTGGCGTTCTCGGCGTTTTGGCTTGGATCTTTATCGCCGCGCGAACTTCGCAAGAGGATTACGCACCGACCGCGCCGATTCTCGGATTGGCTTGCGTGGGGCTGTATCTTGGTTGGGGTGCGGCGTTTTTGCTTGCCGCGGCAGCTTCGACTTGCTATGGAATATCGAGAATATTCGCACATTTTTGGCCGAAAATACGCATCCCTCCGATGATCTTCCTGGGCAGCCTTACGCTGATCTGGATTCTCGCGGCCGCTTGCCTTGTTTCCTCCTGAATGTATCTGGTAGAATAACGATATGACCACGTTGGATTACGCCCATATTTCGCTGGATTCGGAAAACGTGCCCATCCTGACGGGCACGCGCATTAAAGTTGTCGAGATCGTTCTCGACTGCTTGGCGCACGGTTCCTGTGCCGAAGAAATTCAGCGGCAGTTTCCATCGCTCACCCTGGGCCAAATCCACAGTGCTTTGGGCTATTATTACGACCATCAACCGCAGATCGATCAAGATATCGCACGGCGGATGCAACAAGTGGAGGAGATACGGACAAGGCTTGGGAATTCGCCCTTGGCCAGAAAGCTCAAGGTGGCAAAGAACCAACCGTGAGCCTTTCGCTTTATATGGATCATCACGTCCGCAGTTCTGTAACGAAGGGGCTGCACGCCGAGGCATCGATGTACTGACTGCCTTGGAAGACGGACATGATGCTGCTTCCGATGAAGAGATACTTGCGCGTGCGGCGGAATTAGGCCGAATCGTTTTTACACAAGATGATGATTTCCTTATTCTCGCTGCCTATTGGCAAAGCACCGGTCGCCATTTTGCGGGTGTCGTCTATGCTCATCAGTTGCAGGCGACCGTCGGTCAAATCATTACAGACCTTCAATTGATTGTTGAAACCGTATTATCTGAAGAGATTCGCAACGCCGTTTTGTTTCTTCCACTGTAAGAGCTATCCTGCCATGCCTGACGATCCCGCCTCGAATGTCTCGAAAATTGTCGCGTCGCCGAGTTATCAGGTTGCGTATCGGGATGTTGATTTTCTGATGCAAGGCGAGATGCGTGCGGCTCGGCTTGAGTTGGAGCATCTGAAGCCGGAGCTGTTTCTTCGGAAAAACAACGTTCGCTCGACCATTGTGGTTTTCGGCAGTGCACAAATACCGGAGCCGGCGGCGGCTCAGAAAAAGTTGGACGCTGCCCGACAGGAGCTGGCAGCTTCGCCGTTGGATAGTAAACGGCAAAGAGCGGTGGCACGTGCCGAGCAGATTTGCAAATGGAGCCGGTATTACGACCATGCCAGGGAATTTGCCCAGGTAGTGTCGAAGGCCTGCCAGACGGATGGACAGTCGGAATACATTATTATGACCGGCGGCGGTCCTGGGATTATGGAGGCTGCCAACCGCGGCGCTTACGAGGTTGGGGCAAAATCGGTCGGCTTAAACATCCGCCTCCCCCATGAGCAGCAGCCAAACCCCTATATTTCGCATAATTTGTGCTTCCAGTTCCACTATTTCGCGATGCGGAAGCTACACTTCATGCTGAGGGCGAAGGCGCTCGTGGCGTTTCCCGGCGGATTCGGCACCCTCGATGAGTTGTTCGACGCCCTGGCGCTTCGACAGACGGGCCGGATGCAAGCCATCCCGATTGTGCTGTTCGGCCGAGAATATTGGGAGCACGTGATTGATTTCCAGTTCCTTGCCGACCAAGGAACCATCGCCGACGAAGATCTGAAGCTGGTGGATTTTGCCGAAACGGCCGAAGAAGCCTGGGCGATTATCCAAAAAGGAGCAAAACGCGAGGGTCGAGAGACGAAGGAATAGAACAACTCTCGGCGATCGCGGCGGAAGCATAAGACCTGCCTACAAGTACACATCCAACAGCCGCTACACAACTTTCCCTATTGTTTTTTCACCTACCACTAGGAGTGCATAATGTCTCGTTACCATATTTTGGGTTGGGCGTTCGTTTTGTCGTTCACGGCAACAGTTGTATCGTCGGCCTTTGGGGCTGATGAAAAACCGGCGGGTAAAGAGAAGCCGGCTGTTCAGAAATTGAAGCTGGCCGTTGAGAAACCCGCTTCCGACAAAAAAGCGGAAGAGATGCCTGCCGGCGAGGAAGAGAAAGGCGAAAGGAAGGCCGGCGAGAGCGCCGACGAGTTCAAAGTGCCCGACGGCACGCCGAAGGAGTTGGTTGACTATGTCACGAAGTTGATCACCGGCGCCCCACCTGCCGATGACGACGCCCGCAAGAAGATGCGGAAGGCGATTTTAGAGGCGGCCGAAAAAATTTTGGCCGGCAAGCCGAACGACGAAGAGATGGAGTTCGCCGTGCAGGCCAAGATGAATATGTTGGAAAATCGCGAGCAACTGAATGCGTTTGCCGGTGATTTGAAGAAAGCCGGCCACGCAAAACTCGCGCGGCAGGTGCGCGGGTTCATGCTGCAAATCGAGCTTCGCACGACCCTGATGGGCGGCGAGGGCAACGTGAAAAAGTCGATCGAGGGCTCGGTCAAGTATCTTGAAGAAGCCGAGCCTCAAGTGTCCGACATTACGCTGGCCTATATGACCGGCCTTGCCGCGGAAATGTCGGGCGACAAAAAACTGGCGGCTTCCACCTATGGATCCATCGCCAAGGTTTTTTCGGCCAGCAAAAACCCCAAACTGGCTGAGTTCGCCAAGATGCTCGAAGGCGTCGTCCGCCGTTTGAACCTGGTCGGCAAACAGATCAAAATCGAAGGCAAAGTTCTCGGCCAAGGGCCGCTGGATTGGGCGAACTTCAAGGACAAGGTCGTGCTGGTCGAATTCTGGATGAGCACGAATCCGATCTCCGTCCGCGAAATTTCCAATCTCAAGGGCTGCTACGAACTGTTCCATGACAAGGGCTTTGAGATCATCGGCATCAGCTTGGACCGCGACGAAAAGGCCCTGGAAAAATTCGTCAAGGCCAAGGACATTCCCTGGACGATTCTTGTCGGCGACGGCAAGGCGTGCCCCAGCGTGGTCTACTACGGCATCATGAACCTTCCAACCATGATCCTCGTCGGCAAAGACGGCCGCGTCACGTCGATCAACGCCCGCGGCGAAACGCTTCGCGAGGAGTTGGAGGTTTTGCTTGGTCCCGCGAGCGAAAAGAAGAGCGATAAGAAGGCTGCCAAGGGAGACTCGGAAAAGCCCGCCAAGGATAGCGAGTAGGCGAGCGGTATCAAGAATCCTTGTTTTCCGCGGTCCAATCCTTAATTGCCATGACCACCATGCCGTGGCGGTCGGCGAATTCGATCACGGCATCTTGATCGAGAAAGATGGTTTTGTCGGCCTCGACGGCCAAGACCTTACCGCCGGCTTTGTGAAGCGTTTCGAGCGTGCCTAGCCCGATGGTGGGCACGTCGAACCGCATGTCTTGCTGCGGCTTGGCCACTTTGACGACCGTGAAACCGCCGGCAGGGCAAAGCGTGCCGGCGCGGCGGATGTTTTCGTCGGTGCCCTCGATGGCTTCAACGGCCAAGACGGCCTGGTCCTTGACGGCCACGCTTTGGCCGATGTCGAGCCGCCCCATTTCCTTGGCCATTTTCCAGCCGAATTCGATGTCTTTCTGCTGCCAGGCGGTCGGGCCGCGGCGCGAGATCTGTCCCTCTTTCACGAGCAACTCCGGTGCGCAATCGTGGATCGACATAAAACGGATATTTTCCGTGGCAAACTCCTCGACGATTGTACCCAACAGCGTATCATCGCGGCAATCCTTCTGCCGCGTCCAAAAATGCGGGGCAAGCATCCGTATCGTGCGCAGATCGGGGATGTGCCGGAGCCAGGCGAATCGCTGGAACAGCCGCACCTTGAAAATCTTGCCGACCATCGTGACTTCGGTCACGCCATGGCGTTGGAAGTAGCGAATCGCGCCGCCGAATTTGGCCATGCCGCTCCAGCGGAAGTCGTTGCAGATCTCACCCAGTGCAGGATCAGCGTGGTCGATGGTGCCCAGGCAGTAAACCTCGCAGCCGCGTCGGCGCATCGACTCGGCCACCGCCAGCGGCAATTGCCCCCAGCCGGCCATGATGCCTACGCGGCGAGGTGTGGAGGAGTTTTCAGTCATCAGTTTTCAGTTATCGGTTTTCAGTTATCGATTTTCAGTAAAAACGAAGCTGAGAACTGAAAACTGACAACTGAAAACCAATTATGCTACAGCCCTGCGTCCGTTGTCGTCTGTTGCCGACGCTTCTTCTTGCAGCGGCAGATTTTCGGCCGGACCGCTCATCAGGGCGTCGACCGCCCGCTGCAACTGCTTCAATTGTCGCCGCATCTCGGGCAATTTGCTGAAGGCGGCTTGTTTGACTTTTTGGTCGCGTTCGGGCGTGGCGGGAATGCCGATCATCCGGGCGCCGTCGGGCACGTCGTTCGTCACGCCGGCCATTGCGCCCAGCACGGCTCGGCTGCCGATATGAACGTGATCGCGCACGCCCACCTGACCGGCCATCACGACGTAATCGCCAGTGGTCGTGCTGCCGGCGATTCCTACTTGCGAACAAAGCATATTATGGCGGCCGATGCGGCAATTGTGGGCAACCATGACCGAATCGTCGATCTTGGTGCCTTCGCCGATCACGGTGGGGCCGTAGGTGCCGCGGTCGATGGTCGAGCCCGCGCCGATTTCGACATCCGAGCCCAAAACAACGTTGCCCAATTGGGCCGATAGCACGTGCCGCCCGTCGGCAAAACCATAGCCGAATCCATAGGCTCCAAGCACGGCGTTGGCGTGAATCAAACAGCGCGAGCCGACGATGGTGTTTTCGTACAGCACGGCGTTGGGGAAGATCGTTGTATTTTCGCCGATTCGCGAGTCGGCCATGACATGAACGCCGGAATGGATCGTCGTTCCCGCACCAATCGTGACGCGGTCGCCGATCGTGGCGAACGGATGGACATCGACGTTCTCGCCAATGACGGCCGTCGGACTAACGGCAGCCAGCGGGCTGATTCCTTGCCGTGGCATTTCGCAGGGCGGGCTGAAAAATCGCATGATCGCCGCGAATGCCCGATGCACGTCCTCGACCTGAATGGCCGGAATGTTTTCGGGCGTATAGTTCAACGGAGCGACAACGGCGGCGGCCTGGCAGTTTTCCAGGCGACGGTTTTTTTCAGAATGATCGACCAATGTGATTTGGCCCGGGCCGACATCGCGCAAAGTGGCCGCCCCCAGGATGACCAGGGGACCATTGTCTGTGATCTTCCCGTCAACCAGAGCTGCTAATTCGGCTAGAGTGGCCTGCATGATGCGGAATCCTTTCCCAGATGAGCCCATACGACCGGTGCCTTCCCTGATTGAGGGGGTCGGGAATCGACGGCACTGGAATGTATCGTAAACGTGCCGGCCAAGCAAGAGCAGCTTGGAAAAGGTCAGGGAACGACCAGGAAATGAACGGTCGCAGATCAAAACGACACGTTTAACCGGGGGGACATTGTTGTCGCGCGGTGACGGCAATCGATAGTGCGCCGCTCAAACAGCTTCCCCATTTTGACAACAAAAAGATGCGACGAGAAAAGTCTTTCACATTTGAAGCAAGAGTTGCGAGCTGTTATTCACCCGCATCCGTTAAGATGGCGGGTGAATAACAGCCTTTTCGCAATGATTTTTTACGCCGTGACGGTTACGGTTTCTTCGGTATGGTCGTTTTTATGCTCGGCGCGGGAGGTGTCGAGCGAAAGTTGGAGCGTGACGCTCCAACGACCGTCTTTATCGGCCTCGACCATCCAGTGCGGCATCACGACGACCGACTGATGGACCAGTTCGAAGCCGCCTTCCGACTGGCTGACCGTTTCGATGGGGAAGGTCCAGAAATTCGTAGGCCTTGATGTCTTCAAACCGACGTCGATCCCCAGCCATTCGTCGCTCAGGTTCAAGCCCAGGGCGCCGCTCAAATCGAGTTTCTCGCCAAGCTGCCCTAGGATGTTGCCTTCGATGTCGGAGAAGTTTCGGCCGTAGGCGTTCGAGGGCATCCCGGAGAAATTCATCTCGACGGCGAAATGCAACGGTTGGCCGACGGGCAGGTTTTCCAGTAGGTAGGCGACTTGCAATGTCGAGCTGCCGGCGTCCATGGTCAACCCCTTGGTGATTCGCACCGGCACGCCGCAGGCGACGCCGTCGCGAGTCAATTGCACCTGAATGCGGTCGGGATTGCGGCGGATGCGGGCTTCATAGGCGCCATGCACGAAATCACCCCGTTGCGGGGCGGTGCCCATCGCCACGGCTTCCAAGGTCGCGTCGTTATCGTAGAACAGATCCACAAGGCTCTTACGCAGGTGATCGTCGTACTGCAACCGCTGGTCTAAATTCGGTTGCTTGAATACGATCCGCTCGTGGATACTGGCCACTTGGCCGTTTTGCCCATTATCGCCGGCCAGTATCTTGCGGTGATATGCTTCGGGCCGCCGGGCTAATGTAGCTAAAAGATTATGTTGGATGCGGCGAACGTCAAGCTCGGTCATCTGGCCGCCGTGGCTGGGCGTTATCAGGGCCATCAGCTTATCGTTCGACAACCGCACTTCTTGCCGGGCGTCGAAATTGAAATCTTCGGCCGTGGCATCGATCCACATTTCCGTCCGACCGATTGCCTGATCCAGCAGGTTGTCGGCGGCGATCAAATGCTGATAAACGGCGTTGCGCAGATGCGGCAGATAAATACCGCCAAAGGCCCCGTGCCAGTAGCTGCAATTGCACTGGCCGCGATAAAGCTCGGTCTTCGCTTGCTCGACCAATTCCATATTGACCGAATCGCCGGTGGCCGCCGCGTTCATCGTTTCGTGTAGCCGACGGCTGACCATCATCATGCGCGAGTACATTTCGTCGGATTCGGGATATTTGACCTTGAAGTTGCGCCAGAAACCGCCGCGCACGAAAGGCCGCAAGGACTTCCAACGCGGATCGTCGTGCATCTCGTGGGCGATGCGTTCGTATTCGACGAGCTGTTCGGCGGGCAATGCCCATTCGGTCATCTCACGGTAGCTGCAATCCGACAAGTAGATCTTGCCGACCGGCGGAACGTTGTCGAATGCCTCGGCCAGCGTGGTTACTTGGATCCAATCCTTGTTTTGCACCAAAGCATCGAAGAACCGGGTGAGCCAGCCGTCTTCATAAACGTGTTTCTTGGTTTCAGGCCATGTACCGAATTTCTCGCCGTCGTCGCCGAAAACGGCCACGGCGTTCGGATGTTCTTCGGCCATTTGGGCCAGATAGTCGATCGTCTGCTGCGGCGCGGCAAACGGAATCGTGTAGCGCAGCCGCTCGCTGCCGGGGAAGATCGACAATACGCGCCCCTCGTCCTCGGTCAATAGATGGCCGGCGAGTTGCGATTCGGTCAATCCGGCGCATTTGAAATGGAAGTCGTCTAATACGGTATATTCAATGCCTGCATCGACCAGATCTTTCGTAAACGATTGTTCCCAAATGCGTTCGGGCGTCCAAAGTCCGCGAATCGTAGCGCCGAGACGGTTTTGGAGCCATCGGGTGTAGTTGCGGATTTGTCCGATGCGATCGCGTGAAGGCAGCATCGCCAAGATCGGCTCGAAATAGGCCCCGCCGATGATCTCAACCCGCCCTTGCTCGACCAACGCGGCCAGGCGGTCCAAATACTCCGGTTGCCGAACGGCAAGCCATTCCATCAGAGAACCGCTGGTGTGCAGCGAAATCTTGAGCGATTCGTAGCGGCTAAAAACGTCCAGGAACGGACGATAGCTGTCGTCAAACGCCTGCTGGAAAACGTGATCAAAGTTGCCGATGGGTTGGTGGTTGTGCAGGGCCAGAATCAGGCGGATGCGGTTTGGCATAGTAAGTTCTTGCAACTCGTGGTGGGATGAAGGAAGCGGGTACTTAGGGATTAGAGACTAGGGATCAGCGATTAGAAGTGACGCGGCCAATACGGTTGACGCGCAGAAGTCTAATCCCCAATCCCTAGCCCCTAATCCCTTCTCTTATCGAGAATACTTACCTCATCGGCAACCACACCTCAGTTTATCCAGTCTGCCTGGACGGAATAGTTTGTGATTCCGCCGAGTCGACTTCGATTTCTCGCAAGAAACTGGCTGCTTGTTCGGGCGGGACCGCATTAATGTAGAACCCGGTACCCCACTCGAAGCCGGCAGTTTTCGTCAAACTCGGCATAATCTCTATATGCCAGTGATAATGTCCCAACTCTTGTGTGTCAAAGGGGGCTGTATGAATGATGTAATTATACGCAGGCTGGTCTAGTGCCGCTTCGACTTTGACAATTACTTGACGCATCACGCCCGAAAGCTCGTCGACTTCGTTCTTCTGGATGTTCTCGAAGTGGCTCGAATGATTCTTCGGAAGGATCCAGGTCTCGAAGGGGAACCGGCTTGCGAAGGGACAGAACGCCACGAAGCCGGGCGTGTCGAGAACGATTCGTTTTTCCGAAGCCAGCTCCTGCTGGACCATGTCGCAATAAACGCAACGACCCCGATAATTGTAAAACTCCAACGAACCGGTCATTTCCTCCCAGACGTTAATTGGAACGATCGGCGTGACGATCAGTTGGCTGTGGGAATGCTCCAACGAAGCGCCGGCGGCCGCGCCTACGTTCTTAAAGATCATGCCGTAGACCAGCCGCGGATCTTTTTTCAGATCCACCAGTCTGTCGCGATATACCCAAAACACTTCGCGCAATTGCTCTTCCGAAAGTTCGGAGGTGCTGATGATATGTTTGGGCGATTCGATGATTACCTCGTGGGCGCCGACGCCGCGCATCATGTCGTAGATGCCTTCACCGCGTTTGTTGAGTTGGCCCTCGATTTCCAACGCGGGAAACTTGTTGGGCACAACGCGAACGCGCCACCCTTCGCGGTTGCGCTGCGAACCGGGCTTGCGGTAAGCGATAATTTCGCCGGGTGTTTTATCTTCATTGCCTTCGCAGAACGGGCAGAATCGCCCCTTCTGCCGTTGCGGCGTGGAGTCGAAATCATGAGGCCGTTTAGCGCGGGAGCTGGCGATAATTACCCAACGCCCGACGATGGGATCTTTTCGAAGGTCTGGCATAGCTAGTGGTTAGTGATTAGTGGCTAGTGGTTAGTTGTTTGTGGCTCGTGCAAGGCGACCAGTGGTTAGCATTCCATTGCCAGTGGTTCAATCACTAACCACTAGCCACTAACCACTAGCCACTAGTTTTCACGCTTGCCACATAATAAGTTCGTAATCCGGCGAGGGAACGGTCGTTTCGATCGCTCCTTCGTGCGGTATGCGTTCTACCGGTTGATCTTCTTTGAGCAACTCGACGTAAAAATGAACGGGTTCATCTGTTTTGCGAGCCAGGCTGCGGAACGGTATGGCAAGTTCAAAGAGGATGTCGGCTGCCGCTTCGGCATGAGAACCGGCCATTGTCGAACCTTTTCGCCATAAATGGACTTCCGACTGTTTGCGGCTCGGATTGGTCACGACCAACTCGAATCCTTCCGGCTGGAGGAATACGATTCGCAGGGCGTCGATTTCCGCCAACTGTTCGCGGAACGGTCCGCCGCGCGAGTCCAATCGCAGCAGCAGCCGCTCGGGATCGAACCCGAAATAAAGGTCTGAAATCAATCCTTGCGTCACCATGCTCATGGTTCCGCGTGATCCGCCGCACACATAATGTCCGGCGTTGATCCACTCGAAGTAGCTGCGGCGGCCGTCTACCTTGACGCTTAACAAGCCGGTCGGCTCGACATAGGTTTGGGCATGGTGATGTCCCTGGCTGATCGGCCGCGACAGTTCGGCCGGAGCCACTTCATCCAGAACGGTATAAACGTTTTGTAAGTGTTTGCGGAAGAGGCGATCGAACAGACCGTCTTGGGCGCTGCTGTGACTGTCGCCGAACCACCAGAACCAGTCGCTGCCCTCGGCGATATAAAGTTCTTCCCAAGCTTGGGCGATTTTATCGGCCGGCTTCGATTTACTCTCCGTCATTTGCAGCAGCCATTCGCGGGTCTCATGGACGGCGTCCCAAGCACGGTTGCATTCGGGGTGTCCGATCCAGATGCCGAAGTTGTGCTGGATCCAACTGCCGGGGAACAGGTGACCGATCTTATCGGTCGCCGGATGATGCGCGAGATAGTCGCCGATGCGCACCGGCTTGATCTTCGGATGTTTCACCACTTGGCGATAGATGCCGCGCAGGAAATCGACGCCGGCGTTGGGATAATATTCCCAACAGTTTTCGCCGTCGAGGATAATGCTCACAAGCGTGGGCCGATGTCCGGCATTTCCGCCGGTGGCGTTGCCGATCGCTTCCAGTTTGCCGATAAAATCGCCTACGGCGTGATCGGGCGAATAACGCTGATAGTGGAAACCGATCTGGTCGCTCATGGCGTGATCACGGAAAACAAGCTGGAGCGATTTCCCTTGTTCTTCGACGCGCCAGGGACGATAGAGCATTTCCGGATTGCGCAGATAGCCGTTGCCGTCGCGCGAGACCCAGCCGTCGGTCGAGCAGGAGAGAATCTCCTCATCGGTGCCGATCCATTGGATGCCGGCCTCGGCGATGAAGGGAATGACGTTCTGGCACACCGAGCCTTCGGAAGGCCACATGCCGCGCGGCTTTTGCCCGAAAATTTTCTCGTGATACTCCACGGCGCGACGGATATGCTCCCGCGCATCCTCGGCATAGCCGTCGAGATGTTTGGGCAACATGACGTTGGGCATCGCGCGGCGGGCCAAACGCTTATCGCACAGCAACGGCATGATCGGATGATAGAACGGCGTCGTGGTCAATTCGACCTGCCCCCGCTCCATCAGTTCGCGATGCAACGGCGCCACCTGGCGCAGCAGTTCCATTTGCTTGTCTAAAAGCCACAGTTTTTCTTTTTCCGTCCAGCCGCGTCCCTTGGTCCTGAAGTCGGCCAAGTCGGAGTCTATTTCAAACGCCAGCGGATGAATCCACACCATATTCGACCAGCATTGCAGGTCGATGATGTCTTTTTTGTTGAAGCGTTTGCGGGCGCGTTCGGCCGTATCCACGCCCAGACCGCGTTTTTTATACAATTCATGGTAGCGCGGGTACGGGCGGATCATCTGGTCGGGATGGACCATGAAGAAGTTGTCCAGCAGATAGTTCATATCGTCATCGGTCAGCCCGTCGGCCGGCAGATGTGAAATCCGCTGATGCTGATCTTGATGGCCGCCCTCGGTATAGGAAGCCAACTGCTGCAACAGACTGGGCACCAGGTTGATCGTGGCGTGTAGTTCGGGCGCCTCTTTCAACAGCATGGCCATGCCCCAATAATCCTTGGTGCCGTGCAAACGGACCCAAGGCATCGGGTTTTCATGGGCAATGTCGTCGGGATAATAAGGCTGATGCTGATGCCAAAAAAAAGCTAACGCGACTTCGTGCATGGCGATCCTTCACCGTGATGAGAAAAAATCCGTTCTTTCGTGGGGCGCATGGAATGCACCGACGAGAAGAACCACAATCCAATCGTAAGGGCGCGGTTCACGCACTCATTACGAGACCTAACTTGCTACAACGTTCCTTCGTTCCGTGGTCTTTTGATAAAGCTCGACGTATTCCTTGGCGCTGCGGGCCCAGGACCAATCCTGCCTCATGCCGACGGCCATCAGTTGTTTCCAAACCTCGGGCCGGCGGTAAACATCGCAAGCCAATCGCAACGTATCGCTCAGGGCGAGCGTGCTGTAGTCTTGGAACACGAACCCGTTGGCTGACGGATGCGGCGATGTCGGGTCGTAGCCCGTGATCGTGTCGGCCAGTCCGCCCGTGGAACGTACCAAAGGCACCGTGCCGTATTTCAGGCTATAAAGCTGGTTGAGTCCGCAGGGCTCGAAACGGCTCGGCATCAAAAAGATGTCGGCGCCGGCCTCGATGCGATGGGCCAAGGGATTGGAAAACTCCAATCGCAGGGCGACGCGCTGCGGATACCGCTCGGCCAGTGTTTCCAGCAGTTTATGATATTTCGGCAGGCCGGTGCCCAGGATGGCCCATTGCGTGTCGCTGGTTTGCACCCAGCGTTGCATCACCTCGGCCACGAGGTCGAAGCCTTTTTGATCGATCAACCGGCCGACGATGCCCACGAGCGGATAATTGGGCTCTTGGGGCAAATTCAACTCTTTTTGCAGCGCCGCCTTGCAGATCGGCTTGTTCTGTTCCACGGTATCGGCCGTGTAATTGACTGCCAGATGCGGGTCTGAGGCCGGATCCCATTCGTGAGCGTCAATGCCGTTCAAAATGCCGGAAAGGACATTCTGCCTATCGTCCAAAACGCCTTCCAAGCCGCAGCCCAGAGGACTGCTCTGAATCTCTTGCGCGTAACGAGGGCTGACCGTGTTGATCGAATCGGCGAAAACCATCCCCGTTTTCAACAGGTTCAGGTTGCCGTGAAATTCCATCTGATGCCAGTTGAAATACTTCCAATCCAAGCCCGTCAACAGCATATCCCAATGCCAGAACTGGCCTTGGTAGGACATATTGTGGATCGTCAGCAGGCAGGCGATCTGCTCGTAGCGGGGCACCGAATGATATTCGATTTTCAGATATGCCGGAATCAAGCCGGTTTGCCAGTCGTTGGTATGCAACACATCGACGTGAAGGTCCAGAAGCCGAATGGCCTCTAACACCGCCCGGCTGAAAAATATGAATCGCTCGCAGTTGTCGATGTAATCCTTGCCGTCGATGCTGTAGAGTTCGTCGCGATCGTAGTATTGATCTTGCTCGACCAGATAGACCGGCACTTGTCCGCCGGGCAAGGTGCTGCGCAACAGGTGTCCGGTGACCATCTTGCTGCCGATCGGAACGATGAAGTCGATTCCCATCGGCTCGATGGGCAAACCGCAGTAGCGGGTCTGTCGGTAGGCAGGCATAATGACTGCCACCTGATGCCCTAGCCTCGCCAGTTCGATAGGAAGCGCACCGCAGACATCGGCCAAACCGCCGGTCTTGGCAAACGGCACTGCCTCACTCGTGGCCAGCAAAATATTCACGCCCTACACCTCTTCACTACGGGAAGCAAACTGCAACACGCTCCCCTGAACCAACCCCTTGCCCAAAAGACAGGTGTCTCGCCTGTCCTTGAAAACATATCTTGCTCGTTAAGCTTCGCACTGCGAAGAATCCGAACATGCCGCAACGGTTGTCAGCTATCCAAGGAGGGGCTCAAGGCTTCTCCAGACGCCGACCCATTATTACCGATCTTGGCGAAGGACAAAAGGTAGAATTGACATAATCGCTAAACTCCGCCTTTTAATCCCCGCATCTGCATATTAAACAAATGCCCTACAATGCGTATATTGTCAAATGTTTTCCGCGCGCAGATTTCCCTGCTTGCGGTACCGTTACCATCGGAACATCTTCACAAGAAGTTTAGTCAGCCAGCGAAGACTGGGGATTTAAGGGCGACTTACCCCCCACGTCTGCCGGTTGCAAGGGTTGTCACAGCCTCAATAGGGCTGATCGGTTTTCGGTAGAGTGGGGCGAGCGAAGCGATGGCCCGCCATTTTGCGAAGAATTCAAGGCGGGCCATCGCTTCGCTCGACCCGCCCTACATTTAACTTATTGAGTGGCACTCCATGAATAAAACCCCAACAGCGTGAATCACTACACTAGATTACCGGCGGTTCGATGCCGAAATCGCGGATCGTAAGCAGGCTGGAGAGCGGATAGCCGCGTTCGGCGAAGGCCTGGGCGCCGCCTTCCATGCGGTCGATGATGGCCAAGACGCCGACGACTTTCATGCCGAAGCTTTCTACCCGTTCGATCGCTTTGAGCGAGGAGCCGCCGGTGGTGACGACGTCTTCAACGATGACGGCCGAGATGCCGGGGCTGACGGGCCCCTCGATATATTGGTTGGTACCGTGGCCTTTCGACTCTTTACGAACCATGAAGCCCAAGAGCGGAGTGCCGCGAACCGCCGACATCGTAATTACCGCGGCGGTAATGGGATCGGCACCGATGGACATGCCGCCGACGGCTGTCGGCAGCGGGCCTTTCGCGAGAAGATCCAAAAAACCTTCCGCCACGAGCCGCGCGCCCACCGGATCAAGCGTTACCTGTTTGCCATCAAGGTAGTATTTGGCCTTTTTGCCCGATGCCAAGGTGAAATCACCGAATTTCAAGGCTTTTTGACGGAACAGGTCGATCAACGCTTGCTTGTCGTACATGGATACTCCCAAAATGTAGGGTGGGTCAAGCAAACCGATGCTCTGGCGGGGCTTCGGTCGCGGCAATTCAGTTTGCTTTCTTTCATGGTGTAGAACAACGGTTGATTGGTTTGCGCAGCCCCACCAAGAGTTTGTGCGACCTTGACCCACCCTACATTTGATTTTGCGAAAATGCTTGTAGGATGCGTCCGCGACGCATCAATCATTGTATTTCGTTCATGCACATAATCTCGGTGCGTCGCGGACGCACCCTACGGTGAGTAAGGCAAACTAGACATCCGTAGCTTTCGATACGATACCTGATTCCACGAATAGTTCAAGCCGCGTAACAAACAGGTATCATCGGC
>CAYWGR010000004.1:0-64982 GCA_964458015.1 uncultured Planctomycetaceae bacterium
CATTTTGCGAAGAATTCAAGGCGGGCCATCGCTTCGCTCGACTCCGCCCTACGTTGAGCAACAGCTTGGCTCTGAATTTTCACCCTATCGAGGCCGGAACCGCAATTTATACCCCAAGGATGGTGCCGCGACGGCTGGCCAGGGCGTACCAAATGCCGGTTACGCCGATCAGACCGGCAATGGTAAGGAACATGGTCGGATAGGGCGGCAGGCCGGCCGATTGGCTATAGCCGAGCACCGCCCCGGCCAGCGGCGCGCCGAGGAGTTGGCCGATGTCCCAGGCGGCCAAAACCAGCAGAGTAGCTAGTCCTCGGTGTTTTGATGGAAAGGGGACGCTTCCGGCGGCCACAACGGCGGGGAACACCATGGCGTGGGTTGCACCGAATCCGATCGCCGGCAGCAACAGCATCCACTCGGCACTGACCGGCAGAAATAGAATTTGGCCGACCGTCAGGCCCAAAAACGCTCCCAAGATGATCCGTCGCGAGCCGAATCGGGCGTACCATTGCCGGGCCAAGACTCGCGTGATAACGGCAGCCACGGCGTAAATGAGGAAAAACAGCCCGATACGCGGGATGTGGAGGTCGGCGGCGTAGGTGCGTAAAAATGTGTTGGGCAACGTCAAACCCATGCCCATCGCCATGCTAACGATCAGCACCATGCCCGAGTAGTGCTCCCGTAGCACTTTCCACATGGATTGATCGGCGGCCGGCGTTGGCCGGCGCTCGTCGCGCGAGGCTGCCCAGGCCAACGGAAAGGACGCCGCGCCCATAAGGCCCGCGGTCACAAACATCAACATAACATGGTCGTGGTCGATCGCGATCGACCCAAGCAGGATATCGCCTAGAACCGAGCCGACGACGGTGCCAAGGAAACCGGCGGTGCCCAACATCGCAACGACTTCGGCCATGCGATTGACCGGCGCCCTGGCGGTGACGAACGTCATCGAAGCGCCGTAAACGCCCGCGATGGAGCTGCAAAAAAGGATACGCAACAGATAGATGGAGATGCCTGTGTAGGATGTGACGAATAAATGAGCGAAACAATCGACGATGAACAACGTTGTTGACAGCAGCCACAAAGGACGAGAGCCGACACGGTCGATGTACGAGCCGAGAGCCAAGCGGGTGAGCAGACTGCCGATCATTCCAACGCCGACGATCCAACCCAAGTGGAATTCGGTGCCGCCCAACAGCGTGATAAAATCGGCATAGCGATATAATAGCGCAAAAGCGACCATCAGCAGGAAGTTCGACGCATAAGCCAGCCAGAACGGTCGGTCATAGGTCGAAGAAGGCAGGATATTGGTTTCCACATTCGGCGCTACTTGTCGGTGATCGTGCGAAGAAACGGAACGAGGAGGAGCGGCGAGAGTCATTAGAAGTCGTTCAATCCGACAGGTTCGGTCAATTCGATGGTCTGGCCGTGGACAATGCCATGCAATATTTTGTCCAAGGTAGATTCTCCTGGGTTGGGGGGTAAGCCTCTACCCATTCTACACAAATCCCCGGCGGTGTGCTAGAATCCCGGAATCATGCTTGAAACCGGCAAAACACTCGTCACCGTGGCCACGTACAACGAGATGGAAAATCTGCCTCGATTGGTCGAGGAGATTTTTCGCTTCGCGCCCCAAGTTGACATTTTGGTCATCGACGACAATTCGCCCGACGGAACCGGCAAGTGGTGCGATCAACAACGTGTGAATAATAAGCGAATCACTTGCTTGCACCGGTCAGGCAAGCTCGGGTTGGGCACCGCCACGATCGCAGGCATGAAATACGCCATTCAGCGCGGCTACAAATTCATGCTGAATATGGATGCCGATTTCAGCCACCAGCCGAAGTATTTGCCCGACCTGTTGGCCGGCATGAATCCGCCGGGGCAATTGCCGGTCGATGTGATGATCGGTTCGCGCTACATTCCGAGCGGCGGTGTCGAGGGCTGGCCTTTGAAACGCCGGTTGATGAGCCGAGCGGTCAATTTCTATGCCCGAACGATGTTGGGCCTTGGCCCGAAGGATTGCAGCGGCGCTTTTCGTTGCTATCGCACCGAGATGCTGGCCCGGCTCAATTTCGACGGCATTCGCAGCCGCGGCTACTCGTTTCAAGAAGAGATTCTTTGGCAGTTGAAACGCCTGGGTGCCCGGTTGGCCGAAACGCCCATCGTGTTTGTCGAGCGGCAGCAAGGCGTGTCGAAGATCAATTCAGGCGAGGCGCTCGCGGCATTGCGCATCATCTTTGCGCTGGGGCTTCGGAATGTGCTGGGGCGCTAGTTTTTGAGCCATTTCTCACTTCGGCCTGCCGTGAGTTTTGTTGGGGTGCGGTGATTATTTTGGCTGTTCCGTCATTCTGAGCGAAGCGAAGAATCTCCGTGATTTCCGACGAGATTCTTCGCTTCGCTCAGAATGACCATTGCCATGTTTTTTTGCCAGGAATTGGTGTTCGCCTACCCAATTTCCATTTCTTTTACTCGTCGAGCTTCAGCGTATCGGGCGGGTTGAACAGGCCGTCGTGTTGCGTCTGCGAAAGACGGATCAACAGCAGTTTTTGCTCTAGGTGGCCGGTGTTTTCGGTGAAAAAGTGATGACCTAAGCTGCCGGAGCGGTTTGGCAGGCTTGTTAAGACGAGCATGGCGCCGGGCGAGAGATCGGCCGTGAGAATCATGTTGTCGAAGACGCGCTTGGGGCGACTGGTTTCGAGCCGCAACATGCCTTGGCTGCCGACCCAATGTTGACGCGGCTGGTCGTATTGCAATTCAGGCGAAAGTTCGAGACGCACGCGGCCGTCGGGCTGGGGGAACGATTTGACGCCGAAAATGCCTTGCGCCTGGTTGTACGTTTGGCCGCAGAGTTGACCCGATTCGCACATCAACACAGGCAGTTGCTCGTAGACGCCCGAGGTGAGAATTTCAGATCGTTGGCCGCTGCGTAATTGCAGATGCCGCCGGGTGACGGTGGATTGGGTGTTCAGATCATCGACTTTGGTGTTTTCCATATCGCCCGTCGAGGCCGGCTTGTCGCCGAGCTGCATCAGTTTCGAGAGGTCGGTGGGAATTTGGCCGTTGATAATCCCGGCGCGGAAGCCGTTGTGCGTGAGTTGATCGCGCAGCACGGGGTCGAATTGTTGTTCGTCGATCTGCTTCCACAGGTTGCCGTTGGCCGTTTCATCGCCGAAAGGACATCGGACGAAGAACATTTCAAGCACGACGCTATCCGAGGACATTTGGGCCTGAGTGAGCGGCGACTTGGCCGAGGTGCGCAGGGGCGTATTGCAGCCGGCTAGCGCCGACAGCACTCCAAGCAACACGATGATGAGCCGGATATGCGGCATGGATTTCCGCGCAAGGACGATAAGGCAATGGAGGCAACCCTACCCAATTCGGGTTGCCAAGAATATCGGCGGCCGTGCGATGCGTCAAGGCGAATTGTTGGCGTGGAAAGCCGAAATGGCCCCACTAGCGGGTTATTGTCGAAATTCAGGGGGGTGCTAAAGTATCATCCGATTGGCCAGTTGATAGGGAGGGCCGATACGCTCGGTTTCATCGCCGGCTCGGTAGAAAACATGGGCGGCAGGTGACCGCGGGTAGCGCACCGCCTCTCCTTCGGAAAAACACGACCCAGAAGAAACCCGCGTCTCGCGTGCGGGTTTCTTCGTTTCTTGGACAATCGCGTTAGTAGGGCAACAAGCTCGGCGATGTTTCCGTCACGCTGGTCGGCGCGAGCGATAGAATCGAGGATACGTCCAACTCTTCCATCTCGGATTCGTCCGGGTTCTCGTGCGTAATGCGAAGCACGTCTTCATAGTGGGCCAGGAATACGGCCAGCAACTGCGGATCGAATTGCGTTCCCGACCCTTGGGCCAGCAGTTCCATGACCTCGTCTTCGGGCAGGGCCGGGCGATAGACGCGATCGTGACTCAGGGCGTCGTAGACATCGACGATGCTGAGGATGCGGGCAGGCTCCGGAATGTCCGTGCCGGCCAATCCTCGCGGATAACCCGTTCCATCCCAACGCTCGTGATGGCACAACGCGATATCGCGAGCCATGGCGAGAATCGCGGATTGCGATCCTTCGAGCATCTTCGCGCCGATGATCGTGTGGGTTTTCATAATCTTGAATTCTTCAGGCGTCAATTTGCCGGGCTTCTGCAAAACAGCATCCGGGATGCCGATCTTGCCGACGTCGTGCATCGGCGCGGCCAGTCGAATGATTTCGGCGTCGGCCTCCGACCACCCGATGGCCCGGGCAAGCAACTCGGCGAGCAAACCGGTGCGTTTGATGTGCATACCGGTTTCTTCGTCCCGGCAAAGCGAAGCAGTGACCAACCGATGGATGGTTTCTTCATGGGCCGTGCGAATCGCCTTGGCCTTCGTCTCTTGCGAATGACGCAATTGTTCGTCTTTGCGGATCAATTCCTGCGTGCGTTCTTCCACGATCCGCTCGATGCGCTCGGTGCGCGTGGATGCCGACCAAACATACGCGCCTGACAAACACGTGACCGTCATGCCGACCATGAAGAAGGTCCAGGAACGCCAACTGGCATGCGCTGTGAAGAAATAGGGGGCAGGGGTGCATATTAAGGACCAACGGCGTTGGCCGAAGGTCAGCAGTTCGGTGTGATGGATGCCGCCGGGCTGGAATTCCGCCTCCTGCTCCGGCGTCTCGTCGAATTTCGTTCGCGTGCGCGAAACGTGGAAATGCAGCAGCCGGGGATCATCGGCAATCGTCGCGTCGAAAACGGCCATGTCGATGCCTTGCGTGCTGCCTGCATAACTGATGGCGCGCTCCACGAGGTCGTCTATCTCACACAAACCAACCAGCATGCCCTTGAGCTTTTTACGGCGATCCTCGACGGTCCGTATGTTTTCGAAATCGTCGTAGATGGGTAGGAAGGTTTGAAGCATGTGGCCCGGGATGCCGATTTTGCTGAGATCAACCAGGCCGCTGACGACGAAATCGCCGGTGTCGCGGCAGGTATTCATCGAATATTCCAAGGACGGAATGGCGGCAAAGTCCCAGCCGAATCGGGATTGAAAACCGCATTTCGAAGCGGCAAACCAAATCGGAAAATATTCGTCTCGCCGATTCGCCGGGATCAGACGACCCTCGGAATCGGCTTGGATAATCTGATACTTGGGCATTCCTGCCTGACGCGCCGATTCCTCGAATGCCGCCCGCTCGTTCGCGCTCACGCGCGGCGCCCATTGCAGAACCTTGAGCGATGGTACCCGCGCGAGAATCGGCTCGCTGCACAAAACGAATTCCTTGCTCGTAATACGCGGCGAACCGTAGAAATCTTGCCGCATGATCTCATGGGTAAGTTCCAGACGTTCCGAGGCTCTGCGAACAGCTTCGACGAAATGCTGGGACGCAAAGTCGAATTCCGATTGCTTCTCGTTCTGCTCCCAATGCCGAACCATCTGGAACAATCCGCCTGTTACCACGATGCCTACGCCAAGCGTCATAAGCAAGGGAATCCACGGCCTCGATCGGATGAAGACCGAGTATCTCAGATAACCGAGGATTTTTTGAAGGCTGTGCAGAACGGCCATGCGCGGCGGGACTTTCTGTAAAGGAAATGGTATTCAACGATAGCTTACTGTTGGAGTGATGGTGGGGGTTGGAAAAAATACGCACAAAAAGGGGGTGCGAAATAGCCTGACTGGGGTTGTTGTTCCCTGCAATCGTGTTGATCCTAAGCCGAAGGATGCGGGTCTTGGGGGAGAGGAACATTATGCGCAATAATATGGTACTTATGCGCATCCGCTGATGGACTCCGGCAAGGCATGGCCGTTATAATCGTCAGGTGTGTGGAGAAAAACAGGCCGTTCCTCGCCGCCAATGAGGCCCCCCATGTCACGCCGACTTCGATCACCGCAGGTTATGCTGCTGATTGACACCAGCAGCGTGTACGGCCGGGGGTTGATCGAGGGTATTGGACGCTACGCGGCCGAGCATGGGCCGTGGTCGATTTATCATGAGGATCGCGGGCTGTTTGATCCGTTGCCGCACGCGCTCAAAAAATGGCAGGGCGACGGCATTATTACCCGATCCGTTCGTAAAGCCGATTTGAAACGATTGCTGGCCACGGGGCTTCCGGTGGTCGAGCTTTTTGCCGACTTCGCGTTGAGCCCGCCCATGGTGTGTCCCAACGAGGCGACGATCGGCCGCTTGGCGGTCGATCATTTTCTGGATCGAGGGTTGCGCCATTTGGCATTTTATGCAGGCGATTGGGCATGGTGGATCGATACGCGCCGACAGGCGTTTGCCAAAGCGTTGGAAGAATGCGGCCGCCCCCACGACTATGCAGCGCTGCAAACGCCCAGAAATGGCCTCAAACGCATCGACGAGGAGCATTTGGTTCGCTGGTTGGAATCGTTGCCGAAGCCGTGCGGGGTGTTTTGTGCTTGTGATATCTATGCAATTCAGGTAACGAACGCCTGCCGGCGATCTGGCATTGCCGTGCCCTCGCAGATTGCCGTACTGAGCGTCGATAACGATCCGGTGATTTGCAGCGTCAGTTTTCCGCCGTTGTCGAGCATTGATTTGGCTTGTTTGCGCGTCGGCTATGAAGCCGGGGCCCTGTTGGATCGCATGATGGCGGGGGAGCCGCCGCCGAAGAAGACCATTTGGGTCGAGCCGGGGCAAGTCGTCACCCGAGCTTCGACCGACATCATGGCCGTCGAGGATGCCGATGTGGCGCAAGCGATTCGGATGATTCGAGAGCACGCCTGCCGTGGACTTCGTGTTAAAGATGTGGCCGACAGCGTGGGACTTTCGCGCCGGGCCTTGCAACAGCGGTTTCAGCGCGTCGTGCAGCGCACTCCCAAGCAGGAACTGATGCGCGTGCAGATCGACCGTGCGAAAATGCTGTTGAGCCAGACCGATATGAGCGTGGAAACCGTGTCGAAACGTTGCGGTTTCACGGCATTCGAGTATTTCGTGCGCGCTTTTCGGCGAGAGTCGGGCACGACGCCCTACCGTTATCGTAAAAGCTGCCGTATTGCGGATTTGTGGAAAAAATCGGAAGGCCAACCATGATGATGAACTATCGCCTCTTAGCCGATACGGGCATCCAGGTTTCCGAAATCGTGTTGGGATGTTGGCCTATCGTCGATCGATCGAATCCGAATGTGAATGAAGCCGATAGCATCGCAACGGTTCGAGTGTGCTTCGATCTCGGGATCAACATGCTCGACACGGCCTATATGTATGGAATCGACGGCGCTAGCGAGCGCCTCATTGCCAGGGCTATCGAGGGTCGACGCGAGGAAATGGTTATTGCGACCAAGTGCGGCGTGCATGGCGTACCGGACGTTTCCGAGGCCGTCGATGGTCGGCCTGCTACCTTGCGACGCGAATGCGAGGAAAGTCTTCGACGGCTGAAAACGGATCGAGTCGAGTTGTTATACCTTCATGCACCGGACAAGAATGTGCCAGTGGCCGAATCGGCCGGCGAACTTAAGCGATTGATGGAAGAAGGGAAGACGCGATCGGTCGGGGCGTCGAATCTCGACTTCGATGAGCTGCGGGAATTCGCCGCCGCGTGTCCGCTAAGTGCGTTTCAACCGCCGTACAACATGCTGATGCGGGGCATTGAAGCCGATGCGTTGCCGTGGTGCCTTGAACACAATGTTTCGGTATTCGCCTATTGGCCGCTGATGAAAGGGCTGTTTTCCGGCAAATTCCGTCGCGATCAAATACTTGCTCCCGAGGACTGCCGGAACAACTACGCGATGTTCGTCGGTGAAGAACGGCGGAAAAATCACGATCTGCTCGACCGTCTTCAAAAAATTGCGGGAAAAGCAGGGCATAGCTTAATCGAGCTGGTATTGAACTGGACGGTAAATCGGCCGGGCATTACCGGTGTGCTTTGCGGTGCTCGGCGGCCCGATCAAATCCGCGACTGTGTAACCGCATCCGGTTGGCGGCTTACAGCCGAACAGCTTCTCGAGATCGATCAAGCGTTGGCCGACCGCGGAGAGGCCGACGTTCGTGTTCCTTAATAAACAAGTTCTTTTGGGTTATTGATTGTCTAATTGAAATTTAGGGGAGTTTCGTTCATGCCTTATCTCGACAAATGTGAGAGTGACGCCCGCATTGCGCGGGTCAAGGAATTGCTGAAAGCAAAAAATCTTGATGCCGCTTTGGTTTATTATGATGAATTCAACATCGGCAATGGCTGGTATCTGACCGGCTGGTGTCCGCAGTTCGAGAGCGGAGCGGTGTTGATTCCGCGCGAAGGCAAGCCCCGCATCCTTGGAGGGCCGGAAAGCGAACCGTTCGCCAAGCTCGACAGCACGATCACCGAAACGCGAAATTTCACCGTGTTCATGGTGCCCGACGAAGAGTATCCCAACGCCACGATCATTGATTTTCCAAAATTATTCGCCGAATTGAATGCCGAACTGGGCGTCGTGCGCCGCGTCGGGTTGGTCGGTGCGGGCCGGATGCCGGCCGAGTGCTACAAGCAGATTGTCGAAGGTTTCGGCGGCGTTCCCTTGGTCGATATCACGTCCGACTATGTTGCATTGCGCCATGACAAATCGGCTTGGGAGCGCGACCGGATTCGCGCGGCGTTTCAATTGGCCGACGCTGCTTATGACGCGATGAAAGCCCAGGTCAAGGCCGGCGTTACCGAAATTCAAGTGGCGGCCGCCGGCGAATATGCCGTTCGCAGCCGAGGAGCCAGCGGGTTCGGCTTTAGCGCCATCGTGGGCAGCGGCGCACGATCGAATGCCGTTGTGCCGACGGCCAGCTCAAAGCCGCTTCAACCCGGCGAAATGGTGATGATCGGCATTGCACCGAAAGTCAACGGTTATGCAGGCGTGGTGGGCGATGCACTGCCGGTCGACGGTCAGTATTCCGCAAGCCAGTTGACCTGCATGAGACACCTTAAGGAAGCATTCCGTTTGACCAAAGCCCAACTAATCCCGGGCAAGATCGGTCGTGAAATCGATGCGCCGGCTCGGGCGTATTTCGAGAAGAACGGATTCTCCAAGTATTTGGTGTGTCCTTTCGTTCACACCATCGGTTTGCACGAGGCCGAGGCGCCGTTCTTCGGGCCGAACAGCAACGACGTTCTGAGGCCGGGCATGACAGTTTGCGTCGATGTCAGTTTCTTCGGACATCCGGAATTTAACGGCGTTCGGATCGAAACCGGCTATGAAATCACCGACCGGGGGCCTGTGCCTATGAGCGAGAAAATGGATCGCATTTGCACGGAAGTGCTTTGAATCTTTAGGGCATGAAAGGCAAAACACATGATTCGCAAAGCCGTGATGTTTCAGGCCAAGCCGGGGATGGCCGCCGAATATGAAAAGCGACATAACCCCATTTGGGCTGAACTAGAAGCGGCTTTGAAAGAACATGGTGCAAGCAATTACTCGATCTTTCTCCACGAACCGACAGGGCGACTTTTCGGCTATGTGGAAATCGAAGACGAAGCGAAATTTGCACGTATTGCAGAGACGGACGTGTGCCGGCGATGGTGGCGCTATATGACCGAAGTGCTGGAATGTGAAAACGATTGCAGTACCAAGGGCAAAGAAGAACCGCTACGCGAAGTTTTTCATCTCGATTAAGCGGTAAATATAACAATCAGAAAATTTTCAGGAGAAACCTAAATGGCAGAACGCATTCGTATACCCGAAACGGAATATCAAGAGCGCGTCCAAAAAGCGGCGAAGCTGGTCGAGCAGCATGGTTTGGATGTGTTGGTGGTCAACTCGACCGAGGCCGATTACGCCAATGTCCGTTATTTCAGCGATTTCTGGCCGCTGTTCGAGACGGCCGGCGTGGCCATCAGTCCCACCGGCAAGGCGGCGCTCATGGTGGGGCCGGAAAGCGGAAAATACTCGGCCGACCGCAGCATGATTCAAAATATCTTTCAGTTGATGGAATACCGCGAGTCGGCCGACCCGGCTTATCCCGAGGTGAAGGCCTCGAAATATACCGACGTGTTCAATTCGATCGGCGTAACGGGCAAAAAACTGAAAATCGGCGTCGGTGGCTATCTCGTCAGCAATCCGGTCCAATTGGCGGGGCTCAAGGAATGCTATCCCGACTGCGAGATTGTGCGGGCCGATGACATCATGGTCGCCCTGCGCGGTGTCAAGTCGGAAAACGAAATCGCGTGCATGCGCGAGGGCTTTCGCATTACGGAAATCGCCACGCGGGAAGTCGTCCGAGCCATCAAGCCCGGCATGACCGAACTGCAATTGGTCGGCATCGCCCAGAAAGCGATCTACGAAAACGGGGCGGAATACGAAGGGCTGCCGATGTACGTTTTCAGCGAGAAATCGACCCGGCACGCCATTAGCCGCTCCACGTATCGCGAAATCCAAAAAGGCGACATCGTGCAACTCAATCTTTCGGCCAAGGTGTGCGGCTATTCGCCCAGCATCGGGATGCCGATCAGCATGGGGCCGCTGGTGGGCCGCAAACGCGAGGTCGTCGAGTTCGGCTTGGAAGCCCATCGTTGGACCTACGATCAGCTTCGCGCCGGCGTGATGGCCTCGGATGTGGCCAAACGCTACATCGAACTGTTCAAGCAGCGCGGCTTCTACGACAACTACCTCTATGGCCCTTGCCACGGCACCGGACTGATCGAAGTCGAATCGCCTTGGATGGAA
This sequence comes from uncultured Planctomycetaceae bacterium, assembly GCA_964458015.1. GTDB lineage: Bacteria > Planctomycetota > Planctomycetia > Pirellulales > Thermoguttaceae > CAYWGR01. Next base: position 10,633 of record CAYWGR010000004.1, read on the forward strand.
AGCATCTCGAACTATCCGCTCAAGGAATGCATGACATTCCAGGTTGATACCTTTGTTTCGGCCGAGGAGTTCGGCATCCGCTGGGAGACCGGCGTCGCGATTCGCAAGGATGGGGCGGAAGTTTTGTCGCAACCGATTGGAAAAATCGTCGAGATCGACGTCTAACGATAATACCCAACGCAATCTAGTGGATTGAGTCAAATGCAAAAAAAGAAATCCTCAACGAAAAACGCCGATAGCACGGCCTTCGACGTGGTTTTTGGCTTCGATATGGAAACCGACATCGGCTCGTTTACGCCTTATTATGAAGGCGTTCGGCACGGCACGCCGCGCCTGCTCGATCTGATGGACAAGCACGATATTAAGGCCACTTTTTTTTGGACGGGTCATGCCGCCGAGAACAATGCCGAGATGGTTTGCTGCGTGCGCGATGCCGGCCACGAGACCGGTTGCCACGGTTTGTTCCATGAAACACTGGGCGATCCGATTTTCCCGTTGCCCAATAATTGGCCCATCTTGCCGTCGGAAGTCGAGGGCCGGTTGCGCATCGCTACGCAAATCGTTCGCGAAACGAGCGGCGTGCGGCCGACTAGTTTCCGATGCCCTCGGCTTTGGGGCAGCACCCAGGTTGTGAATGTGTTGGAAAAGCTTGGCTATTTGGCCGATGCTTCATTCCCGCTGTATTTCTACCGTAAGCCGTTCACGCCCTATCATCCGTCGACGAAAGATTGGACGAAGCCGGGCAAGATGAAGTTGGTCGAGATTCCCAACTTTTGCGACTTGAGCATGGAAAGCAACGATCCTTATCAGCGCGATCGAGATCAGTGGCCGCTGTATCGAACGCAAGGCGCGAATGCATTGATGGAGAAGGCCGACAGTTATATCGCGTATGTGCAAGAGCATGGCATGCGGCCGGTTTTATGTTTCTATCTCCATCCCTGGGAATTCCATACCATGCCCCAGGGTACGCTCGATTTCGGCGAAAGCAGCGTGAAGCCGCTGCCGTTTATCGTGAAGAATTGTGGGCCGAAGGCCGTGAAGCAACTGGATCGCGTTTGCACGATGCTCAAACAGCGCGGCGGCCGGTTCGTGACGGCGAAACAATTGGCCTTGGAATGGTAACCATGAAAGCGCAACAACTCCTAAAAGCCTTGGCCAAGGCAAAAAAACGTGCCCATTTGGTCGGCGATCTGGACGCCGGGGCCATCGTGGCCCTCGATATGGAAGGCCGCTGGTTCGGCGTTCTCGGCGGCGAAGTTCTCAATCGGGTGAATCTGGAAGCCGTCGCGGGGCAAAGCACGCGGGAGCGTTATTTGAATCCCGGCGGCGACGGGCTTTGGCCTGCACCTGAGGGAACTGCCCTGGGATATCAATATTCCACCGGCACATGGCGCGTCCCGCCGGGACTTTGTGCGGCACGGTTTCTGGTGACGCAAGCCGACGCACAAAAAGCCTCGATTCGCGCGGAAATCGACTTGATAAACAACCAAGGACTTGGCATTCCGACGCTTTTTGAGCGGAAATTCGCCGTAATGCCGGATAAAAACTCGGTTACCGTCCGCGTTACCGAAAGCATCACCTATCTTGGGCATGCGCCGCTGCGCCGAAGCGATTGTCTGTTGGCCCCTTGGTCGCTTTGCCAGTTCGACTCCGGGCCTGATTGCGAGGTGGTGTTTCCTTGTGTGAAAAAAGCGTCGGTCTGGGATCTCTACGACCAACCAAGCGACGTGCAACGCACGTGGGAAAAACGGTTGTGCCGCACGCGGACCGATGGTTCGCAACGTTACCAAATTGCCATCGACGCCGATGTGCCCTGGATCGAATTTCGCGATCCGAGCCGCGGCATAAAGGTGAGGCGCAAGGCGAGTCCGTTGCCTTCGGGTCAAGCGTATATCGACATCCGCGACACGGCGCCGACCGTTTCGCCCGGCAAAAAAGGCGTTCGCTACAGCGTTTATAGCGATCCGAGTTGTTTCATGGAGATTGAAGCGGCCGGCGGTTGTCCGGCGCTGATCGAGCCGAAGGCGGTCATGAGCGTCATGGTCAGTACGCAATTCATAAAAGCATAGGAAATTTTCGATGGATCAGATTATCGGCATCATCCTGCACACGATCGGCGGTCTTTCGTCGGCCAGTTTTTACGTGCCCTCGCACAAAGTGAAGCATTGGGCGTGGGAGACGTATTGGATCACCTTGGGCTTCGTGGCCTGGATCATCATGCCGACGGTCGGTGGGCTGCTCACCACGCCGGACATCTGGGGCATCCTGCATAGCAGCTCCTGGAGCACGATGGGCTGGGCGTATTTCTTTGGCGTTTTGTGGGGATTCGGCGGGTTGATGTGCGGGCTGAGCCTTCGATTCGCAGGCCTTGCACTGGGCCAATCCATTTCGCTCGGCGTATGTGCGATCGTCGGAACGATTGTGCCTGCGATTCTCGATCATAAGGTCTACGTTCTCGTTTCGACGGTGCCCGGCGGGATTGTATTGTTGGGCTTTCTGGTTTGTCTTGCCGGCATAGCCTGTTGCGGTTTTGCCGGTTTGCTGAAAGAACGCAATTTGACGGACGAACAGAAGAAAGAGGGCGTCAAGGATTTCGCCATCGTCAAGGGGCTTGTTCTGGCAATTTTCGGCGGCATCATGAGCGCCAGCATGGCGCTGGCCATCAAAGCTGGCGAAGGAATGGCGATTGAAGCCGTCGAATACGGAACCGCCCGGGTGTTTATGAATATCCCGATCTTCGTTCTGGCATTGGGAGGCGGTTTCACCACGAACTTTTTCTCGTCGATGATCCTGAGCGCCAAAAACAAATCATTCCATGATTACATTTTGAAACCGCGTTCCATCCTGGCGATGAATTATTTCCTTGCGATCATCAGCGGTTTGATGTGGTACGGCCAATACTTTTTCTACGGCATGGGCACCACGAAAATGGGCAAATTCGACTTCGCCAGTTGGAGCATCCACATGGCGGCCATCATCATTTTCAGCAATCTCTGGGGATTGTGGCTGCACGAGTGGAAGCACGTCGGCCGGCGCACGGAAATTTATCTGTGGATCGGCATTATTTTGCTCACGGTTTCGGTCATCATGATTGGCGTCGGCAACAACCTTGCAGGCAGCATGTAGAGACTTCAAACGGAAACGACTAGCACTAACGGATAGTATATTTACACAGGAGATAAAAGCGATGTGGAAGCGAACTATTTATTGGGCATTGCTATGCGTGTTTGCATGGGACAACGTCAATGGCGTTTACGCCGCCAAGGTGGTCTTGCCCGAGGGGGCGGCGCCGGCGGCGATTGTGAGTCGGCATTTTCCCGATCGTGTCCATGAATTCGTTTGGCGCAATTGGAATTTGGTTTCCACGGCCAAGATGGCGAAGGTGCTGGGAGCGTCGGAACAGAACGTCTTGGAGATGGCTGCTTCAATGGGACTTCCGCCGGCGGCGGCAATTCCGCCGGAGATCAAAACGCGAGGCTATATTACGGTCATTCGCCGCAACTGGCATCTGTTGCCCTATGAGCAATTGCTGGAACTCATCGAGATGACGCCCGAGCAGTTGGATTTCGCCTTGCGGGAAGATGATTTCCTTTGGATCAAGCTTGGCATGGTGAAGCCGAAATGCGAGCCGTTGCACTACGTTGCACCCAACGCGGCGGCTCAACAACGTGCGGCGGAAATCAAAAAACTCGTGGAAGCCGACTTCGGCGACGAGATCCGCCGACCGGCCGAACCGCGATTCCAATTCGTGCGCGATCTTAGCAAGCCGATTGCAGGGGCGCCGACGGGCGCGGTCGTTAAGACGACCGCTTCTTCTCCCGATGAATCCCTGCGTTATATCTATTCTTATTTCGCTGTCTATGGCGATCCGCTTTCCGATCCGACGTTGGATCCGTTTCCTGACGGGTTGTTGCAGCGGTTGTCGAACCTGGGCGTCAACGGCGTATGGTTGCATGTGGTGTTGCGCGACTTAGCGCCGGGCGGAAAAGCGTTTCCCGAGTTCGGCGCCGGCTGTGAAAAACGTCTGGCCACGCTACGAGCGTTGGTCGAGCGGGCGAAAAAATATGGCGTAGGAATCTATCTCTACATGAACGAGCCGCGCATGATGCCGCTCGACTTTTTTAAGGTCGAAGGGCGGGCGGATATGGCCGGCGTGCAGGAGGGCAACTTCCGGGCCATGTGTACCTCCCATCCGGCCGTGCGGCAATGGATGGGCGACGCCTTGACCTACGTGTTCCAGGAAGTGCCGGACCTGGGCGGCGTGTTTACGATCACCGCATCTGAAAATCTGACGAACTGCGCATCACATGGCCAGTGGAAATCCTGCCCCCACTGCAAGAATCGTTCGGATACGGACATTCTGGCGGATGTCAACACGATCATTGAGCAGGGCGTGCATCGCGCCAATCCCAAGGCGAAGGTTTTGGCGTGGGATTGGGGATGGCGCGGCAATGCCGATGCGTCCGACATCATTGCCAAACTGCCGAAATCCACATGGCTCATGTCGGTGAGCGAATGGGACTTGCCGCTGGATCGCGGAGGCATCAAAACCGCGGTGGGCGAGTATTCTTTGTCGGCCGTGGGGCCGGGGCCGCGTGCGTTGCGCCATTGGAAAGCGGCCAAGCAGGCGGGATTGAAAACGGCCGCCAAGATGCAGTTGAACAACACGTGGGAGATTTCCTCGGTGCCCTATCTGCCCGTGATGAATCTCGTGGCCGAACATTGCCACAATCTGGCTTCGGCCGGCGTCGACGGCATGATGCTGAGCTGGAGCCTGGGCGGATATCCTTCGCCGAATTTGGAAATCGCGGCTCGATTCCTTGCGAAACCCACGCCGGGCATCGACCAGGTCTTGGATTCCGTGGCGGCCGAGCGCTACGGAGCCGAGGGCGGCCCCTTGGCTCGCAAGGCTTGGGAGGCTTTCAGCACGGCGTTCCGTCAGTTCCCCTATAGCTGCGGATTGTATGCCAATCCCGTGCAGATGGGGCCGGCCAATCCGCTTTATCGCGCGCAAACCAACTACGGCGCCACGATGGTCGGGATTCCCTATGACGACGTGGCCGCTTGGCGCGGCGCTTATCCGGTTGAGATATTTGCCGGGCAATACGAAAAAGTGGCCCAGGGCTGGCAAGCCGGCATTCCGCTGCTGAAAGAAGCCGTGGCAAAGGCGCCGGCCGAACGTCGCGCCGATGCTCAAACCGAACTGCGTTTTGCCGAGGCCGCATGCATTCACTTCCAATCGGTTGTGAACCAAACGCGCTACGTGGTTGCCCGAAATGCTTTGGCACAAACGCCAAGCACGCTGACCGCCGAACAGCGCAAGGCATTGCTCACTCAGATCAAGGCTTGCTTGGAATCGGAAATCGTATTGGCGCGACGGCTCTTCACGCTGACGAGCGAAGATTCACGGATCGGCTTTGAAGCTTCGAACCACTACTATTACGTGCCGCTGGACTTGGCCGAGAAGGTGATCAACTGCCGTTGGTTGCTGGAAGATTACGCCAAGCAATAATGATTGCCTTGGGAAGCAGCAAGCCGTGGAGCAAAACCTTAAATCGTAGGGCGGGTCAAGCGCAGCGATGGCCCGCCATCCAGGCTTACGTCGTGCGGGCAGAGAATTGCAGGAGTACGGAGGCCGGTTCTTCGAGCGGAGCGATGAGCTTCAGATCCAAACGCGCGCCGTAGGTCAACAGTTGGGCCGTTTTTATCCGGACTTCAGGACCGTCGATTTGCTCGACTTCCAATTCCGGCATCGACTCGAACGGCGGGCAAAACGCCACATGGAGGCTGCCGGTTCGTTGGTCGGCCGAAAAAGCCAGCCGCAACCAGCCGGAAAGCTGCTCGATGCCGTCGGCCGTTCGGCTGCGCGCAAGTTGCTGGGAAACGTCTTCAAGCGGCTCGGCAACCTCGGGCTCAAGCATGAGCGTGGGACGCGAGACGGCGGCACCGCGATCCACGCGCGGCGACGAGGCATGGGCAGGGTCGAGTCGCACCACGCGCGGCGTTTTCAGAATCGGTGCGATTGGAACGCGCCGATGCCGCAACCTTTGGCCCCAAGCCCAGGTTTCTTCGACGGCCAATAGTGCGCCGATCGCGGTCATCGCAAGGGCCGACGTTCCAGGTACGCATAGGCCGGCACACAACGCGACTGCCGAAAAAGAGGTTGCCGTCATGATTGCGAGGTCCAGTCGCGGCGCATCTTCAGAATCCTTGGGCAGGAACCAGGCCAGGCGAATTGCTGCCGCCGAGGCTGCGAGGAGGATTCCGAAAGGCAGCAATATGGCAGGATCGAGAGGCGTTTCCAACGCGCCGGCCAAACGCCGGGCGACGATCAACAATGCCGCCGCGCTCAGAAAACCAAGCCCGACCACAGCCGCAAAGCGACTAAGCGACGGCATTCGAATGGCGACATCACGGCCGTGCAACGGGATAGATTGCGTACCATCCATGATGACGCCCTTGTCCACAGATCCAAAATAGCCCACGGATCCAAAACAGTTCACGAAACTAAATAGTTCGCAAAATCAAAATAGCCGGGAGCTAACAGCTCCCGGAATGCGCATGATCCACGTATCTTTTCCGGGAGCTGTTAGCTCCCGGCTATTTTCCAACAATGACCGAACGATCGGCTACTTGCCAAACACATTCTGGTTCCCAAGCTCCGGCTTGGGAACCTTCCGACCTCGTTCCGAAGCTCCAGCTTCGGAATGCCTTGCGAAGTTCAAACGAGGTTCCCAAGGCGGAGCTTGGGAACCGGAATGTGTTCGTTTGGTTACACCCTAATTGTTCTACTTCGCCGCGGCAGCCAATTCGGCGGCGCGGTCGGTCTTTTCCCAAGTGAAATCGGGATCGTTGCGACCGAAGTGCCCGCCCGAGGCCGTCTTGCGATAAATTGGCCGACGCAGATCGAGATACTTGATGATTCCGCTCGGAGTCAGCGGGAATACCTTGCGGACCACTTCGCAAAGCTTCTCGTCGGAAACCTTGCCCGTCCCTTCGGTATCGACCAACACGCTCACCGGCTCGGAAACGCCGATGGCATAGGCCAATTGCACTTCGCAACGCTCGGCCAAACCGGCGGCGACGATATTCTTGGCCACGTGGCGAGCCATGTAGGCCGCGCTGCGATCGACCTTGGTCGGATCCTTGCCGCTGAAAGCACCGCCGCCGTGACGAGCCCAGCCGCCGTAGGTATCAACGATGATCTTGCGACCGGTCAGACCGCAGTCGCCGTGCGGGCCGCCGACTTCGAATCGGCCCGTCGGATTGACGTGGTAGGTGATATCGCCTTTGATCAATTCCTTGGGCAGAAGCGGCTTGACGATCTTTTCGATGATGAAACTGCGGATGTCTTCCTGGGAAACCTCGGGCGTGTGCTGGGTCGAAACCACAACGGTGTCGATCCGCGAGGGCTTGCCGTCGATATATTCAACCGTCACTTGGCTCTTGCTGTCGGGACGCAGCCAATCAACTTCGTTGTTCTGGCGGGCTTCGGTCAGCCGATTGAGGATATGGTGCGAAAGTGAGATAGGCAACGGCATCAGCTCGGGCGTGTCGTTGCAGGCGTAGCCGAACATGAGGCCCTGATCGCCCGCGCCGATCTCCTTGCCCTTCTCGGTGTTTTCGTTCACGCCCATGGCGATGTCCGGGCTTTGGCGGTCGATCGAGAGCATGATCGCGCAGGTGTCGGCGCAGATGCCCATCTTGTCGTCGGTGTAGCCGACGTCGCGAATCACTTGGCGGACGATCTCGGGGTAATCGATCACGGCCTTGGTGGTGATTTCGCCGGCTACGATGGCAACGCCGGTCGTGACCATCGTTTCACACGCGACGCGGCTATAAGGATCCTTGGCAAACAGGGCGTCGAGAACGCCGTCAGAAATTTGATCGGCCAATTTGTCGGGATGGCCCATGCTGACCGCTTCACTGGTGAACAAAAACTTGCCCTTCGCCACGGAAAACCCTCCTACGTTACTGATGATTCTTCACACCACGGAATTGGTGTAATTATAGACAAGAAGTGGTAGCTGGCAATCGGGGCGGCTGTCGGTCTGGCCATAAAACAATTAGGGGGAAGCGGATTAAGGCAGGATTCCCAGACTCAACAAAAGTCCGGTTAAGCCATGAAATCTTGTTAATCCTGTCAAAACCCGTTTTTTTGCCCCACAAATGGCTGTTTTCGCCGTATTGTCATTGCTGGAGCGAATAAAGCACGACGTTCAGGCCGATTCGCGCGGCGTCCTCGCGCAAGTAGCCGCGACATTCCAGCGAGTCGCGTTTTTCAAGGCCGCAGCTCAGGTCGTACTGCGAAAAGACCACGCCCCAGCGGTCGCCAAGCTTGATGCCTTCCAAGTCGGGCGGAACTTTTCGCACCGCAGCCTCCAGCGGCTGGCCGGGAGCCGACGCCTCGGGGTCGCGACGCGAAACCACACGCAAATCGAAACCGCCATAGGTCGTGCTGAATACGGGATCTTCCGTGGGGATTCGTTCCAGTTTGCGTTGGGGAAAAATCGCCGCCATCTCGCGGCGAAAGGATTCGGTAAAGGCCCGGCTGGCGCAAATCGAGTCGGCCAATATCATGCCGCCCCGTTCCACATATTGCTTCAACCGCTGCCGTTCAAGGTCGGTCAAGCGGAACGCCGTGCGGCCGTGCATGAAAACCAAGTGGTAATCGAACAACGATTCGTCCGTAATGTCCAGCAACTCCTCGCGGACCCGCGTGCGGACTTTCAGTTCGCGGTCGGCGGCGTCCATCAGATTGACAATCGCCCGGGGTGCGGCATTGCAACCCCCGGGATGCCGTAGCGTGGCGACATAGAGCCGCCCGCGTTCAACGCGGTCGCCGGGCCGCTGGATGTTTGTCGGGCGGAAGAAATCTTCCTTCGTCTTCAATTCCCGATTCGTGGCATAGGCCACTACGTTCAACCCCAGCGACATTGCCGCGTTAATTCGGGCTTGAACCGCGGAACTGTATTTTTCATTGCGGCCGGGACGCGATAATTCCCACAGGCAAGAAAGCGAAGGACGCGGATTTTGCGGTGGGTCTAGCGGAGCATAGACCACGCTTGTCCGGCAGCCGAATTCGATTCCCCAAATCGGCCGCAAATGCTTGGGGTCCACTTTTTCCTCGGCATACCAAATCGGGTGCTCGGGCTCTAAAAGCCGAAGCTTGTATTCCGGTTCGGGAAAGACCGCCTGCATCAACTCGCGAAAACCGCGGTCGAAACCGACGCCGCCGCAATAGCCTTCGGCAAAAAGGAACCCGCCGCGATCGAGATAGTCGCGGATTTTCTTGGCGATTTCTGTCCGACGCGCGGGATCCTTGGGCGAAGGACTTTGGCTGCCGCACAAGAACAAAACCGGCGTTTGGGCCAAATCCTCGACCGTGGCCAGCCGAAGATCGACCACTTGCCACGTCATGTCGCGCTTCCATCGCATTTCGACATAGCGGGTCATGTTGCCGACGTCGGCCCTGTGCCGGTTCCAATCGTCGCCGTCGTGCTGTAGTTTTCCCAAGAGGACGGGCCAGCGTCCCTTGGAGAGAAATAACAAGGCAAAGCTGGTGCCGATCAAGGGATTGTTCTCGCCGTGTCCGCCGCCGGTCCAAAATCTGCCGAGCCCTTCCATGCCCGACTGTTTGCGGACGAGCCAATCGGTGCCCTCGCGATACCAGTCGGCGCGATCCGGTTGGCCGGGACGCGGAGGAAGAGGAATGAACCGGGTGGCTGTCAGACGGCCTGCACGCTCCAAACCGTAAAGGTAATAAAGCAGCCAGGTGTCGCCGGCGCCGGGATTGCGAACCACTGAGTAGTTCCGGCCAAGCCATGCAATGCCGTCTTGAATACGTTTGGCGTCGTCGGTGTCGCGCGATTTGCAGCAATCAATATGGTTGCCGGTAACCTGTGCGTCGGCCGATTGGATTCGGTCGGAGGCGATCACCAGCGAGCTGATGCCCGCGCAGGTCATGCTGCCTGTGCCGGTGCGAGATTTCAGGGTGTAGCCCCAGGATCCGTCGGGATTTTGGCATTTTTCCCAATAGGTCTTGGCCAGCCGCCACGTTCGATCATTCGCGGCAACGCCCACGCGCTCGGCCTCGTGCAAGGCCAGCAGAGCGAACTGCGAGTTCGAGTTGTCGCCTTCACCGCCGAGACCGGGGTAGGTCCAAGCGCCTTTATAGTCGCCGCCGGCAAGTTGGGTGCCTTCGAGCCATCGCACATTTTGGAGAAGCCGCTCGCGGTCGCGTTCGGGCTCGGCACGGGCGAAAGCCATCGTTTGCAACGAAACCACGTAAGTGCGCTCCGGCCGGATCTTGCGAAGATGATTGAGCGCTTTCTGCATCTTTTCGTTGCTGGGCTCGACGCCGGCATTGAGCAAAGCCAACGTGCAGAGGGCACTGATGCCGCCCGATTGCCCTACCATGTCTGCCCAAGAGCCGTCGGCGCGTTGCTGGCTCAAGAGATAGCTGGTGCCGGACTCGATGGCTGCGCGGACCTGCTCGGGAGTGACGTCTGCCCGCAAAGGCCCTACAATCACCCCAAACAGCCCAACCGCAAGAGCTGTGATGGCGAACTGGCGCATCATGCAAAAATTCCCCCATGCCGGGGCACGAAAATATGTGAGCACTCGTATCTCAAGTATCTTAGAATTCCTTAGTTAGAACAGCAATACACGCTGGCGAGCCCTGGGTGGTTTTAACCTGCCGCTGTAGAATAATACCATCATGAATGAGGGGCTAGGGACTAGAGGCTAGGGATTAGCTTCAAGTCCCTAACCCCTAGCCCCTAGCCCCTAGTTCTCATGTCTATCGGAAAAACACGAAATCTCGGCGACGTCCTACAAGAGTTCAGCCAACACAGGCGGCTCATGCAGGAAGAACTGCAAAAAGTCATCATCGGTCAAGATGAAGTGATCGAGCAGATGTTTGCGGCCATCTTTACCCGTGGACATTGCCTGTTGGTCGGCGTGCCCGGCTTGGCCAAAACATTGATGGTCAGCACCGTGGCTCGTATTCTGGACATTCAATTCAAACGAATCCAGTTTACGCCCGACTTGATGCCGTCCGACATTACAGGCACGAACGTGTTGGAGGAAGACGAGCGGGGCCGGCGCGATTTTCGGTTTGTCGAAGGGCCGGTCTTTACCAACATTCTTTTGGCCGACGAAATCAACCGAACGCCGCCGAAAACGCAAGCCGCGCTGCTTCAGGCGATGCAGGAACGCGAAGTGACGGTGGGCCAGCAGACGTATCCGCTGCCCGATCCGTTCTTTACGATCGCTACGCAGAACCCGATCGAGCAGGAAGGCACGTATCCGCTGCCCGAGGCCCAGTTGGACCGTTTCATGTTCAACATTAAGGTCGATTATCCTCGGGCCGACGAAGAAGAACGGATCTTGGCGAGCACCACGCGCGGCGAGCGGCCGGAAGTGCGGAAAGTGCTCTCGGGCAAGGCCATTTTGAACCTCCAGGCGTTGGTCAACAAGGTGGCCGTCAGCGAGTATATCGTGCAATACGTGTCGCGGCTGATCCGCGCAACCCGGCCGAAGGATCCCTCGGCGCCGAAGTTCATCCAGGAGTTGGTCGATTGGGGCGCCGGTCCTCGTGCGGGCCAATTTTTGATCCAAGGCGGCAAGGCCCTGGCGGCCATGGACGCCCGTTTTTCCGTAGCGGTTGAAGACGTACAAAAAATCGCCGTGCCCGTCCTCCGGCACCGCATCAGCACGAATTTCCAAGCCCAGGCCGAAGGCCTCACCAACGAAGACATCATCGAGCGCCTCGTTCGCGAAACCCCCCCGCCCGTGATTCCGAAGTACGAGAAGTAGGGGCGAGGGATCAGTGATCAGTGGTTAGTGAAGAACAAAAGCCATCGGTGAAATTCAACTATCCACTATCCACTAGCCACTAGCCACTAACTATGTCCACCGCCGAAAAATATCTGCGACCGGAAGTGATCCGCCAGATCAAGCGGTTGGACCTGCGCGCACAGTTTATCGTGAAGGGGTTTTTGCATGGGCTTCATGCCAGCCCTTTCCACGGCTTTTCGGTCGAATTCAGCGAGCATCGCAAGTATACGCACGGCGACGATCCGAAAGATATCGACTGGTTGGTCTATGCCAAGACCGACAAGTATTACGTGAAAAAATTCGAGGCCGAGACCAACATCACCGGTTATCTGGTGATGGATATGAGCCGCTCGATGGGCTATACCTATCGGCAAGAGTTGACGAAATTTGATTATTCGATTTGCCTGGCCGCGGCCCTATGCTATTTGATGATCCACCAGCAAGATCCCGTCGGACTGCTCACATTCGATCAGAAAATTCGGCAAAGCCTGCGGCCGAAGTGCCGCCGCAGTCATTTGGGCGATGTGCTGTCGTTGCTGGCCAACCTGAAGCCGACCGGTGAGACCGACATCGCCAACAGCCTTGTGCAAGTGGCGGCCATGCTCCGCCATGCTAGTTTGGTCATGATTTTTTCCGATCTTTTGGTCGATCCGCAACCGGTTCTCGAATCGCTTTACCGTCTGCGCCACGGCGGGCACGACGTCATCCTGTTCCACGTGCTCGACGAGGCCGAGGTGCAGTTTCCATTTAACGGCATGGTCGAGCTTGAGGATCCGGAGAACCACCAGCGGCTGACCTTGGATGCCGACGGTTTTCGCCGCGCGTATATTACCGAGGTCGAAAATTTTCGGGCGATGTATCGCCGCGAATGCTCGCAGGCCGGAATCGATTACGTGCCGTTGGACACCAGCATGCAATTCGATCACGCACTGGGCGAGTATCTGATGCGACGAAGCGAACGAGGGTAAAGCCCCCCCGTGCTATTTCTGTTGCAGCCGCGCGGCGGTAAGCGTATTGCGCAGCAACATCGTGACGGTCAGCAGGCCGACACCGCCGGGGACGGGCGTAATCTGGCCGGCCACTTCTTTGACCGCTTCGAAATCAACGTCGCCGACCAAACCCGTTTCCAAACGGTTCATGCCTACGTCGATGACCACGGCGCCCGGCTTCACCATGTCGGCCGTGATGAACTTGGCCTTTCCAATGGCCACGATCAAGATATCGGCCGATAGCGTGACGGATGCCAAATCGCGGGTGCGGCTATGGCAAACAGTTACCGTGGCGTCGCCGCCTTGGCCTTTTTGCATCAGCAGGATGGCCATCGGCTTGCCGACGATATCGCTGCGGCCGACCACCACGACATTGGCCCCGGCGATGGGAATGTTGTTGCGAAGCAACATTTGCTGGATCCCGTAGGGCGTGCAGGGCATGAACCGCGGGCGGCCTTGCACGATGCGGCCCACATTGTCCGGGTGGAATGCATCCACGTCCTTCATCGGATCAATTGCTTCGAGGATGCGCCGTTCGTCGATTTGCTTCGGCGGCGGCGATTGCACCAAAATGCCGTGGACCGCCGGGTCGTGGTTCAGGCGATCGATCAACTTCAGAAGCTCTTCGGTCGAGATATCGGCGGAAGGCCTATGGAGCTGGCTGGCAATGCCGGCTTTTTCGCACGCTTTTTGTTTGTTGCGGACGTAAACCTGACTGCCCGGATCGTCGCCGACCAGCACGGCGGCCAGGCAGGGCGTAACGCCGGTTTCACCTTTGAATGCTGCAACGTCCAGGGCGATTTCTTCGCGAATTTGTTCGGAAAGGACTTTACCGCTGATAATGGTCGCTGTCATCGATCGAATTTCCTGTCTTGAAGAATGCCCCGAGATTCAACGTATCTTTAGCTCGCATGCATCGACAATGGGACGAGCCATTGCTCGAAGAAGGCGGCGATGGTTTGGATGCGCACGTCGGGTTCCCAGAGGCATTGAGCGATGACCCCGCCGGACCCGTAATCGAGTGCGCGTCGCACCGCCAGAACGGCATCGCGGAATTCCTCATTCTTGCCTGGATTGCGGAACCGCGCCGGATCCATTTCGCCCCAGAAGGTGACGCGGCCGCGATAACGCTTCGCCAATCGCTCGATATCCATCAGATGCGTTTGCGAATGAATGGCGTCGATCCCCGTTTTTATCAAGTCGCCGAAAATGTCGAGGATATGGCCGTTGCTCTGGAAGAAAACGAATTTGTCCTTGGCGTGCAAAATATCGCAATACTGCCGATAAAGCGGGCGGAACATCGTGCGCCACATTTCCGGCGTGACGAGCAATTCGTCGGTCGAGCCCCAGTCGTCGCGGAAAACAACGCCATCGACATCGGTTTCTGCCCAAAGTTCAAGCTCTTTGCAGGCAAAATCATGCAACATCGCCAACAAGTTGCGAATATCCTTGGTGCTCCGTGCGAGATCCACAAGAGCCGTTTCCGGACCGCGAAGCTGACGTAGCCGATCGAAAGGCCGAACCTCGGATAAAGCCAATACGAAACGATTGCTTGCCTGACAGCTTTTGTTGACCTTCGAAAACCGCGAGTGATCCAACAACTCGGCCGGCGGCTGATACGCGGCGGTCTTGCCGGGCTCGCAAAGCGGAGAATGCTTAAGGCTCGGTGCAGTTCCTGTCTGACTGACATGCCAGAGGCAACCCCAGGCGTCGGTGAAGTCGCCCGGCTTGTTCGGCTTGCCCTGCGAACGCTTCCCATGCAACGGAGCGATGTCGGGATGAATGATATCGCTCGGATAGCGTATATTGATCTCGGCTAATTCATCGGCGTCGATTGCGTCGCCGGACGGCAGCCACAGATCGCGAGGGATACGGGAGGCAGGTTCGTGATTGAGGGTTTTGATAACCAGTTCGCGCGACGTCATCGGTGGTGCCGTGGGGGATGGTTTTCGTTTGTTTTAAATTGGTCCACATAATAGCGAAAGTGCCGGCGAGGTAACGACCGCCGGCAATTGCGTGATTGCAGGTTTACGGCACTTTCGATTATCCGCGGTTTTATTTAATACCATTAGCGGGGTGAGAATGGGGAAATTATACCATGACAACAGTGTCGTCAACGGGTCTTGCGAGAAATCTTTTTACAGCCCCCCCTAATTGGTATGCTATGTTTGATTATCTACGTATTGTTGAGTGTTGTTGCCATGCCGTTTTTTACGAAAAAGAAGGATTTCTCGGTCCAAAGTTTCATTTTGAAGCTGGTGAACAACAATTGCCCTGAATTGACCGCGATGTTGGAAGGCCCCCGGATCGAAAGCCGGGTCAATATGGTCGTGGTCGTCATGATCGTGCCGATGGAGAAGGGCCGGCCGCAGGTGGGGCGCACGTTCATGGCCGTCACCAAGGAGTTTTCAACATCCGGCGTGGCCGTCGTGCTCAATGGGCCTCAACCGCTCGACCAGGTCATACTTGGATTTCGCTACGAAGGGGCGATGACCTTCATGCGGGCCGAAGCGAAACACCTGAATCCGATGGGCGGCGGCTTCTATCAACTCGGCTTCCAAATGCTCGAGACGGTCAACGTAGGAGATTGGCCCGAACTCAAGTCGCTGGGCTTCTAAATCGGTCGAATCTTGATACACGGAGATTTGGGGGAGGTAGTCCTTCAACCTCCTCGACTGTGTGTTCTTCACCGGCTCAAGCTCTTCGGACTTAGGATAAGCAATGTCGGTAGGTCCGGGCACCGACCGAAGGTTGGTCAATGGGCAATCTAATAAGCAGGCTTTTTCAGCCCGGCATTACCCGACATTTTCTTCCTGAGCATCAACCGTTCTCTTCGGAAACTTTTCAAGAGGGTGGCCAGGAACGTGCTATTTCCTGTATCATGCAATTGTTATGTGCACGTGTTTTATGTGTACAAATAGGCATCAGGGCCTGAGACAAAAGAATCATGAAATGGCTGGAAGGTCTAGTGGGATTTTCGTTGATGATTGATCTCGTAACGTTAGCTGCCGGGGCAGAATCAACTTCAACCAAGATTGGCAAATTCCCGCAAGAATATGCCCAGTGTTATACCATAGAGCAGGGACTTCCTTCCAACGATGTTCTATCGGTATGCCTTGACGCCCAGGGACGCATCTTTGCTCAAACCCAAAAAGGCTGGGCTGTCTGGAGTGATCGTAAGTGGTCAAAATGCGATGCTCCAGCGGCGAATGCACTCGTTGACAACGTTGATTCTTCAAACTATGCATCATTTCCCGAACCTGTGAACCAGGTTGCAAAAGGTCCAAAAGATCGGCTTGTCATTGCTACCAACAAAGGGCTCTTGGAACGAAAAAAGGCATGTTTTCAGCCACTGGTTGTCGAGGATGGTCGAGGATGCCGCTGGGGCTGCTCGGATGTTCGCGGCGTCATCTTTGATTCCAAGGGGCAACTCTGGTTCAGCACACCTGCTGGTATTGCTTGTCAAACAATACAGGGTTGGAAGTTCTTCACAGGTCAGCAGGGGCTGCCTTATAGTGATTTCACTCGCATGTGTGCGGGACCGGATGGAGTTGTTTGGTTCGGCACTCATCTCGGGGCAATTCGGTTCGATGGATCCAATTGGGCCTATCGTCAAGGACGTCGATGGCTGCCCAACGATGATGTTCGCGACATCGTCGTGGATGCAAAGGGCAACGCTTGGTTTGCGACGGCCGTAGGTGTTGGGTGTATCGAGCAAAGAATGATTACCTTGGCTGAAAAAGCATCCTTCTATGAAGATGAAATGGATCGCTGCATCCGGCGCACCCCGTATGGTTATGTTTCCGAAGTAGAACTTGCCCGGCCCGGTGATAAAAGCCGCATATTCCGCCACGATAGCGACAATGATGGATTGTGGACAAGCATGTACGGTGCTGGGGAATGTTTTGCCTATGGCGCCAAGCATGATCCGAAAGCAAAGAATCGCGCCAAACAAGCTTTCGAGGCGTTGCGTTTCTTGCAGAAAGTGACCCAGGGCTGTGAGCATAGCCCGCCGATAGGTTATGTTGCGAGAACGATTTTACCAACGGATGGGCCTGATCCCAATGTTGGTCTTCTTGAAAGAGATCGAATCCAGCAACGGACCGAGGATCCGCTATGGAAAGTATATGAACCGCGCTGGCCGAAAAGTGCGGACGGTAAATGGTACTGGAAAAGTGACACCAGTTCCGATGAGCTAGATGGACACTATTTCTTTTACCCGTTGTACTACGATCTGGTTGCCGATACGGAAGAAGAGAAATCGCGAGTACGTGAGGTTGTACGCGATCTTACCGACCATCTGATTAACCATGATTATTGTTTGATCGATCACGACGGCAAGCCCACGCGCTGGGCTGTCTATGGACCCAAACAGCTTAATCACGATCCAAATTGGTGGGCGGATCGGGGGTTGAAGTCGCTCAGCATCCTAGCCTATTTGGCCGTGGCTGAGCATATTACAGGCGATCCAAAATATGGCAAGCATCTGGAAAAGCTTGTCAACGAACACTCGTATGACGCCAACATGATGACGCCAAAAACCCAGCGAGGCATCGGTTCAGGCAATCAATCCGATGATGAAATGGCATTCATGTCGTTCTACAGCTTAATGAAGTATGCCAAGAACGATAAACTGCGGCAGCAGGTTTTGGTTTCCTTCTACAACGCCTGGGTTCTCGAAGAACCGGAGATGAATCCTTTCTTTCATTTTGCCTATGCGGCCTTTGGACTCAAAGCGTCGCCCCCCAAAATATCTCTTGGTCCCTGGGATGAGCCGATCGAAAATTCCACAGCGCCGTTTGCGCCCTGGAACGGCTGGCTTGAAGATTCCGTGGCTACATTGAAGGGCTTCCCTTTGGATCGGCTCAATTGGGCGTCGAAAAACAGCCACCGGCTGGACATCGTAAAACTACCGCGTCAACAGTCGCTGGCGACGATTCGCACGGGCTATCGCGTCAACGGTAAAGTGATCCCCGTCGAAAACCGCCACTTCAACCATTGGAATACGGACCCCTGGCAACTAGACTACGATGGTGATGGGCGACAATTGGCCAACGGAACCGTGTTTCTGCTGCCATACTACATGGGCCTTTACCACGGCCTATTCAATGAAGTCGAATAAGGTCGCACCAAATTGCCGTGAGATCAGTGTTGCTCAATCTTTTTCAATGTCCGGCGTCTCGATGTCGGCCTGGGAATGGAGATGTTCTGAAGAGCCGGGCGTGGAGACGACCTTATAGATGCACCAACCGAGGAGCGCGGTCACGCCGCCCACCGACGCCGTCATGATGATCCAACCGCCGAAGGTCATGAGCTTCTCTCCGATTGCTTGCGTTCCGCCGCTTCCCAACGCTTGATGGATTGGGTCACCAGCAAGAAAAATAGCGCGGCGACGATTGCGATGAAACCAACCGAAGCTTGGGCCACTGGGTTTTCCCAAAGCTGTTGGAGCCGCGTCGTCTGTTTGGGATTGAGCGGCGCGAAAAATTCTCGGTAGCACCAGAAGGCGAAAATCAAAATCAAATACGAAGGCGAAACATATTTGATGATGAATTTCACGAAGCCGGGGATGTAAATTTCCGCGCCGCGCCGAAGCTCCTCGAAACCGCGCTCAACACCCAACACCCAGCCGAATAAAATCGCCTGGAATGTGGCCAGCACGTAAATGGCAAACGTGCCGATCCAAAAATCGATGGTATCCAGAGCGAGCAGATCTTTCGAAAAATAGACGACGAATGCCGCGCCCACGGCCGTAATGAAACCGAGCAACGTGACCGATGCTTTGCGCTTCAGTCCCAAGCCCTCTTCCAGCAGCGCGATGGCCGGCTGAAGCATCGAAAGAGAACTGGTTAAAGCCGCTAAAAAAAGCAGGAAAAAGAAAAGGAAACCGACGATTTGACCCGCCGCCATCTGGTTGAACACGTTGGGCAGCGTGATGAAGCCCAATCCAAAGGTCGAGGTCGGATTATCCAGTACGCCATACCCCAAAAAAACAAAGGCGGCCGGGATGGTAATCAACCCGCCAAGGGCCACTTCGCAAAATTCATTGCCCGCGGCCGACGTTAAACTAGAGAGTGCAATATCGTCGTCTTTGCGCAAATAGCTGGCATACGTGACGACGATGCCGAAGCCGACCGAAAGCGAAAAGAAGATCTGGCCCGCCGCTTCGAGCCACATGTTGGGATTGCTAAGCGATTCCCAGAACGTGACGCGAGCCGTGGTGGGATTCCACATGAATCCAAGCCCGTTCAGCACGTTTTGGTCCGGTTTGGCCGGATCGGGCGTGCCTAGGGTCAAGACGCGCGCCAGCACGATCAACGCACAAACGATCAGCGCGGGCATAGCCCAGGAGCAGCACCATTCGATGCCCTTGCTCAGCCCTCGATAGATCAGCACGAAATTGAGGATGAAGCAAACGACCAAGAAAAACATGGCCGAGCCGAGCATGCCTTCGCCGGGGTTCGAGATCGCCTCGCCATTGCCGTTCATCCCCACGAAGTTCGCAAAAAAGGCGCTATATTTGGCCGGCGACGAGCCGAAATCCATCGCTCCGGCCAGATAGCGGATCGCGTAGGCCAAGCACCAGCCCTCGATATACACGTAATACATGTAGATCATTACGGGAATCACGATGGCCAAAACGCCGAAGTAAGGGGCGAGCCTGTTCTTCCAGATCGAGCGATAGATGCCGGGCGTCGAGTTGAAGCCTTGCGTTCCGCCGTAGCGGCCCATGGCCCATTCGACCCAGCAAAATGGCAATCCCAGAAGCAGCAGGGCGGTGAAGTAAGGGATCATGAAGGCCCCGCCGTCGTACTTGGCCGCCAAGCCTGGGAATCGCAGGAAATTGCCGAGCCCCACCGCGCTGCCCGTCACCGCCAGTATGACGCCCATCCGCGAGCCCCAAGCTTCCTTGCTCCCATTCTCTCCGTTCATGCCAACTCCTCTTCAGCGAGTTCCACTGCTTTGCGTCGGCCGTTCATCAGCAAAACATACCAGCGGCGGGCGGTGTCTAACGTGATGATGACCGTCAACGTCAGCATGATCGAGGCCAGAACGCAGGCCAGCTTCAACAGGAACCGTTGCGTCGGGTCAGACTCCGGTTTTTGCCACCACATCAGAATGCTTTGCACGCCCGCGGTGAAGGTCGTGGTCATGGCGAACACCAGCGGGATGCCCGTGCATAGGGCATACCTGCGTTTGGGGGCGTGTTGCAGCAGATACGTGGTTCCGACGGCCAAGGCGATCGTGGCCAGCAGTTGGTTGGCGATGCCGAGCATGCGCCAAAGCGTGTCGAGGTTGCCTATGTAGAGCAAACCGCCCCAAAGCGTGCAAACCACGATGCTCATCGTAACATTCAAGGCCCAGTTGGGCTGATTCCCGAGTTCATACTTCGGATTGAACTGCGACAGAGTTTCTTGGAAGACGAACCGGGCCACGCGCGTGCCGGTCTCCAGCAACGTCATGATAAACAATGCCTCGAACATGATGATGAAGTGATACCAATAGGCCATCAATTCCTTCATCATCGGCAGGCTCGAAAACACCTTGGCCATGCCCACGGCCAGCGTCACCGCGCCGCCGGTGCGGCCGACGAGCTTTTCCTCGACGCCGGCTTCCAACGCCGGCAGCTCCTTGGGCGATAGATCCCAGTTGTGTTGCTGCTTGGCGTTCACGACCATCGCGTCGTACTTGGCAACCTCGGCGGGCGTGGATTCGGGCGTGTTGATGCGGAAATAGTCGCCAGGCTCCAAGGCACAGGCGGCCACCAGGGCCGTAAGGGCCACGAAACCTTCCAGAATCATCGCGCCGTAACCGATCGGCAGCATGTTTGATTCCTTGTTGATCATTTTCGGCGTAGTGCCCGAGGCAATCAGGGCGTGGAACCCGGAAAGCGCGCCGCACATGATCACAATGCACACGAAAGGCCACACCGCGCCCGAAACCACCGGCCCGCCGCCCGCGAGAAACGGCGTAACGGCCGGCATCTTCAAATCGGGCTGGGCCACGAAAATCCCCACGGCCAAAACGATGATGACGCCGATTTTCATGTAGGAGCTAAGATAATCGCGCGGACACATCAACACCCAAACCGGCAAGATCGAGGCAATCGCCGCGTAGGCCGGCAGCATGATCGACAACGTTTTTTCGCTGAAGATCAGGTAGTGGCCCAGGGCCGAATCGGCAAATGGTTTGCCCAGAAAAACGCCCAACATGACAATCGTGACGCCCACGATCGAGGCCTCGGCAATTTTTCCGGGGCGAATCTTGTACATCCAAGCGCCCGTCAACAACGCGGCGGGAATCGTGGTGATGATCGTGAACATGCCCCAGGGGCTATGCCCCAACGCCTTGACGACCACAATGGCCACGCTCGCCAATACCGCAATGACGATGAACAGCGTGGCCACGGCCGTCGTAGCGCCGGCCACGGGACCGATCGTGTTTCGGGCAATTTTCGGCAGCGTCAACCCATTGTTGCGAACCGAGGCCACGAGGACCACGAAGTCGTGTACGCCGCCTGCCAGACATGCCCCGATGATGATCCACGAAAAACCGGGAAAGTATCCCCACTGCGACGCCAACACCGGGCCGATAAGCGGGCCGGGGCCGGCAATGGCCGCAAAGTGGTGGCCGAATAAAACAAGCCCTTTGGTCGGATGATAATCGACCCCGTCGCGAAGCCGATGGGCCGGCGTGATATGGTTGTCGTTGAGCATGGCCACTTTCGTAGCCAAAAACGCCCCATAAAAACGATAGGAAACCAAAAACGCCGCCAAAGCGGTGACGACAAGCCAAAGTGAATTCATTTTGGGGGGAATCCTGCAAATGTTGCTGTCATTACTATCATATTACTTTAGGGGGAATTCAGCAACCAGACTTTCCCCAATGGACGCCCACGCTGAACGCGCTATAATGTTCCTGATAGCTAGGTAGAAACTAAATCGGGTGCCACCGCCACGCTTGACGTGGGCATGTGGAAAACGTGAATAAAACATCCTAATCGTGCTTGTACTGGCAGTTTAGGGCTGTTTGGAATAACTAAAGGAGTCTTTCGTGCCTGAAAAAGTCATCATTATCGGTAGCGGTCCCGCTGGTTGGGCCTCGGCCATTTACACGGCCCGGGCTGCTTTGAAGCCCGTCTTGTTCGAGGGGGCCATAACCGAGGAAAATCGCCTGGCAGGCACGCTGCCCTTGGGGCAGTTGGCCCTCACGACCGAGATCGAGAACTATCCCGGCTATCCCGCCGGCGATTTGACCTCCTTCTTGGAAAGTTCGCTGCCCGAGGACAAACGCCGTTTCATGGCTCCGCACAACCGTGAGGGCGTCAGTGGGCCGGAGCTGATGGAGCTGATGCGCCAGCAGGCCCAAAACTTCGGCACCCGCATCATCACCGAAGACGTTGTCGACGTAGACTTCTCAGTTCAGCCCTTTCGGCTCACCGCTTCCGACGGTAATGTCTACGAGTCGCATACCGTGATCGTGGCCACGGGCGCGAAGGCCAATTACCTTGGTCTGCCTTCGGAAGAGCAGTATAAGAACCGCGGCGTCAGTGCGTGTGCCGTGTGCGACGGCGCGTTGCCGCGGTTCCGCAACAAGCCGCTGGCCGTGTTCGGCGGCGGCGATTCGGCCGTCGAAGAGGCCGACTATCTCACCAAGTTTGCCAGCAAGGTGTATTTGGTGCATCGCCGCAACGAGCTTCGCGCGTCGAAGATCATGGCCGAACGCGCCATGAACCATCCGAAAATCGAGATTCTTTGGAGCCGGACGCTGCTCGAAGTTTTAGGCAACGACAAGGACGGCGTAACCGGCATCCGGCTTGCCAGCACGGCGGGCGAGCCCGAGTTGGTTAAAGACGTGACCGGCGTATTCATGGCGATTGGCCACACGCCGAATACGGCCTTTCTGAAAGGCCGGCTTGAGCTGACCGAAAAGAAATACATCAAATGGACGACGCCTGCGCGGACCTACACGAGCGTGGACGGCGTTTTTGCGGCCGGCGACGTCGCCGACGACTATTACCGTCAAGCCATCACCGCCGCCGGCAGCGGCTGCATGGCCGCGCTCGATGCCGAACGCTGGCTCGCCGCCAAGGGGCTGTAGGTAGCCCTTGGCGTGGGACGTTGCGGATTTACAAGAATAGTTGACTCTCCCCCTAGGTGTAGTAGAATTCAGCGGAAAAGACCAGCTTTCCGAAGATCGAAGCAGTGGCGTCGTAGTTCGTCGAAAAACTGTTGGTGTGATTTGTCAAATGAGGTATTGATGGACGCAGACGTTTTGTTTCCTGAATTTCGACTAAGCCACGGGATGGTACTCGACCTCCAGCGGATGAACCCCTGGTGGGAAGGGAACCCTTTGCCGGTTCTTCCGGAAACAAGACGTCATTTGGTCAATGCTATCCACAAACGACTTCAAATTCGGTTGGCTCCTATTGTAGTCGTTCGCGGCCCTCGCCAAATCGGCAAGACCACAGCCCAGCTCCATGTTCTTCAAGACCTTCTGGACAGCGGCATTCCTCCCGCAAACATATTTCGGGTTCAATGTGATGAACTTCCAGAAATCTCGTCGCTCTGTGAGCCGCTTTTACGGCTAGTGGATTGGTTTGAGAAGGTAATACTAAAGAAAACGTTGAACGAAGCGGCAAAACAGGGTCAAGCAACGTATTTGTTCTTCGATGAAGTACAAAACCTGAAAGACTGGGCGCCGCAGTTGAAATCTCTGGTGGACAATTCGACCACTCAGGTGTTGGTTACGGGAAGTTCCGCGCTCCGAATCGAATTGGGGCGAGACAGTCTGGCGGGACGGATCACTACGATTGAGGCCGGCGTCCTGTCGTTGACGGAAATCGGGATATTTCACAAAATTGCCGTGGGTTCGCCGTTTCTGACCGACAACGGAATAGAGGTATTGACGAATCCTGACTTCTGGAGGAGTCTCCACGTTCATGGACAGGAGAACCAGGAGGTCCGCGACCAGGCTTTTATCTGGTTCTCTGAAAGAGGCGGATATCCGCTAGTTCATCAGCGGGCCGAAGTTACCTGGAGCCAGTTGGCGGACCAACTGAACGAGACTATCATTCGCCGAGTTATCGAACATGATCTTCGTGTGGGTGATCGCGGCCGTAAGCGGGATGCGCAGTTGCTAGAGGAGATTTTTCGTTTGGCGTGCCGTTATATCGGTCAATCCCCCGGACTGACGGTATTTGCCCGTGAAGCGCAGAGGGCGCTGTCGGCGAATGTCGGACCACAACGGATCAGCCATTATTTGCGATTCCTTGGTGATACGCTATTGCTGCGTCTGATTGAGCCGCTGGAAATTCGCCTCAAACGAAAACGAGGAAACCCGAAAATTTGCCTTGCAGATCATGGTTTACGGGCGAGTTGGTTGCAGGAGTATGTACCGCTAGATTGTAAAGGGCTCGCTGCTGATCCCCATCTCACCACGTTGGCCGGCCATATTGCCGAGAGCGTGGTGGGAGCCACGCTCGCAACGATTCCATCGCTGGATACTGCGCACCTACCGGCAAGGGGAGGCGACCCAGAAATAGATTTTGTTCTGACGATTGGAACAAAGCGAATTCCCCTGGAAGTGAAGTATCAGCGGAGCGTTGATCCGCTCCGTGACACCGAGGGCCTGCGAACCTTTATCGAGAAGGCTGTCAATAATGCGCCATTCGGCCTGCTCATTACTCAGTTGAATGAAACCACCGTGTTGGATCCACGCATCGTGGCGATGCCGCTTTCGACATTCATGTTGCTTCGATAAGGAGGGCTTTCTCTCCCCAAGAGTGTCGCCTATCACCGGAAAGTTGCCCTACCGTGGCAACTATGCTGACAAAACGATTCCTGGCACCTTTTTCCCTCTTCTTCCCCTTGTTTCTTTGAAGTTGATAAAGATAGACGCCTTCGCCGGCTTCTCTCGCGGCCGTCGATGCATTCTGTGAAGATATCTCGTCGCTTGCATGTACGCCAAAAACGATGTCTCCCATCCGAAAGACAAAATCAACAGTCCATTTCTCTTTCGGTTTTGGCTGAGAGTGCGACGGTTGTATAGGAGTCGCCCCCGATCCGGCATGGGGCTGTTTTTCAAGCGGTAATGGAATGTCCTTCGGTTTCAACACGATCATTCCAGCTTTCAAACCATGAAATTCCACTTTTTCAAGCTCTGATGGCGGCCAGTCTTCATCCATCCAAGGCTGATCGAGTTTTACGCCCGCTAAATCCACGTAACACCTAACAGACGCTTTCGCACCCGTTTTCAGCGATCTAAAGACCACCGGTCGTCCCCAGTTCCTCATCGTGAAACCTTTGTCTTCATTAATGCCTTCGACGGGCGATGCGATGAGTTCGTAACCTGTAATCTTCTGAGGTATATGGCCGTGCGGCCAAGTGTACTTCCATATACCCTTACCTAGCACATCCTCAAATTTTGTAAGCGGTTTTTCTTGGCGACTAGAAGGTGATCGCGAGGGGAGGTAACTTGATGAATCCGATTTTGGATCAAGTTGAATATCTGGTGATATAGGATTTTGCCCCCATGCATTGGGGTATACGCCGGCCGACAGTATCGCCGCACAGAAGAACAAAGTACGCATTACTTGCATCGCAAAATTTCCTAACAATCCACGACCGTTGTGTGAATTCCTCATCTTCCCGGCCTTGGGTATTCCCGAGAAATCCTAATCAAAGTAGCCACCTATGTGGTGATAGCATTTCCACCCATTCGCGTCAATCGGTCCAGGAGGGTGAACCTTGGACAACGCAACGCCGCCCCCTTGATGTACTTACCCTAACCGTGCTAATATCAAGGGATTTTACACAGTGCCCGGTTTTCGATGACATAAAAAGTGCCGGTGTGTTACTTCTTTATGGACCCTCGGACTAGTAATGCAACCAGGCCGACCAACGGAAGGCCGGATTGGCGCCAAACCGTGATTTGCCATTTCGTTTTTTATTGAACATCCATAGAGCCTTATAGCCCTTTCGCCAGAGAAAAGAGAAAACTGTCTCGTGCCACGTCGCAACGACCTCAAAAAGATTTTGCTGATCGGCTCCGGTCCCATCATTATTGGGCAAGCCTGCGAGTTTGACTATTCCGGTACCCAGGCCTGCAAAGCATTGCGGGAAGAGGGGTATGAAGTCGTATTGGTCAATTCCAATCCGGCCACCATCATGACCGATCCCGAAATGGCCGATCGGACCTACATCGAACCGCTGACTTGGGAAATGGTCGAGAAGGTGATCGCCAAGGAGCGCCCCGACGCCTTGCTGCCCACCTTGGGCGGACAAACCGGTTTGAATTTGGCGATGGACCTGTTTCATCACGGCGTTTTGGAGAAGCACAAGGTCGAAATGATCGGGGCCACGGCCGCCGTGATTGAAAAGGCCGAATCGCGCGACCAGTTCAAAGTGGCGATGGAGAAGATTGGGCTCGAAGTGTGCCGCGGCGAAACGGTCAACAGTTTGGACGAAGCACGGCGCGTCGTTCAAGAGATCGGTCTCCCGTGCGTCGTGCGGCCCAGCTTCACCTTGGGCGGCACCGGTTCGAGCATCGCCTACAACCGCAACACGTTCGACGATCTGGTGCAGCGCGGGCTCGATCTTTCACCCGTTCATCAAGTGCTGTTGGAAGAATCGGTGATCGGCTGGAAAGAGTACGAAATGGAGGTGATGCGCGACAAAGACGACAACTGCGTCATCATCTGCTCGATCGAAAATTTCGACCCGATGGGCGTTCATACGGGCGATTCGATCACGGTGGCCCCCGCCCAGACGCTCACCGACAAGGAATACCAGCGGATGCGCGACGCCTCGATCGCCGTGATGCGCGAGATCGGCGTCGAAACAGGCGGGTCGAACATTCAATTCGCCATCAATCCGGCCAATGGGCGTATGGTCGTGATCGAGATGAATCCCCGCGTAAGCCGTTCGAGTGCTTTGGCCTCGAAAGCCACGGGTTTTCCCATCGCCAAGATCGCCGCCAAGCTGGCCATCGGCTATCGGCTCCACGAATTGCCCAACGACATCACACGCGAAACGCGAGCCTGTTTCGAGCCGACGATCGACTACGTCGTGACGAAGGTGCCGCGGTTCGCCTTCGAAAAATTCCCCGAGGCCGATCCCGAATTGACCACGCAGATGAAAAGCGTCGGCGAAACGATGGCCATCGGGCGGACGTTCAAGGAATCGTTCCAGAAGGCACTTCGCGGGTTGGAAGTGGGCAGCTTCGGGTTCGGCTGCGACGGCAAGGATTTATGGGGCACTCCCGACCAGCCTTCCGAAGACGTGATCCGCGCCAAACTGATTACGCCCGGGCACGAACGGGTTTGGCATTTGCGCTATGCCATTAAGAGCGGAATGCCGTTGGAGGAAATCCACGAGATGACGGGCATCGACCCGTGGTTCTTGGAAAACCTCTTCCAGATCGTCGAGATGGAAGACCAATTGCGCGCCGTTGGCGACATACGCCAGTGCGACGACGCTCTGATGCGGCAGGCCAAACAATATGGTTTTTCCGACCGCCAACTTGCCTCGCTCTGGAAGACGACCGAAATGGACGTCCGCGAGGATCGCAAGCGCCGCGGCATTCGGGCCGTTTTCAAGTCGGTCGATACCTGCGCCGCCGAGTTCGAGGCCTATACGCCGTATTTCTATTCGACCTACGAAGATGAAGACGAAACGCCGGCCAAAAAGCCCGGCAAACGGCGTATTATCATTCTCGGCGGCGGGCCAAACCGCATCGGACAGGGCATCGAGTTCGACTATTGCTGCTGCCATGCCAGTTTCGCATTGCGAGATCTGGGCGTCGAGTCGATCATGGTCAACTCGAACCCCGAAACGGTTTCGACCGACTATGACACCTCGGATATCCTGTTCTTCGAGCCGTTGACGACCGAGGACGTGCTGAACATTTGCGACCGCATCCAGCCCGACGGCGTCATTGTGCAGTACGGCGGTCAAACGCCACTGAACCTCGCCCGGGCGCTGAACAATGCGGGCGTCCCGATCATCGGCACGAGCGTCGATATGATCGAGGCCGCCGAAGATCGCGAAAAGTTCAAAAATATTTTGAACCGACTAGGACTGAAACAGCCGGCCAGCGGAATCGCACGGAATATGTCGCAGGCGCGCGAACAAGTCACCGCGGTCGGGTATCCTTGCTTGGTGCGGCCCAGCTTCGTGTTGGGCGGTCGGGCGATGGAGATTTGTTACGACGGCGCGCAGTTCGAGCGGTTCGTGGCCGAGGCCTTCTTGGTCTCGCAAGGACAGCCGGTGTTGATCGACCGCTTTTTGGAAGACGCCACGGAGGTCGATGTCGATGCCATCGCCGACGGCCAGCAAGTGATCGTGGCCGGCATCATGGAGCATATCGAAGAGGCGGGCGTTCACTCGGGCGACTCGGCCTGTGCGATCCCGCCGTATAGCTTGTCGCCGGCGGTGGTCGAAGAGATCCGCCAATCGACGATTGCCTTGGCCCAGCGTTTGGAAGTCAAGGGGTTGATGAACATTCAATATGCCGTGAAACGCGAGGATGGGCATCAGAACGTCTACGTGCTGGAAGTGAATCCCCGGGCAAGCCGCACCGTGCCATTCGTGTCGAAAGCCACCGGAATGCAGTTGGCCAAAGTGGCGGCCAAGGTGATGGCCGGCGTTTCGTTGGCCCAACAGGGATACACCCACGAGCCGGTGCCCTCGCAGTTTTCCGTCAAAGAGGCCGTGTTTCCCTTCGCAAAATTCGCGGGCGTGGATATCGTTCTCGGGCCGGAAATGAAATCCACCGGCGAGGTAATGGGCGTCAGCGAGCATTTCCCCATCGCCTTCGCAAAAAGCCAACTAGCGGCCGGCACCTTGTTGCCCCAGAGCGGAAAAGTCTTTATCAGCGTTACCAATCGTGCGAAGGAACATGTTGCGGAGTTGGCCAAGCGGCTCGAACAGATGGGTTTCGAGCTTCTGGCCACCAAAGGCACGGCCCAACGCCTGGAAGCGGCGGGCGTCCGCGTCCAAACGCTGAAAAAACTCAAGGAAGGGCACCCCAACGTGCTCGACTATGTAATCGACGGCAATTTGCATCTGGTCATCAATACGCCGAGCGGCAAAGGCGCGCGCACCGACGAAGGCCATATCCGCGCGGCGGCCGTTTCGCACGGAATCTCCTGCATCACAACATTGCAAGCGGCCGAGGCCGCCGTCGGCGCGATGGAAGCCCTGCGCAACGAAGAAATGAGTGTTCAGGCCATCCAAGACCGTTTCCCTAACCATCGCAAGAAATGTGCGACCTGTCATTAATATGCCCGACTCGACTCCTTCGCCGGCTCCGCATCAGCCTTACGTTCCAGACGATGTAACGCTGCCCGAGTTCACTTGGTCGGCCGTGCTGGTGGGAGCGATCTTGGGCATTGTTTTCGGGGCGTCGTCGCTCTACCTTGTTCTGAAGGTTGGCATGACCGTCTCGGCCTCGATTCCCGTGGCCGTGCTTTCGATCACGCTGTTTCGCGGTTTTTCCCGGGTATTCGGCGTTCGCCGAGCCAGCATTCTGGAGAACAACATTGTTCAAACCACCGGATCGGCCGGCGAATCGATCGCGTTTGGCGTCGGCGTGACCATGCCGGCCGTCATGTTGCTGGGATTCGAGATGGATGTCGCCCGGGTGATGATCGTCTCGGTGCTAGGCGGGCTGCTCGGCATTTTGATGATGATTCCGCTGCGACGCGCGTTCATCGTCAAGCAACACGGCAAGCTCATTTATCCCGAAGGCACCGCCTGCGCCGACGTGTTGATCATCGGCGAAACGGGCGGGGCGACGGCCAAAACCGTCTTCGCGGGGTTCGGCATCGCGTTCGTCTATCAATTTCTGATGCTTGGCGTAAGGCTTTGGAAAGATGTGGTGAGCCATCCGCTGAGCTGGCTCAAAGGGGCAACGCCTGCCTTGGAAACAAATCCCACGCTGTTGGGCGTCGGTTACATCATCGGCACGAAAACATCGTGCATCATGGTCGCCGGCGGGGCGCTGTCGTGGATGGTCCTATGTCCCTTGATCGTCTATTTCGGCGAAAGCTGGCCCTCCGTTTTTCAGCCCGGCAAGATTCCGATCCGTGAAATGGACGCCGATCAGTTGCGCCAGGCCTACGTGCTTTACATCGGGGCTGGTGCCGTCGCGGCCGGCGGCATCATCAGCATGTTCCGCGCCATGCCCATGATCGTAGCGTCGATTACCGCAGGACTCCGAGATTTGCGGAAAAAAGAGGGCGATGGAAAAGTGGTCAGTGGCCAGTGGCCACCGGCCAGTGAGTCGGGGGCTAAATCCCAAAATCCCGAAATCTCCAAATCCCAAATCCCAAATTCCTCTTCTCCCCGCACAGACCGCGATCTTTCGATGCGAATTGTATTGTTCGGTTCACTGGCGATGGTGGCGGCCATCTGGGTTTTCCTGGGCGTCGATCCCCAGGCAGGCGGCAGTTGGTCGCCGGCGGCGATTTTCAACTGGGTCAATCTGGCGGCCGCCGTGCTAATCGTCCTCTTCGGCTTCTTGTTCGTCACCGTTTCTTCGCGATTGACCGGTGAGATTGGTTCCTCGTCGAATCCCATCTCCGGCATGACGATCGCAACGCTCTTGCTGACCTGCTTGATTTTTCTCGCACTAGGCTGGACTTCCGCGCAGTATCGGCTCGTCGTCATCTCGATTGCCGCGGTCGTTTGCATCGCTTCGAGCAACGGCGGCACCACATCGCAAGATCTGAAGACAGGCTTTCTCGTCGGTGCGACGCCCAAGTGGCAGCAGCTTAGCATTCTGGTCGGTTCGCTTTCCTCGGCGCTCGTGATCGGCGTGATTTTGCTCGCGATGAACTCGTTGGGAACGGTGTATTCGCAGAAAAATCTGCCGCAGCCCAAGCAGCCGTTGGACATGGCGAAACTCAAGGCAACCGCCCTGCAAGAATCCGCACCGAAAGATCCCAAAACCTATTACGTGTGGCATGCCATCGAAGGCAACGCCGAAGGCGTAACGTCCGGCAAGTATCTGGTCGACGATCAAGGCGAAATCTGCTGGCTTGTTGATCCGGGCATCAATGGCAAACTAAGCCGCCGCGACGACGGCGTCGAAGTGCGAAAATATCCGCAACCCCAGGCCCAACTGTTCGCGCTGATTACGCACGGCATCTTGAACCAGAAACTGCCGTGGACCTTGGTGCTGATCGGTGTGGCCGTGGCGATGATCGTCGAACTGTCCGGCATTTCTTCACTGGCATTTGCCGTCGGCATGTATTTGCCGCTATCGTCCTCGACGCCGATTTTCGTCGGCGGAATGGCTCGTTGGGTTGTCGAAAGATTCGGCCGCGGCAAAGCCGAACGACCGGCCTCGGAATTGGAATCGGAGATGAGCCCCGGGATGCTTTTCTCGACCGGTTACATCGCTGGCGGCAGCATTGCAGGCGTCATCATTTCCTTCCTCATGTTCAGCGACACAATTCCCGACTTATTGGCCGTCGGCCGAAATTTTCCCTACCAAGCCACAGCCGCACTAACAACCTTCGCGTTGCTAACGGTGCTTTTAGTGCTTGTAGGACGGGGGCAGGTGTTGAAAAACGCGGGAGAGAAAAAGTAGCCTGGAAGGAAGTCTCGGATTCCTTCTTATTTTACCGACATCAGACTTTTTTCCATCGCTTTGAACTGCTCGGCCGAGATATGCGTGGATGTTTGTCGGAGCATTTTCAGAAAATGCTCGATTTCTTCATTTTTCGATGGAAAACCGATATTGCCCTTTGGGCCATTCGACGTAACGAGTGGTTTTCCCTCGGGTGACAAGATTGCCCACCATGGAACGCCCGTCATGGGATCGCTCGGATATCCCACTTGCTGCACGACTTCCTTTACGTGGGTTGTGCGATCCATGTTGATTGCTGCAATGACATAATCCTGACTGAGGACATCTTGTCGTTGTTCCAAAAAGTCGAGCAACCGATGGCATGGTCCGCAGAGTGTGCCGGTGAGAACGACGAAGACTTTTTTGCGATCCCTAGCTGCTTTCTGCAACGCGGCACGCAAGAGATCCTCGGCATTTTCCGGTGGAATCGTCCATTTCTGCAAAAAAGATGCGATCTTGTCTGCGTCATAACGCCCGTCGCGCGAGAATACAGCGGTGCTTTGGCGACATACCGCGCGGCCGTCGCCGTCCAGTAGGATCCAATATACCGATTTCTGATCATCCAAAGTCAAGCCATACTCAGTGGCCAATGTGCGATTTGCCGGAACGGTTGAATCGGCATAGACAACCTGATACTTCTCAAGGAGCGGCCAGAGCGTTTTCAAGCCCGATTGAAACGGTTCTTCCAGGGCCGAACATTCCTGCCAAGCATTGTTTCCGAACATAACGAGCACATATTCGTTGGCGCGTTTGGCAATTTTTAACCGCTTGGCGATTTTCGCTTTGACGTCGTCTTTCGGGTCAAACTTGCCTTTCACCGCCGACTCGACGACGCGAACGATCTCACCATGCAACCATTGATAACTGACTCGCTCGACAAAAGGAGCATCAAACACACTGACTGGAACGCCATCAGGAATTGGTTTGGTGATCTTGAAATCTTGATCCGTGAATTTTGGTTGGAAATCGATGGCCGTCAACGTGACAGTCATCGAAGAGGCATGTGCGGGGCTCATGATAATCTCCCCTTTTTCGTCTCTCGCTGGCTGAAACTCCGGGACGGCCTTCCCGTCGATGCCTTTTTCATCGTCCGCCACCGGTGACATAACCGGCTCTGCCGGAATTTTGGACGACAATACAAACTCAACAGGAACCATCACGCCGCCTTTCTCTTCAAAACGTTTTACCTCATTCACGAACGTTGCATTCTGGGAACAATATTTCGAAATCCGCTTATTGCATGATATTTTTTTGACGGCATATCCGCGGGCTACATCAAGCCAGAGCTTGATTTCGGTGTCCTGAGATTTTCCTTGGAGCACATCGTAAGCATCTTTGTCCCATGTATCGTGCTCCACCGACAACACAGACGTATGGAGAAAATCTGGAATCCATATATCGTCGATTGCACCGCTACTTGGGCTGATTCCCAAACCGCCATAGCGTAAGAACTCATCTTCGGTGATTTGGAGTTTGCCCATGATGTGAAACTGATTGGCTGACTTCTGATCGGCGGCCGACGGTGGGGCAAGGAATGCTTGGACCCAGTTCTTTCCTCGCTGGCAGATAGATTCGCTGTACCATTGGAATTCCCCTTTGCCGCTATCGTCCATGCCGACAATAAATCGCACGCGATCCTTGTCGCGAAGAACAGTTAATTCCAAATTCTTTGGCGGTTTCTCAATTTTTTCATCCGAGAGCGATAGGTCGAAATGGACTTTCCAAGTTGCTTTCATTCGCTGATACGGGGCTAAAGTTTTTTCGTACGCCTCGAGCAATTTCATCACCTTGGGATCTATCTTTTGCAAGCCTTGGTCTTTCTGTGGCGATGGAGAAGACGTTTTTTCAGTGGTGATTACGGAAGGCGTTGCATTCTGCCCAAAAAGAAACTTTTCGCTTGTGGAAACAAAGAAAACGAGGCAAGACAGAATTCGAATCCAACGTGGCGTCATGGGGCGGAAACCTTATTGGGGAAGAGAATTTTTCAGGAACAGCTTTGGAAAGTGTCCTTCCTGGTCATAAGAAAGAAAGGGATTGGAAGCCGAGCCTTTCTAATGCCAGCTAGGATTGGAAAACGAGGTTATCAAACGATAGCGGAAAAGCAATCCACCCGCTGGGGTGGGCTAATCGTTATTGACCCCGGGTGTCAATATGGATAGATTGCCACATTGGGATGAATTGCGCCTATCACGGCATTTATGCCTCTTTGGCGGTGCCTTTGTATAGTCATTGAGGTGGAAATCATCGCTGGGAGCTAGCAGCTCTCGGACGACTAGCGTAGATTTGCGCACATTCCGGGGGCTCTTGGCTCCGCGCCTAGGATTATTTGGTGCTCTTGTTTGTCGGTATTGTTATTGAGTAGTGCTTTTTCGAACGATCCACTGCAGCATATTTTTGCCTTTTTATAAGCGACTATGGAAGAATTTCTTACACAGGTTTGGGATGTTTTAAGTCTGATCTTTGGCGGTGTCGCCCGGGGAATCGAACGGGGGATCACCAGCCTGTTCGGTTCGAGCAACGCGCGGTTCATCAAAAAATTGCAGCCGACAGTCGACGCCATCAACGCCTTGGAACCGAAATACCAGGCGATGACCGACGCCGAACTGCGCGAGCAGACGCCCAAGTTTCGCAAGCGGCTGGCGGCTGGCGAAACATTGGACGACATCTTGGTCGAAGCGTTTGCCGTGTGTCGCGAGGCGGGCCGCCGTGTGTTGGGTATGCGCCATTACGATGTTCAGCTCATGGGCGGCATGATTCTGCATCGCGGCAACATCGCCGAAATGGTCACCGGCGAAGGTAAAACGCTCGTGGCCACGCTGCCTGCCTATTTGAACGCATTGGAAGGCAAAGGCGTCCACGTCGTCACGGTGAACGACTATCTCGCACGCCGCGATATGGAATGGATGGGCCCCCTTTATATGTCGCTGGGGCTCACCGTCGGCGCGATCCAAAGCAATATGGAAACCGAGGATCGCCAGAAGTCCTACGACTGCGACATTACCTATGGCACGAACAACGAATTCGGCTTCGATTATCTGCGCGACAACATGCGTCCGGCGGCCAAGAACGACAACCGCTACGACAAATGGTATCAGCAATCGCAAGGCCCGCTGCACTTCGCCATCATCGACGAAGTCGACAACATTTTGGTTGACGAGGCGCGAACGCCGCTGATTATTTCCGGCCCCGCGCACGACGACGTAACCCGCTATGCGAAGGCCGACCGCATCGCACGGCAGTTGAAAAAAGGCCTGCATTTCGAGGTCAACGAGAAAGACCACACGGCCCATCTGACCGACGAAGGCGTGCGAGCGGCCGAACAATTGGCCGGCGTCGAAAGCTTCTACACCGCAGGGCACATGGAATGGCCCCATTTGATCGACAACTCCTTGAAGGCCCACCATCTTTACAAACGCGACGTCAACTATGTGGTGAACGGCGAAGAGGTCGTGATCGTCGATGAATTTACCGGCCGCTTGATGCCGGGCCGCAATTGGAGCGACGGCTTGCATCAGGCCGTCGAGGCCAAAGAAGGCGTTCGGATCAAGGAAGAAAACCAAACGCTAGCCACGATCACGCTGCAAAATTTCTTCAAACTTTACAAAAAAATCTGCGGCATGACCGGTACGGCGATGACCGAAGCCGCGGAATTCTGGAAAATCTACAAGCTCGACGTGATCGCCGTGCCCACGAACAAGGTGCTGAAGCGAATCAACCATCCCGACGTTATCTACCGCACCGAACCCGAAAAATACAACGCGATCGCCGACGAAATCGAGCGGATGAACAAGTGGGACGTGCTTGTGAATGAGAAAGGCGAGGAATACCTCGGCAAAATCATTCACGAAACCGACGAGGCGGTCGAGTTCCAGCCGAAGGGCAGCAAGGAACGCGAAACGATTGCCAAGAAGAAGATCAAGGAAATCGACCATCGCGGCCGTCCCATTTTGGTCGGTACGGTTTCGATCGAACGCAGCGAATTGATTTCCGGCTTGCTGGAAAAACGCGGCATTACGCACCAGGTTTTGAATGCCAAGCATCACCAGCGCGAGGCCGAGATCGTGGCCCAAGCCGGGCGGCTCAACGCCGTGACCATCGCCACGAACATGGCCGGACGCGGTACCGACATCATCCTGGGCGGCAATCCCGAAGCCATGGCCTGGGCGAAACTTCAGGAGAAATATCCCACCCGGCTTGAAGTGCCGCAGGAAGAGTGGGACACGCTGGTTCGCGAAATCGAGCAGCGCGAACAGATGAAGGCCGAAGGCCGCGTCGTGGCCGGCATGGGCGGCCTGCATATCATGGGCACCGAACGCCACGAGGCACGCCGCATCGACCTCCAGCTTCGCGGCCGTTGCGGCCGGCAAGGCGACCCCGGCAGCAGCCGCTTCTACCTTTCGTTGGAAGACGACCTGATGCGCATCTTCGCCGGTGAATGGGTCAAGAACGTGCTGACCCGGCTCGGCATGAAAGAAGGCGAGGCCATCGAAAGCCACATGGTATCGCGCCGCATCGAAGGTGCGCAGAAGAAAGTCGAAGAACGCAACTTTGAAGTGCGTAAAAATCTTCTCGAGTACGACGAGGTGATGGATGAGCAGCGGAAGCGGGTTTATAGCTACCGCCAAAACATCCTCAACGGCGCGAACTGCAAACAGTTGATTCTCGACATGATCGACCAGCAGGTCGAACACTATCTGACCCGATTCCTCGACAAGGACTACGGCACCGAAACGTTCGCCGGTTGGGCGGCCAAGCAATTGTCGGTCGAGTTCGAGGCCCGCGATTTCCGCGGCATGACGTTCGCCGAAGCCGAGACCTACGCCCGCGAACAGGCCGAACGCATGGCCGAGGGCCAAGTGTTGGAAGCGCTGGAAGAAAATCTGCCCGAGGAAGAAGATCCCGGCGAATGGAATTGGGAGGCCCTGGCCAAAATCGCGAACACCCGATGGCACCTGAGCCTTCGCGACCGCGACCTGAAGCAGCTCGGCCGCGATCAAGTCGGCGATTTCCTGATTGAACGTGCCCGGGCGGCCGTCGAAAAGATCGACCTGAGCGAGGGCGAGCAATTCCTTCGGCCCGATTTCGGCATCCAAACCGCCTGCAACTGGGTGCGTCACAAGTTCGGCATCGAACTTGGCATCGATACGGTGCGCGATTTGGATCTCCCCTCGTTCAAACGGTTGGTCCAAGAGAAAGCCCGGGCGACGTATGAAGAGAAAGAAGACGCCTATCCGGTAATGGCCGGCTTGTACCACTTCACGACGCGCGACGCCACGGGGCACAAACGCTACGAACGCGAGGAGTTGGCCCAATGGGCGGCCGGTCGATTCGGCGTCGAGTTGAGCATTGAAGACTTGAAGAACAAGCAGCGCGACGAAGTTCGTGCGCTGCTGGTCGAACATAGTCGGCAATTTGCCAAAGGGCTGTCGGCCGCGCTCACCGAAGCCCACGCATGGCTCGGCCGCATCTTTACGCCCGATACGCCCACGGCGACGGCCTTGCGCACGGCCCAGGAAAACGGACGGCTCACCGAGCTTTCGGCTTGGTTGAACGAGAAATACCGCTACGAGTTGACGCCCGAAGAGATGATGCGAGGCGACGAGGAGCGGCTCAAACGTCATCTGACCGCCGCCGTCGAGGAAATGTATCGCCCGGAAATGCGGAAAATGGAACGGGCGTTGGTGTTGCAACTGCTCGACACCGCTTGGAAAGATCATCTGCTTTCGATGGACCACCTGCGCAGCAGCGTCGGCTTGCGCGGCTATGCCCAGGTCGATCCGAAGGTCGAGTACAAACGCGAAGGCATGCGCATTTTCGAGCAGATGTGGGATTCGGTCGGCGAGCGCGTGACCGACCTGATCTTCCGCATGGAACAGCTCGACGAAAGCTTCGTCGGTTCGACCTGGAAGGAATCGGAAGCCATCCATCAAGACGCCCAATCGGCCGGCGAGATTGCCGCCCAGCAGCAAGCGGCCATCGAAGGCACAGAAGTGGACCACAAGCCGCAACCAATCCGCAACCGTCAACAGCACGTCGGCCGCAACGATCCCTGCCCCTGCGGCAGCGGCAAGAAGTTTAAGAATTGTTGCATGAAGAAAAGCTGAGCGTTAGGGAGTAGAGATTGGGGGGGAGTACGTAGTGGCGGAGTTGAACTGCCGCGTCCACGCGGTGCACATCACTGCATCCAAGACATGTGGTAATGCAGGAACAACCAAATGACCCTTCCAAGAGTTTATATTGAAACATCCATACCAAGCTTCTATTGTGAGACTCGGACAGACGCAGAGGCCGTTGTGCGTCGGAACTGGACGCAACATTGGTGGGACTTTAAGAGCGAGTCCTACGAAGTCTTCACCAGTCCTGCGGTTCTTGATGAATTGAGCGCCGGCGATTATCCTACCAAGCAAGACGTCCTTGCCTTGGTGGCCGAAATCCCCGTGCTTCCCATGGAGAGCGAAGTTTGGGAAATCGTGGAGACATATATTCGCCACTCGCTGATGCCGGCGGATCCCGCGGGCGATGCTCTTCATCTGGCGATGGCGTCGTATCACAAGTGCGATTTTCTCTTGACTTGGAATTGTCAACATCTGGCTAATGCCAATAAATTTCAACATATCCGAATTATCAATGGAATGCTGGGACTCCACGTTCCGTGCCTGGTCACTCCGCTTGAACTCCTTGCCGAGGAGCTGTGAAATGAAACCCGATCCCACGATTGCTCGAGTTCGCGAGGCGCGCCACCGCATCTCGGAACAATGCGGCCATGATCCGAAGCGACTCGTTGAATACTACATGAAACTCCAAGAAGAGAAGTATGCTGATCGACTTGTGAGACCGGCAAAGCCGCAACCTGTAACCAAGGGTAAGAAGTTTGGTTGATGGTTCAGAAAGGCAGGCTGCCAAGCAGACTGTTTGTTGGACCCGGTGGTTGCCAATACTCCTAGGAGTATTTTGAAATCAGGCATGTCTTTTGTCGTCAAGCACGGTCATGGATAGGTACGGGATTAGTTCAGGAAGTACTGCTGCTTTTATACGTATCCAGGCAACAAGAAACACGTGTGTTTTGTTGATTTACAGTTCAAAGAACTGGGTTACGAGCGGGGCATGAAGTTGTTCAAGTACTTGGAGTCACAGTATGTTCTTGGTGTGCATGGCTCATTTGTGATTGAAGATGACACATGGGACAAATCGACCGGATTATGACATAGGTACACACTTGTCGTGAAGGAATTCCTCCTGTTGCCGTATCTGCTTAATCTCGTCTATCTACTCCTCATTTTTCTGAGCCTGCCGTGGCTCGTGTGGCAATCGCTGCGCAAGGGGAAATATCGCGAGGGATATGGCGCGAAATTGCTCGGGCTTGTGCCGCGAAGAGCGGCCGACGGCAAAAAAAAGCGTCTTTGGCTCCATGCCGTGAGTGT
The DNA here is from genome assembly GCA_964458015.1 of uncultured Planctomycetaceae bacterium. GTDB lineage: Bacteria > Planctomycetota > Planctomycetia > Pirellulales > Thermoguttaceae > CAYWGR01. The sequence continues at coordinate 49,520 of CAYWGR010000004.1, forward strand.
CGGCGAAGTAAATCTGCTTGCGCCGCTGTTGAAACGCATTCAGGAGACGCAGCCCGACTGGGAATGCGTGATTTCGACCACCACTGTGACCGGGATGGAGCTGGCCCAAAAAAAATACTCGCAACATACGGTGTTTTATTGCCCTTTGGATTTCTCCTGGGCCGCGAAAGCCGCCATGCGAAGGATTCGGCCTGATGTGTTGGTGCTGGCCGAGTTGGAGCTCTGGCCGAATCTGATTCACGCGGCCAAACAGCATCGAGCCCGAGTGGCGGTCATCAATGGCCGCTTGGGCGAAAAAAGCTTTCGCGGCTATCGTCGGATTCGTCCCTTGGTTGCGAGGCTTTTGCAACAAATTGATTTAATCGCCGCTCAGGATGAAACGTATGCCGAGCGATTTCGCAAGCTGGGGGCAAGGCCGGAATCGGTGCGTGTCACTGGTTCGATGAAGTATGACGGAGCCCAGACGGATCGAAATAATCCAGCTACGCAACGCTTGGCTGCGCTGGCCGGCTTTACCGAGGACGATATCGTGCTTCTGGCCGGCAGCACCCAAGAGCCGGAAGAGGCGATGGCATTGGAAACGTTTCAGGAACTGCGCGAACAATGGCCGCAATTAAGACTAGTGTTGGTGCCGCGCCACAAGGAGCGTTTTGAATCAGTGGCGAAGTTGCTCGAAGCATCCGGCGTCGCATGGCAACGGCGAACGGACCTAACGGGGCAAGAAATCGGCAAGTCTCAAATCTCCAATCAACAAATCCCCGATCCCCAATCCCCAATCTCCCCTGCCCCTCGCGTCCTGCTGATCGACGTTGTCGGCGAGTTGGGCGCATGGTGGGGAACGGCCAAGATTGCTTTTGTCGGCGGAAGCATGGGCAACCGCGGCGGTCAGAATATGATCGAGCCGGCGGCCTACGGCGCGGCGGTTTCGTTCGGGCCCAACACGTGGAACTTTCGCGATATCGTGGCGGCAATGCTCGAGCATGACGCTGCCGTGGTGGTGCAGGATGCGGCACGGTTCAAACGATTTGTCCGCCGTTGTTTAGAAGAGCCCGCCTATGCGCCTGCGTTGGGGCAACGAGCTCAATCTTTCGTGCAATCCCAGCTTGGCGCCACGGCGGAAACCGTTCGGCTGCTTGAACAATGCTAGAGGTGTGCAATAAAGTTTTATTCCTCACCCATCTCTTCTACTTCCTCAGCCAGGGCGCGAGCATGCGCTTGGCGCGAGAAAGCGAACTGACCGGCGGGCCGCCATCTTCTTCCGAGGCGATTAGATACGACCGGAAACTGACCAGCATTTCGCGGGCACGAGCCATCGTGTCGTCGCGGCGACGATCGCGATTCTTACGCGGCGTGACGGTAATGCTGATTCGCGTTCGCGTGGTTCCCGAGCCGGGCGAAACGGAACCGTTGTCGTGCTGCTTTTGCAGGCGTTCTTCCTCGAAGGAAAGGTCGATCCAAAAAATGGTCGAGCGGTCGGTCAAACGCCGCAGTCGGCTGGTCGGTTTATCCTCGATTTCCAACCGCATCTGGTTGGCGTTGACGGAAATGATTTTCGCCCGATGATCGGCCACGAAACCGCGCAGCTTTTCGATGGCGATTTTGACGGGAACCGGGGTGACCAATTCTTGCTTGAGCAATGCTTTGGGGCGAACGGTGCCCAAAAGCCACGAGGTCGGTTGCGGTTCAGCGGGTTCGGTCGCGCCGCCGGTGCCAAGCTGCACGACGCAATTGCGCCCATTGGCTTTGGCCATCAATAAGGCGCGGTCGGCGCGTCGCAACATGGTCTCGGGGGTGTCGCCCGGCTGAATTTCGGTAACGCCGAAGCTGACGGTCGCGTTTCGCCCATCCAATTTGGGTTGTGAAATCTGCGCGAGCGATTTGCGGATTTGCTCCGCGCGTCGAACGGCCGAGGCGTTGTCGCAATCGGCGCATAGCATGACGAATTCCTCGCCGCCGTATCGTGCCACGAGATCGCCGGGGCGGCAGGAACTCTTCATCAACGACGCCAGGCACTTGATGACTTCATCACCCGCTTGATGGCCGAAGGTGTCGTTCACCGACTTGAAATGATCGAGGTCGCACATCAACAGACTGCACGGCACTTGCTGCTGTTGGTGAGCAGCGACGAACATGGCGTGAACGCGGTCGTATTCGGCGCGATTGGCTACTTGGGTCAGCGGGTCTTTCGTGGCCTTTTCATGCAGCTTCTGGCATCGTTGTTCCAGCGAAGTTTCCGAGGAAGCGTCGTGAAACAGCAAGATCGCGCCGTGGGAAATGCCTTTGTCGTCGATCACCGGGATGGCGTGGGTATCGACCGCCACGGGCTGTTGATTTCTTCCGTTAATCGTGAGCCTTCGGATCGACTGCACGCCGCAATTGATGGCAATTTGCACGGGGCAGTCGACTTCGTTAATGGGGTGTCCTTTTTCGTCGGACAATCGTAGCAGTTCCGGACGCCATACTTGCCCGTGCAAACTCGCTCCGGCGATGCCGGTGAGACGTTCCGCGCCGCGATTCCAGAGCGTAATGTGCCCGGCCGCGTCGATAAAGACCACGGCGTCGTACATATTATCGAGCAAACGCTCGTTGAACTGAAAACCGACGACGGATTCGAGTTCCGCGGAAGGCACGTCGCGGAATTTGCCGAAGGTATCCGTCACGCCCGGTTCCAATGCGTGCAGCCAGCGATGAGCGGTTTCGCATCGCGCCGCCGCCTGATCTTCCTGGCGAAAATCAACAAAGCGTTGGACCAACTCGGGATCGAATTGCGTGCCCGAAAATTCGAACAATTCGGCGATTGCCCTTTCTTGGGATCGCGCGGGCCTGTAGACGTGATCGGTAGTGATGGCGTCGAATGCTTCGGCGATGGCGATCATTCGTGCGCCCAATGGAATTTCGCGCCCTCGCAAGGGGTGATTCTTTCGGCTGCCGTCAAACCATGTTGCGATGTTCTCGACAATTTCCTGTATTTCCGGAGAAGTGCAACTGCGGCTCAAGATATCCAAGCTCATTTTTCGAGTGCTCGCCATCACGGCCGCTTCCGAAGGGTCGAGCATATCGGCCTTGAGTAAAATATGATCGGGAACGCCGATGACCCCGATGTCGTGCAAGAGAGCCGCCACTTCGATGATATCGCGTTGTTTTTCGGGCAGGTTCAATTTCAGAGCCCAGGCCGAACAGGTCAACGCGACGCGCAGGGAATGTCCTGCCACGGCGGCGTTCTTGCATTGCAAGGCCGTAAATAAGCTTGCCACCACGCCCAAGCGAACTTGTACGAGTCGATCGTCGATCGAGGCATCAAAAACCGGAGGCAGCGTGTGATGGGCCGAGGTTATCGCTTCAAGCTCTTGCAGCAAAGCATGAAGTTCCCCGATCCAACGATCCGGTGAAGAAGGAGCCGACGTGACAAGCGGCACGGAAACTCCGGATGGGGCGTTCTGTGTTAAAGGACTAGGGGTAATGCTCATAGGCGCAATCTTCACGTCTATCTTGTTGGAGAAGCATCGCTACAGCTTCTCACAAGATGCTTGGGGTGCAGTTCAAGATGGGTATAGTCTGTAATGAAAGCCTAGTTTACTTAAGCACTTAGGTCAAAATAGACAAGCTAGAAAAAGATGGCAGTGTTGTGTGAGTCTGGAAATAGTCGTTGCAAAACCAGCCCCCCCCGAATGGTTTTATGATTCCGGCCAAAATGTAGGGCGGGGCGAGCGAAGCGATGGCCCGCCTTGAATTCCTCGCAAAATGGCGGGCTATCGCTTCGCTTGACCCGCCCTACGCTTTTCCCAAATTCAACAATTGATTGGCCCTGGTTTTCTTTCATGGTGTGGAATAACGGTTGATTGGTTTGCGCAGCCCCGCCAAGAGTTGATGTAGCCTTGGCCCACGGTGAAAAATGCGGGAAACGCATGAATAGCCGGAAAATAGTGGAAATCTGTACCGTATACGCAAAGAGGGATAGATGGCTGAGATGATTTTGAGTTGCTTGCAACGACCTGCCGAAGCGTGATAGTGGGTGTTTGGCGAAAGGAAGTTGAAACACCCCGCGCCAGCAGGGATCGCTAGCCATTATGTCGCTTGGATCGTCCAGTACGTTTTGTCATTTTGGTCAACGCGACGACCGGCGTCGCCGGTTGTTGACGGATGATTTGTCGCATTCCGACAATTGGAGTGATCGACGTATGGGAACTGAAAATACCCCCCTGCCTAGGAAGTCAGACCATTACGGGGATGCCGAGTTTCTGGAACAACAATGGCGGCTGCTCGACCTGATTCCCCAACGTGCGCTGAGCTTGGTCGTTGTCGTATCCGCTTTGACGGCAGTTATCACGAGCCTTGAGTTCTTGTATGTCTGGATGCTGGATTGTGCTGCCGAGGGCGGCACGATGTTCTCGGCATTCGATTTGGCCTCGAAAGGCAGTTTGGCAAATTGGTTTTCTTCGCTGTTATTGCTCGCAACGGCGGGAGCGTCGATTTTAGTCTACACAGTGCGTCGATATCGCACGGATGACTATCAGGGACGCTACCGCATTTGGCTTTGGGCCGCGGCTTGCTGGTTTTTATTGGCTGCCGATCAAGCGGCCAATCTACGCGAAGCATTTCGGCACATGATGGTCTCTCTGACGGGCACTTCCTTGGCGGGCGACGGTTCTCTTTGGTGGGCCGTCTTCTATGTTTTCCTATTGGGTTCCGTGGGCTCGCGGATCGTGATGGATATGCGAGCTAGTCTCTCGGCCGTGGCTTGGCTGGCAACAGCGGCGATTTTCTTTACGTTGGCGATTGCCGGTCGCCTTGGCTGGAGCCCCTTCGAAGATTCCGGCTGGCAGATCATGTTTTTAACCGGGATTGAAATGTTGGGCAATTTAATGTTGCTCACGGCCATTACGCTTTTTGCCCGGCATGTGCTTCAGGACGCCCAGGGGCTGCTGCCGCATGGCGAAGAGGATGCCGAACCCGAGGTGGAAGAGGATTTGGAATGCGAGGAAACAGCCACGACCTCTTCCTCGAGCGTTCGATGGCGAAAGATCGACCCGCCGCATGTCACGCCGCAACCGACGACTTATCAACGCCCTGCCACAACAGCTTCTTTTTCTCCCCCTAAAAATGACACTATCGCATCCCCCATCAATCGCAAGCTGACCAAGGGCGAAAAAAGGGCCCTGAAAGAAAAACTGCTTCGCGAACGGGCCGAACGTGAACGGCGGGGGCTTTCCTAGCCATTCGTGGATCGTGCGGGTCAAGAAAGGCAAAAACCAGGGTACTGTAATTTTCTATGGTCAAAATAGATAAAATTTTTCTATGGCCAAAATAGATAAACTGTGAAGCGGGCGGGCTTGCCCGCCGTGTTTCTTGGCAGTTGCACACCATAGAAATGCGTAGGGCGGATCAAGCGAAGCGATGGCCCGCCATTTTGCTGATCGGCCCTAAGCAAGAAACCGCTCCTCTTGTGTGTTGGGCCATGTTTTGTCACGATATATCCCACGCGGCTTGAACTGCGACATTGCTTCACCTCGGGGAAAATGCCTCATTTCTGACCGTGCATGGTAGAAGGGCTCTTTACGCCACGATCCACTAACCACTATCCCACTAGTTTCATGGTTCGCACACGATTCGCTCCAAGTCCCACCGGTTATTTGCACATTGGGGGGGTACGCACCGCACTGTTTAATTGGCTTTTCGCGAAGCAACATGGGGGGCAGTTTATCCTCAGGATCGACGACACCGATCAAGAGCGAAACGTGGAAGAAGCGTTGCAGCCGATCTTGGACGGTCTGCACTGGCTGGGCATCGATTGGGACGAAGGGCCTGAAATCGGCGGACCTTTTGCGCCTTATTATCAATCGCAGCGGGCGGATCGCTATCGTGCGGCGGTCGAACGGCTCTTGGCCTCCGGCCATGCCTACCATGATTACGCCACGACGGCCGAGTTGCAGGCCGAGCGTGAAGCAGCCGAGCGCGAGAAGCGGCCGTTTCGATACAGCCGCCGCTTTATGGCCGAAACGCCTGCCGAGCGAGCGAAGTTCGAGGCCGAAGGGCGTCAGGCGGTCGTGCGTCTAAAGATGCCCACCGAAGGCACGCTGGTCCTCGACGATTTGGTTCGCGGCCGGGTCGAATTCGAGTGGGTGCGCGAGCAAGATCACGTCGTTCAGCGGACCGATGGCTCATGCCTCTATCACTTGGCCAATGTGGTCGACGATTTCGACCTTCAGATCACGCACGTCATTCGTGCCGAAGAGCATTTGTCGAACACGCCGCGTCAGGTTTTCATTCTTGAAGCATTGGGCTATCCTCGGCCGATCTATGCGCATTTGCCTTTCGTGGCCGAGCCCGGCAGCCGCAACAAGCTGAGCAAGCGGAAGCTGGACAAATATCTCAAAAACCGCGACTTCGCCCAACTGGTCGAACACGGCCGAAAAATTGCCGAGCAGATCGGCCATGCGGTGGAAGCCGATGCCTTTAATCCTGTAATCGTTGATTTCTATAAGACGGTCGGCTACTTGCCGGACGCAATTATCAATTACATGGCCCTGCTGGGCTGGTCGTTGGACGATAAGACCGAGCATTTTTCGCGCGAGGAATTGATCCAAAGCTTCTCCTTGGACCGCGTGAATAAGGCCCCGGCCAGTTTTGATCCGAAGAAGCTTCAGGCGTTCGAGGATTGGCATTTCCAGCAGCTTCCGCTCGAACGGAAATGCGAGCTTGTAACGCCGTTTTTGGAAACAGCCAAGTTGGTCTCCACGCCCCCGACGGCCGATCAACAGGAATTGATTGCGAAAGTGATTGTCGCCGCCGGTGACCGCATCAAAGTGTCGGGTGATATCCTGGCGTTTGCCGATTTCTTTCATGCCGATGACGCTTTGCAGTACGACGAGCAAGCGTTCGAAAAACATTTGCGCGCGGGCGATGGGGCCGCATTATTGGCGAAATTCCGCGACCGATTGGCCACGGTCGAGCCATTCGATGCTACGACATTGGATGCCATGATGCACGATTTTGTCGCAACGGAAGGCATCAAGATCAGCCAAATCATTCATCCCGTGCGTGTGGCCGCAACCGGCAAGTCGATCGGTCTAGGGCTGTTCGACACTTTAGCGATCCTTGGCCGCGAGTGTGTTTTAAGACGGATCGAGCGAGCGATGAAGCGGGGGAGCTGAGGGTGGTAGTTGAAAGATATGGAAACAATATGCTCAAAACCATCCCTCTCGTTTTGGAGTCTCTTTCTTAGTAGCCTGCCTAAGGTTCCTTGGAGCGGGTTTGTCTTCGGATTGTTTCTACCGCTCGTGTTGATGCAAGCCAGCGGTATGGCTGAGATGCCGATGCTTGGGGCGTTGACGGCGATGGCCGTATGCGTTCTCTTTTTTGCTGTCGCTTGGCAACGCACGAAGCAGCCCAATGTGTTTGCGGTCATTACCTTTTTTATGATTGCCACACAGTTGACCGCCCACGTGTTGGCTGCCCGACATCCCACGTGGCAGACTGCGTATTCGTTTGTGCCGATCATTGACGAGGGTACGCTGGCCGTTGTGTTTTTCGTTTCTTCGTGTACAAAAAGGCCCTTGATCCTGTTGTTCTTAGGTAAGGAAGTAACGGAAGCAATACCGGAAAAGATACGGAAGAGCAGTTATTATTTGACGGCATGGCAAGCTGTTACTTTTCTTTGGGGTATCTTGTATACCGTGCAGACTGCGGTTCTTACTTTATTGCTTTATCATCACATTCCCGGAGAAAAATGGATTGAGTTTGCCTTTGGCTGGCCGATGGTGCTGGTATTCTTAATCCTGAGCGTGATGATGCCGCGATGGTATTGGATAACACGGATGCCGGCCATCGAGCGGGAAATTGCCCGGCCGAAGGGATAAAATCGTCTGTCCTGGGCTTGGTGAAAAGCCGAGTTTCGGGCAAAATACGTAGAAAAGGACTGCCGTGCCAAGAATGTCGTAAATTTGTAAAACGACCCCTTGCATGTACACGAGAAGGTGACCATGACGACCGAGAATTCCGCCCCTAATGAAAATACCTCGACCGACTTCATCCGTGAGATGATTCGTGAAGATAATCGCACCGGCAAGCACAACGGGCGAGTGAACACGCGGTTCCCGCCGGAGCCGAACGGATATCTCCATATCGGACATGCAAAGTCGATCTGCCTCAACTTCGGCATCGCCCGAGAGTTCAGCGGGCTGTGCAATCTGCGGTTCGATGACACGAATCCATGCAAAGAAGATGTCGAATACGTGGATTCGATCATGGAGGACGTCCGCTGGCTTGGATTCGATTGGGACGACCGGCTCTATTACGCGTCGGACTATTTCCAACAGATTTACGAGTGGGCCGTGCAACTGATCAAGGCCGGCAAGGCGTATGTATGCGATCTCTCGGCCGACCAGGTGCGCGAGACGCGCGGCACACTGACCGCCCCAGGCACAAATAGCCCCTATCGCGATCGCTCGGTCGAAGAAAACCTCGATTTGTTCCAAAGGATGAAAGCCGGCGAATTTCCGGACGGATCGAAAACGCTACGCGCCAAAATCGACATGACTTCGCCCAACCTCAACATGCGCGACCCGGTGATGTACCGCATTCTACGCGCTTCGCATCATCGCACGGGCGACAATTGGTGCATCTATCCGACCTACGACTTTACGCATGGGCAGTCCGACTCGATCGAGCGGATCACGCATTCGATCTGCACGTTGGAATTCGAGAACCATCGGCCGCTCTACGATTGGTACATCCGCGAACTCGGCATTTTCGCGCCGCAACAGATCGAGTTTGCTCGGTTGAACTTGACCTACACCGTGATGAGCAAGCGATTTTTGCTCAAGCTGGTGAAGGAGGGCGCGGTAAGCGGCTGGGACGATCCGCGGATGCCGACGATTTGCGGCATCCGGCGTCGTGGCTTTACGCCCGAAGCGATCCGCGATTTCTGTGCGACGATCGGTGTGTCGAAGGTCGATAGCACGGTGGATTATGCGTTGCTCGAGCATTGCGTGCGGGCCGACTTGAACAAGCGGGCCAATCGCGTCATGGGCATTCTGCGTCCATTAAAGGTGATTGTTGATAACTATCCTGAAGGCCAAGTTGAGCAAATGGAAGCGATCAACAATCCCGAGGATGCCTCGGCCGGTACGCGGCTGGTCCCCTTCTCTCGCGAATTGTACATCGAGCAGGACGACTTCCGTGAAGTGCCGCCCAAAAAGTATTTCCGCATGACGCTCGGCCAGGAAGTGCGGCTGCGCTACGCCTATCTCGTCACTTGCACCAGCGTGGTGAAAGATCCGAAGACGGGCGAAGTGGTCGAAGTGCATTGCACCTACGATCCGGCCACGCGCGGCGGCAATACGCCCGACGGCCGCAAGGTGAAAGGCACGATCCATTGGGTCTCCGCCCAACATGCAGTCGAGGCCGAGGTGCGGCTCTACGATCACCTGTTCACCAAATCGAATCCCTACGACGTGCCCGAAGGGCAGGATTTCATCGTCAACATGAATCTGAACTCCTTGGAACGATTGCCTTGCTGCTATGTTGAACCAAGCTTGAAAGGCGCATCGCTCGGCAGCCGATTCCAGTTCGAGCGGCTCGGCTATTTCTGCGTCGATACGGATTCGACCGCCGAAAAGCTAGTGTTCAATCGCACGGTATCATTGGTAGATACCTGGGCGAAGATTGCGAAGAAGGGTTAAGAAGTGTAGCGGCAGGGCTTTTCAGAACAAGAATTTTTACCAGATAGAATACGGAGATTTAATTCCATGCCACTATGCGTCGTCGGTTCGGTAGCTTTGGATAGTGTCGAAACGCCCATCGAAACACGCGATAACGTGCTGGGCGGGTCGGCCGTTTTCTTTTCGTATGCCGCAAGCTTTTTTACGACGGTGCGGCTGGCCGGCGTGGTCGGCGAGGACTGGCCGGAAGAAAACACCCAAATGCTCCAAGCCCGACGCATTGATACGTCGGGCTTGCAGATCATTCCCGGTGGAAAGACCTTCCGCTGGCGCGGCAAGTACATGAAAAATATGAACGACCGCGAGACGCTCGATTTGCAGTTGAACGTGTTGGTCGATTTCGATCCGGTCCTGCCCGAGCCGTACCGCCGGTGCAAGTTTCTGTTTTTAGCCAATGGTTCGCCCGCCCATCAGCTAAAGGTGCTCGATCAATGCACGGGACCGTCGCTGGTGGTGGCCGATACGATGGACCACTACATTCGTACCGAGCGCGACGGGCTAGATAAAGTGCTGAAGCGGATCGACGGGCTGGTCATTAACGACAGCGAAGCGAAATTGCTGACCGACGATGATAATCTGGTTCGCGCCGGTCGCACGGTGCGAGCCATGGGGCCCAAGTTCGTCGTGATTAAGAAAGGCGAGCATGGGGCCATGTTCTTCAGCAAGCATGAAACCTACGTGCTGCCGGCCTATCCCACCGAGCGCGTCATCGATCCGACCGGCGCGGGCGACAGCTTCGCCGGCGGCATGATGGGCTATCTGGCCGAACAAGACAACTTCGAGCCGAAAACGCTGAAAGAGGCCATGGCCTACGGAACGCTTGCCGCCAGCTTCACCGTGGAAGATTTCAGCCTCGATCGACTGCGCCAAATTCGGCGCGAAGATATCGATCAACGGATGGATGAATACAAGAGAATGCTAAGCTTTTAAGCAGAAGAAAATACGGAACACTAATTACCGCTGATAGGCACTAATCCTATGAGAACATTAGCGTAGATTAGTGTTCCCGTTCAGTAGTGGCTCTCTTTTTCTGACATTTTATGAAAAAAACACTTCGCACTTTTGTTGCCGTGGAGATCAGCAAGCCAATCCGCTCGTGCGCCGGCGAGTTGATCGCCGCTTTGGAAGGCACGGCCGCCGACGTGAATTGGGTCGAGACGCATAATCTGCATCTAACGCTGAAATTCTTGGGCGATGTTCATCAGCGGGAAGTTATTGACGTGTGCCGAGCCGTCGGCGAGGGGGCGTCCCACGTGGAACCCTTTGATTTGGAAATTCGCGGGGCGGGTGCGTTTCCAAATATCGCCCGACCTCGCACGGTTTGGATCGGTGCGAAAGAGGGCGAGGATCAAATGGTGATTCTTCACGACCGCATCGAAGCCGCGCTGGCCGAACTTGGCTATCGCCAGGAACACCGCCGTTTCCAAACGCATCTGACCATTGGCCGCGTCCGCGGCGCGGGGCCGGGCATCGCGGAACTCGGCACGCTGCTTCAACAACATGCCGACGACCTGATCGGCGTGATGACGGTGCGCAAAGCAACCGTTTTTTGCAGCACCCTGACGCGCGAAGGGCCTATCTACGAAGTGATAGGCACGGCGGAGCTAGGCGGCTAAATAAGCCACATAATAAAAAAATGCAGGCAAAGCAACGACCGCCGGCAATGGCGTTTGGCCTTAGTATTTGCTGCCGTCGATCGGCACGCCGTCTTTGCGGTTGCCGAGATATTGGTGCGCGGTTGCTTCGATGGAATAACTGATCGAGCGGACGGAACCGTCGCACAACGACATATTGAAGCCGCCGGTATGGGCGCTGCCGAACATGAAACAGGCGTCGCTGCCCGGCTGATCGGCGACCGGCAAGTAGAGCGTTGACCGCAGATTATCGCAGTTCGCGCCCTCGGTAAGCGTATCGTCATCGCCGCCGGATTGCCCCGTTTGGTAATAGTCGGGCGATAACGACTTCTCCCCGATGAGATAGGTATTGCTCAGACCGTCGGTGATGCTCGCCACCCGCGTCTTGCTTTGATGATAAAAAACGCCGGTGGTGGGATCTGCCGATTCGCCGGGCGAAGTGCAATCGCCCGAGTTGGCGGCGTAATCGATTTTCGCGCCCGAGGTAAGCGGGTCGCAATTCGTCCACGAGCGGCCGGAATAGACGGGATGCGTGCCCGGTTGCCGTCGGCTGGGACAAATCACCGCCGCCAAAGGCGTCTGCTCACGTTTGGCGAACAGCGGTTTCTTTTCCGCCGCAGTCAGGCCTGCTCCCAGATCATGTAATGCCTGCTGTTCCATGAAAGGCAGAATATTGAATAGCCAATTCCCCGGCTGTTCCGTTCCAACGCCCAAATCGGGATCACCGGCAACGAAACCTTGGTAACTCGCGAACCAACCGGCCGTCGGAAAAAATCCATGCGCCTGTTCGTGGTTCAGACAAGCAAGCCCGATTTGTTTCAGATTATTACTGCATTGCAAACGTCGCGCTGCCTCTCGCGCCGATTGCACCGCCGGCAGAAGCAGCGAAATCAAAATGCCGATGATGGTTATCACCACCAAAAGCTCAACGAGTGTAAAACCGTGTAGCGATTTTGGATTTGTTGATTTGGGATTTGGGATCCCATTTCTTAGCAACATAGCAGAACCTCCTCGATAACAGAAGCTTCCTTGATCTGAAATCCCAAATCTCCAAATCCCAAATCTTCAAATTATTGCCTCTTCCGCCATGCATACGCCGCGAAGGCAATAATACCGCTTAGGATAATTGCCATGCTGGTCGGCTCCGGCACGTTGGATACCGCGATGCCGTATTTCGTGCCAAGCTCGCTGACGATGGCATTGGTTTGGGCCGTGGTCAGAGTTCCGCTGAAAGCTGCAACTTCGGCGATTTGGCCGGACCAGGGTCTCGGATCTATGCCGCCTAACACGAAATAATCGCCGATGGCCGTGCCTGCCCACGTTTGGGCGGAATCGGCCGAGGCCACCATAATTCCCCATTCTCCGACGTTTTGGGTATAGGTTGATATGCCGTTGATCGTCATCGAACCATGATAAATGCCGGCGACGCTGCCGTCTTGATTAAGCTGTGTGCCATTGAAAGCGAAGTCGTTGTTGTTGCCATTTCCCCATTGGTTATTGTCTCCGCGGCGGATGCCGACGTCGGAATAACTGGTGTTGTATTGCCCCCAAACGCCGGCCAAGCCGGATGTCGAGGTGGTTTTTGTCACGAGAATGACCGTTTGGACCGTGGCCGAAGTGGTCGTGGCTAATTGAGTGTAATTAGCGCCGTTGAATTCAACGGCGGCATGGCCGTTAATCGCCGCGAGGGAAGCGACGTAGGACGGATCCTTCGAAGATGTAGTGGCGGCGAAGTTATATCCGTTTTGGGTGCTTGCCCAATTGGACACAAGATTGTTGACGTCGTATTCGACGTGCTTGCCGGCGTCAAGGTGATAGACCAGACTGCCGATCGAGTCGATCGACTCGGCCGAAGCTGCCGCACAGAAGCTCAATGCGGCAACGATGGCGAGCATGGATGTTGTTTTCATGAAAACCTCCGATTTATTACTGACGTTCGATTATCAACACGATGACGGATGAACTATTTCCGCTTCCGCCACGCATAAGCAACCAAGGCAATACCGCCGGTCAGGATAATTGCCATGCTGGTCGGCTCGGGTACGTTGGATACCGCGATGCCGTATTTCGTGCCTAGCTCGCTCACGATGGCATTGGTTTGGGCCGTGGTCAGTGTGCCGCTGAAAGCCGCGAGTTCGGCGATCTGGCCGCCCCAGGGTCTTGGATAAACGCTGCCCGCGACGAAATACTCGCCCAGGGCCGTTGAAGAGAGCGAGTGGGTGTCGTAGCAGGTTGCCACAATGATTCCCCACGAATTGGTCGCTTGCGTATAGGTTGCCGTGCCGTTGATGGTCATCGAACCGCCGTTTGCCGAATAGGCGAAATCATTAGGATCGCTGCCTTCCACCAAGCCTCGCCATTGCGTATTGTCATTGCGGCGCAAGCCGAAATCGCCGTTTGCTTGGCCCCAAACGCCATCGAGACCGTTGGCGCTCGTGGTATTGCAAACGAGAATCAGCGTTTTTACGTCCGTCGAGTTATTCAATACCAATTGGCTTGCGTGAGGAGCGTAGACGCCGGGAGCTCCACCCGTCGTGTCGCCGCTGAACGAGATAGCGGCCTTGTCATGGATGGCGTTGCTCACGTAGGTTGGTTTTTTGCTCGATGTGTCTTGCGAGAACGAATAACTGCCTTTTGTGCTTGCCCAGTTGCTTACGACGTTGCCGGCGTCATAAGATACGCCGCTGCCGGCGTCGAGATGATAGATCAGACTGCCGACCGAGTCGATCTGATCGGCCGATGCAGCCGCGCATAAGCCCGAGACGATAGCAACGGCAAAAATCCATTGTTTGTTCATGGTATTTCCTTTTTAGAACGGGAAGAATGAAACGATGTTTTGTTATTGTTTGGCAACCCAACGATCACGGTCCTATACTTTTTGAATAAGTACGGCCCGGCGGAGGCCGAGGCGGTTGTTCAAACTGTATTTCAAAAGTTTTCATGCTCTTCAGTTCCTGCCGGTAATACGAGTGTTGAGTTATTTCTTTTTACTGGACAATTTCGTGGATGTTTCTGCAAAATCGCTTTGCGCCAACGGCTTTTCCGCATCGAACATCGCTTGAATTTCCTGGGAGGACAACGGGCGGCCGAAGATCGCCAGTTCGTCGATGCGGCCGAAAAAGCCGACATCGCCCGACGCTTCCGAGCGTTCCTTGCCGTTCCAGTGCCCAATCCTTGCGGGACCGATGCGAATCGGTGCGATGCCTTGAGGCACGTATTCGTCGATCAGACGGCCGTTTTTGTGGAATCGGACGCGCATGGCCTTATGATCGAAAACCACGGCCAAGTGCGTCCAACGATGGAATTGTGAGAACGTGAACTCCGCCGTAAAACGCCAAGGGCCGCGCGCTCCGAAAACGTTGAAGAAGGAATGTCGATCTCCGCCATCGAAATACCACCGAACGCCGCCCGGCAGACTTTGACCGTCGCTCCCAAGTAGATTGTTCGATGCGTTGCCTAAGGCGTCGATGTTGATCCAGGCCGTCAGGGTCAAATCGTCCGATTGCCGCGGAAGATGGATCGCCACGTAACTCTTGACGCCGTCGAAGGCCAAGGCTTGCTTGTTGTACATGCGCCCGATGGCCCAGGGCGCATCCATGATTTTTCCGTCGAACGCATGGTCGGCATTGTCGGCCACGTTGGGTAAAACGTTCGGCGCGTCGTCGTTTCGCTGGAAATCGTAATATGCCAGTAATGAAGGATCGCTGCGAAGCGTCCGGCTGAAAGTTTCCCAGCGCCGGAAGGGTTTTAGCTTTTGTTCGTCGGCAAGTTCGGGCAGCCGTTCGACGCGGACGAAGATTGCCGGGTCGATCTTGATGTGCCGCGATGTAGGCTCGGCGTTGTCCGAATCGGCGGTGATTTGCAAGCTTTGATCGGCAATAAGGACGATTTTTTTACCGCAAGGTTTTTTGCCGTGTATCGGCTGCACTTCGACCGAACCGCGGAAAACATGCGAGGTGGTATGCCCACTCTTACTGACTTCGACGCCGAACTCGGTGCCCAGATCCGTTACGACAGCCGTCGGCGTTCGCACGGCGAACGCAGGGGCGGGGGCTAGAGCTTTCTGATTTCTGATTTCTGATTTCTGATTTGCCGTCCCTGATCCCTCCT